>CAXTQD010000121.1:0-8829 GCA_964246175.1 uncultured Chthoniobacterales bacterium | reverse complement strand
CGCCCCAGCGAGCAGGTCCATGAGCATCACGCGGGTGGCGACTGGCTCACGCCAGTGGTTCGTCGGGCCGGCGTCGTCGGCGCTCGGCGTGCAAATAAAGGTGAGTTGCTCCACGCGCGCCACGTCGTTGGCGGCAGAACGGTGGTAGTAGCAGCCGGGCAGTTTTTCTTGGTCGAGCTTCGTCAGCGTGCCCAGCCGGCAGGCTTCGGCGAGGAGGAAGTCATTCTCGGCGTCGGAGCCATCGCAGTAGAAGATCGAGTGGGGACGGCAGTGCGTGGCGCACTCGTCGATCCAGGCGGTGAGGACGGGGTTGTCGGGACGGTGTCCGCCCAACCCTCTGGGCGCGGGTTGCAGCCGCAGGGATTCGGGAAGCGCGAGGTCCATCGGCAAAAAACGGGGTGCGGCTGGGGATTCAGCCGCGAGGGGGGCGGTATTGTCCCACCGAGAAGGATGGATTGTCAAACCGCAGCCATTGCGGTACAACAGGTCGGCGACCAGCAAAGTCTCGTTGGAAAACCGAGCGCATCCCGGGCATGGAGGTATTTTCTCCCGTGGATCATCCTTTCCCCTCGTTGCCACCCCCGCCCGGACTCGGGGCTGCTCCCAGGCTCGCAACCACCGAGCGTCGGATGATCCTCATCGGATTGGTCGGCTCGTGGGCGCTACGGCTGCTAGCGGCCACGCTGCGCTTGCACACCGAGAACCTTGCCGCCGTCAACCAGCGCGCCGATGGAGAACCTTTCATCGTGGTCTTCTGGCACAACCGGCTCCTGCTCGTACCGGTAGTTTGGCAAAGGTTTCTACGGACGGGCGTACGCGCGGGCGGCGTTGCCCTGACCAGTTCCAGCCGCGACGGTGAACTGATCGCGCAGTTTCTCGGCCGCTTCGGCATCGGGCCGGTGCGCGGATCGGCTACCAGAGGTGGGTCCACGGCGATCCGCGAATTGATACGTTCCCTGCGCCGTGGGCACGACGTGGGCATCACCCCTGATGGCTCGCGCGGGCCCTGCTACGAGATCAAGCCCGGGCTGGTGCTGCTGGCGCAGCTCAGCGGCCGGCGCATCCTGCCGATCTCCTTCGAGTACATGAACGCTTGGCGGACGCGAAGCTGGGACCGGTTCTTCATCCCGAAGCCGTTCTCGCGCGTGACGTTCGTAGTCGGGGAGCCGTTCGCCGTGCAGAAGACGGCGACCCCAGAGGCCTTCGAGGTTGAACGGCAGCGTTGCGAACGGGTGATCAGGGCGCAGACCCGGGAACAGTGAGCTTCTTCCGTCAGCAATCCATTTCCGGGGCTTTGTCCGAATGGAACTCGGATGCAAACGACCGGATTGCCTCCCACTACCACGCACCAAGAGGTGCAACAGACCTCCAACCATCCGATACCACGCTGGCGAGAGCGTTGGATCAGCCTGCTCGGCTCGTTGGTGGTGCGACTGCTCGTGTTGACCCTGCGGGTTCGCGTCGAGGACTCGGCCGCGTTGGCGGTGCGCCGGGAAGGGCCGCCATTCATCCTCGTGTTCTGGCACAACCGGCTCCTGCTCGTGCCGTCAGCATGGAACCGCTTTTTCGCCCGTCACCGCCAGCGGCAGGGGATGGCGCTTTCCAGCACGAGCCGCGATGGTGAGCTGATCGCGCAGTACATCGGCCGCTTCGGCATCGGGCCGGTGCGCGGATCGGCAACGCGGCGGGGTTCGGCGGCGTTGCGCGAGATGGCAACCCTCCTCAGGCGAGGGCACGACGTGGCCATCACGCCGGATGGCTCCCGCGGGCCACTCTACAAAATCAAACCGGGCCTAGTGCTCCTCGCGCAGTTGACCGGCGCGCCGGTGCTGCCCATTTCCTTCGAGTTCTCGCGCGCGTGGCGGCTGCGGACGTGGGATCAGTTTGCCATCCCGAAGCCATTCTCTCGAGTGACGTTCCGCGTGGGCGAACCCGTGCACATCCCGCGCACGCGGAGTGAGGCGGAGTTCGAGGCACAGCGGCGGCGTTGCGAAGACGCCGTGCGCGCGCTGGTACGTGACGCCGACTTGGCGCGCTAACTCAGCATCATTTCGTGCTCGGCCTCCAGCCAGTCGGCCACGGCATCGCCGGGCTGCCCGGAGCGAATCCGGTCAAGATAATGGTAGTAGGCCGCCACCCGCACGGCTTCCTCACCGTTCGCTGGCATCATCGAGTTCATCAGCGGCTCAGCTTCTGGCACCGGCGGCGCTTGCAGTCCGGTGGCCGCCGTCATGGGTAATGCATCGTCTTCCAAGTCCACCGGCGGAGTGGCCGGCAGGGGGGAGGCGCCTGTCATGGACAAGCCCACATCATCCGCAAAACCTGATCCGGCCGCGGGGCGGAAACTTTCGCCTGGCACCGCGTCGGTCGTGATCGGCGATGGGTCATCGGTTGGCAGGACCATAGGTGGTTCTTCCGCGCTGCTGAGGGTAGTCGCTCCTGCGCTGCTCACCTCGGGCGCGTCGGTTATCGTTGCAACCTCCTTGCCCGCCAACCCACCCGCCACCGCGCCAATGGCCGCGCCGATGAGCATGCCAATCGGTCCGCCGATAGACCCGATGGCCGCGCCTGCCGCCCCCGCCCCGACCGCACCCACGCCGACGCCGACCGGATGCGCGCCGGGTTCGCCGGTGATGGGATCGGGGTGATCGGTCGCCGCGGTGTGGTTTGCGGGCACGGCCGGCGCCGGCTGGTCGGCGGCCTCGGCGAAGTTCGGATCGTCGGGATTGGGCGTGATGGGCGTGGCGCTCATGGTGGTTGATCGTGTGGGTCCGTCAATTCATCGGCTCAAAAGCCAACTCCGGTCCTGCGGATTGGAGGGGTTAGATCGCCCCGCAACATTTGACTTTCTGTACCGATGGGTTCTACTCAGGTTCTACTTGCGGCGGGAGTTCTCGGGTTATGCGTTTTCCTTTTTGTCTTGTTGGCTTGGTGGCAGGTTCCGTTGTGCTGGCGGTGGGCTGCAAGAAGCAGGAGGCACCGCCACCCCCGCCGCCACCGACCGTGACCGTTGCCCGGCCCGTCGCACGCAAGATCGTCGAGCATTCGGAATACACCGGCCGGCTCGCCGCCATCGAGAACGTCGATGTCCGCCCGCGTGTGAGCGGCTACATCAACGAGATCGACTTCAAGGACGGCAACCTCGTCAAAAAAGGCGATCCCCTTTTCGTCATCGACCCGCGCCCCTACCAGGCCGCGCTCGGCCAGGCGGAGGGTCAGCTCAAACAGGCGCAGTCCGCGCAGGACCTCGCCAACCGCAACTTCACCCGCGCCGAGGACCTCCAGGCCACCAAGGTCACTTCCAAATCGGAGTTCGACCAGTCCGCCAGCACCAAGAGTCAGGGCGAAGCACAGACGGCCACTGCTCAGGCCGCCGTGGACGCGGCCAAGCTCAACCTAGACTTCACCCGCATCACCTCGCCCATCGACGGCCGCGTCAGCCGCGAGCAGGTGACCGTCGGCAACCTCGTCGCTACCGACACGACCGTGCTGACCAACATCGTCAGCGTCGATCCCATCTACGGCTACGCCGACGTGGACGAGCGCACCGTCATCGCCTACCAGAAGATGATCCAGGAGGGCAAGGTCAAGGACGCGCGCCAGACGACGATCCAGGTCGGCATCCAGTTGGCGGGCGAGAATGGGTTCCCCCACAAGGGCGACATCGACTTCGTGGACAATCAGATCAACGCCGCCACGGGCACGCTCTCCATCCGGGGGCGGTTCCCGAACCCCGACGGCAACCTGCTCGCGGGCATGTTCATCCGGATGCAGATTCCCACGAGCGGGGAAACGGATGGTCTGCTCATCACCGACCGTGCGGTCGGCAGCGACCAGGGGCAGAAGTTTGTGCTGGTCGTTGGTGCGGACGGCAAGGTCGAGCAGCGCAACGTCACCGTGGGTCAGACCATTGACGGCTTGCGCGTGGTGACAAGCGGCTTGAAGGCGGACGACCAAGTCATCATCAACGGCACGATGAAGGCGCGGCCCGGCAGCCAGGTGAAGGCCGAGAATGGCAAGATGGAGGATTTCGCCTCCGACCAGATGGCGCAGACGACCGCGATGGGCACGAGCGGGGGCAAATGAAATTCGCGCACTTCTTCATCCACCGGCCGATCTTCGCCATCGTCCTGTCGATCCTGTTCCTGCTGCTCGGCGGCATCTCTTACACGCAGCTCCCGGTCGCGTCGTACCCGGACATCGTGCCGCCGACGGTGGTTGTCACGGCGTCCTACCCCGGCGCGGACCCGCAAACCCTGGCCGACACCGTCGCCACGCCCATCGAGCAGCAGGTCAACGGCGTGGAGAACATGCTCTACATGAACAGCCAGTCGTCCAGCGACGGGACGATGTCGCTGACGATCACGTTCAAGCTCGGCACGAACCTCGACGTGGCCCAGGTGCTCGTGCAGAACCGCGTCGCCATCGCCACCCCGCAGCTTCCCGAGGAGGTGCGCGACATCGGTGTGACGGTGCAGAAGCAGTCGCCCAACATCATGTTGGTCATCAACCTGCTCTCCGACGGCGACAAGTACGACACCCTCTACATGGCGAACTACGCCGTGCTCCAGATCCAGGAGGTGCTCAAGCGCATCGAGGGCGTCGGCAGCATCCAGATTTTCGGCGCGGCGGAATATTCCATGCGCCTGTGGCTCGACCCGGACCGGCTGCTCTCGCGCGGGCTGACGACGAGCGATGTCATCACGGCCGTGCAGGCGCAGAACGTCCAGGTGGCCGCCGGTCAACTCGGCGCGCAGCCCGCCCCGCCGGGCACGGACTTCCAGCTCAGCGTCAACACCAAGGGCCGGCTGCAAACCCCGCAGGAGTTCGAGCGCATCATCGTCAAGCGTGGGGCCAACGGCCAGTTGGTCCGCTTCGGCGACATCGGCCACGCCGAACTCGGCTCCAAGACCTACGTCAACGGCTCCAACCTGAGCGGCAAACCCTCGGTGGGCATCGGCGTCTTCCAGCTTCCCGGGGCGAACGCGCTCAAGACCGCGCAGGATGTCCAGGCGCAAATGAAGCAACTGGCGACCTATTTCCCGCCGGGGCTCCGCTACGAAATCGCGTATAACCCGACGACATTCATCGACGAGTCGATCCACGCCGTGTTGGGCACGCTGCGCGACGCCATCGTGCTGGTGGTCATCGTGGTGCTGATCTTCCTGCAATCGTGGCGCGCCACGATCATCCCGCTGTGCGCCGTGCCGGTGTCGCTAGTGGGCACGTTCGCGGTGATGAAGTTGTTCGGCTTCTCGCTCAACAACCTGTCCCTCTTCGGCCTCGTGCTGGCCATCGGCATCGTCGTGGACGACGCCATCGTGGTCGTCGAAAACGTTGAACGCTGGTTAGAGGAGGGACACCCGCCCGTGGAAGCCGCCGAGAAGGCGATGGACGAGGTCAGCGGGGCAGTAGTGGCCATCGCCATCGTGCTGACGGCGGTGTTCGTGCCGACGGCCTTGATCTCGGGCATCACGGGGCAGTTCTACCGGCAGTTCGCGCTGACCATCGCCGTGGCGACGGTGATCTCGGCGTTCAACTCGCTGACCCTCTCACCGGCGCTCGCTGCGCTCCTGCTACGACCGAAGGAGGCGAAGAAGGATTGGCTCACCCGCGGGGTGGACTTCGTGCTTGGGTGGTTCTTCCGACTCTTCAACAAGGCGTTCGACGCCACCAACCGCGGCTACACCTGGATCGTGACACGGTTGATCCGGTTCTCCGCCATCGCGCTGCTGGTCTATCTTGGATTGCTCGTGTGCACGGGCTTTGGCTTCAAGATCATCCCGACGGGCTTCATCCCGACGCAGGATCAGGGCTACATCTTCGCGGTGGCGCAGTTGCCCGACGGCGCGTCGCTCCAGCGCACCGAGGCCGTGCGCAAGCAAATGTCAGAGTTGGGCCGCCAGGTGCCCGGGGTGGACAACACGGTGGAAATCACCGGCCTGTTCGCGCTGGACAACACCAATCGTCCCAACGCGATGACGATGTTTCTGACGCTCAAGCCCTTCGACCAGCGCAAGGGGCACGCTGACCAGACGATGAACGCCATCTTGGGCGCGGTGCAGGCCAAGGTGTCGGCGATCCAGGACGCCTTCATCCTCGTCGTGCCGCCACCGCCCGTGCAGGGCATCGGCAACGCGGGCGGCTTCAAGCTCCAGGTGCAGGACCGCCGCGCCGCTGGCATCCAGGCGCTCGCGCAGACTTCCAACGCCCTCATCGCCGCCGGCGAAAAGAAGGGCGGCCTGGGCGGCTTCTTCACGTCGCTCCGGCCGCAAGTGCCGCAGATTTACCTCGACATCGACCGCGACAAGGTCGAGGCGCTCGACGTACCGATCGCCTCCGTCTTCCAGACGCTCAACGCAGAACTCGGGGCTTACTACGTCAACGACTTCAATTTCCTCGGGCGCACCTATCAGGTCAACATGCAGGGCGAGCCGTCCAGCCGCGTGCGCCCAGACCAGATCCGCAACCTCTACACCCGCAACAACTCGGGCGGCATGGTCCCACTAGGCACGCTGCTGGACGTGAAGGAAATCAATGCGCCCGACAAGATCATGCACTACAACATCTACCCGAGTGCCGACATCAACGGCGCCCCCGCGCCGGGTGTCAGTTCGGGTGAGGCCATCGCCAAGATGGAAGCGGCGGCCAAGGAGACGCTCGGCGACCAGTTCGGCTACGAGTGGACGGAGCTGTCCTTGCAGGAAAAGCTCGCCGGCAACACGGCGCTCTACATCTTCCCGCTGTGCGTGCTCTTCGTGTTCTTGGCGCTGGCGGCGCAGTACGAGAGTTGGAGCCTGCCGATGGCGATCATCCTGATTGTGCCAATGTGTCTGCTCTCCGCGCTGGTGGGTGTGTACCTGCGGAGCTTTGACAACAACATCTTCACGCAAATTGCCTTCGTGGTGCTGGTCGGTCTGGCTTGTAAGAACGCGATCCTGATCGTGGAATTCGCCAAGCAACGCGTCGAGAGTGGCGAGGAGCGCGTGCAGGCAGCGGTGGAAGCAGCGCGGCTGCGGCTGCGGCCGATCCTGATGACGAGCTTCGCGTTCATCCTCGGCGTCGTGCCGCTGGTGATCGCCACCGGCGCGGGCGCGGAGATGCGGCAGGTGTTGGGAACGGCGGTGTTCAGCGGGATGATCGGCGTCACGCTCTTCGGCATCTTCCTGACGCCGGTGTTCTTCTCGGTCATCGAAAAGCTGACCGGCCAGGGCCAGGGCAAGGAGAAGCCCGCCGAGAAGCCGAAGCAAGGAGAGCCACCGAAGAAGGAGGAAAGTCCGACCCCCGTCGCGTCGGCAGCATTGTGAAAGGCTGCGGTCAGGCTGGTGGGACCGCCAGAAAAGCGGCCTTCGCCGTGGCCGGAAACTTCTTGGAAAACGCGGGGACGCTGGCTGGCTTGATCCAAAGGTGTGAACCAACGCCGCGCCGCACCTCCGGCGACTGCTGAGACAACACCGCCGCGAAACGGCGGTTACCCCAGTGGCAGAACAAACACAAGGTCAGGTTGTTGTTGATCTCGCCCCCTGCGGCACTGCCGGTACCGCGGTAGCTCCATTGGAAGAACTCCGCCAAGTCCTGCGGACCTTCGCGGAAGGCGTGGAGCACCACCCGCAGATAGTCGTAGGGGGCCGTCCCCGGCCGTAAGCCCCCTGTGCCTCGGCGCGCATTGTCCCCGCATCTGCCTGAGCACCTGCTGCTCGTTTCCGCCACGCGGAGGATGGTAGTGCATTACTGGACTGGAAGACGCATCGTCAGCGGCCGACAGCGCAGGGGCAAAGGCGGCCACAAAGAAGGCAACGATGAGCAGTGCTTTCATGGGAGATCAAAGCTTGCTGAAGCCAAGCGCCACGAGCGTCGCGTCACGCAGGTTCGCCGGAGCGCGTAAACAAGCTTACCGGGCGGCGGGCGAGGCTTTGTAGCCGTAGTAGTCGGGGTGGTGCTGGCGGTCGTAGAAGTGCGCGCGCTCGAAGTCCGTACCCGGCGGGTTCTCGGAGTCCGTCAGCGACCGGATCGCGTAAGCGGCGATCTGTTGGCGGGTGATGCCAGCGGGCATCTCGTCCAGCGCGAGGGTGAGCCGTCGGTCCCGGGCCCTTGCGGGTGACGATGCGAAAGCGGCCTTGGTCGTCGGTACGGGTGCGGGCGATGGGACCATTGTCAAGTTCGCCCAGCACCAGGATAGCGACGTTTGGATAGTTGCCGGGCGGTCGGGTCAGGACCAAGGGTTGGCGCGGTACGGGCCGACCAGTGCGTGCTTCCACCAGGGTGCCTTGGATTTCCCGGGTGGGACCCTCGCAGCCTGTGCCTGCCAGTGACAGCAGGGCGGCAACCGGCAGGCAAAGCAGTGGGGATCGTGTCGCTGGCATCGAACGGTGGCTGCAAGTAACTCAACCCTGGCTTGTCAGCTTTTCCAACAGCCGGTCCACCTCGACGTACTGCTCGATCAACGCCTGAATCTTGCCGATCTTCTCGGTGCCACAGGGCAGCGTCTTGACGGTCATCGAATGGATTCGCTCGCCACCGTGAAGCTATCCAGCGGCGACGTGATCACCGGCACGTCCGAAGCCTGGATCAAAGCCAGCACGCTCTCGTGTGGGCGAAGATTTCCAGGGAGTACGATGCCCACGAATCCCAGTGCGGTCGTCTTGCCGTCGTTCTGGTGGGTGGCGGCGACGAAGACGCGCGGGGTCTGAGTGTTCGCGGCGGCAGACGCGAAACTTACGGTGTGCTCGGCGTCGGCGCGGGCTTGACGATGGGCGGCTCGGTCGCGGGCAGAGGCGCGGTAGCCGGCGGCGCGGGCCCTCGTCAGGAAGGCGAAGCCGGTGTGCTCCC
>CAXTQD010000120.1:0-13596 GCA_964246175.1 uncultured Chthoniobacterales bacterium | reverse complement strand
CACAAAACTCATGGTCAGGCGACTGGCAAAACGGCTTTATTAGACAGTCTCTAAGACAGGTGCTTGGCTTCATCAACCGGGCAAGATCACCAAGCAGATCGCCAGCAGGAGCAGCCCCGCACCGCCCAAGCGCATCCAGAGGAAAGCGGATGGCAGCCGATCTTCTGTACCGCCTACCCACCGCACGGTAACCCATGCCAGGACAACACTCCAAACGCAGCGGGAGGAATACACCACGTTCACCGCGGTCGCGTGACCGTGAAATTTTAACACCAGCGACATCACCAGGTTCTGCCCGGCTTGCAACAGACAACCCAGCAGCAAGGCATTCCGGGCCACGCCCGCGGCCGGCAGCGTCAGCAAACTCCGACCGAACACGGGCAGGTACACCAGCCCACTCAACACGCCGAGCAGTGAATACATAACGGCGATGAACCCGGCGGCACCCGTCGCTTGGGACCAATGTTAAAAGAGAACGTCCGTCAACGCAAAAACTGCCGCCGCGCCGAGGGAAGAAGCCACCGTTTGCAGTATTTTACTCTCGGGCTTCACCACGCCATCCGGGGACTCTCCCGCACCGTCCGGACGGAAGGGAACCGACCGGCTGATAATCACGACCGCACACGTGCTGAGCGCGGCTGCCAGCCACCACCTCGACGAAAAACTTTCTAGGAAAGCGCTGGCGGCCACCATCGGCACCAGCACCACCTTTGCTCCGAGCATCGGCGTGGCCACCGACACGTCTCCGAAGCGTAACGCAAGGAACGTCAGGAGCTGTCCCAGGAAAAAGAAGGCGGCCACAATGGCGGGCAGGAGAGCTTGCGCCCGCAACGTCGGCACGTCCACGCCCACCCAGCAGGGCAGGTAGAGCACTGCCATACTAACGTTGCACCAGAACGATATTTGCCAGACGCTGACCCCGCGGGTCAACGCCGCCTTGAAACACAGTGCGCCTGCCGTGTAGGTGATGGCGCTGAGCAGGACGACCGCCAACGCCAAACGCTCAGACATACAAGGGCTGAACCGCTCTTCCCTCGCGCCAGGAACGCGTCGCGGCGTTCGCCAGGTCCAGTGCTTTGACCCCGTCATCAATCGTCGTGCGGACGGGCGTTCCTTCTGTCAAGGCGTTGAAAAAGTGTCCCATCTCGGCGGCGTAGGCGGCGCGGTAGCGTTCGAGGAAAAAATGCTCCGGCAAGTCTTGCGAGATCGCGGCGGCGGTGTACGCGGAGACCTCGGTCGGACGGAGGTTGCCCGCTTGGAGCATGCCTTGCGAACCCAGCACCTCAAAGCGTTGGTCGTAGCCGTAAGCCGCGCGGCGGGTGGTGTTGATTTGGCAGAGCTTGCCGCCGCGGGTGCGGAGGGTCACCGCCGTCGAGTCCACATCTCCGACCTTGGCGATGGATGGGTCCACCAGGCAACTGCCCACGGCGTGCACACTCTCCGCTTCGTCCTCAAGAATCCAACGGAAGATATCGAAGTCATGGATGAGCATGTCTTTGAAAATGCCGCCCGAGGAGCGGAGGTAATCCAGGGGAGGCGGTCCCGGATCACGGCTCGTGACGATGAGCATCTCCGGTTCGCCGATCTCTCCGGCCGCGAGTCGTTGCTTCAAGGCCGCGAAGGTCGGATCGAAGCGACGTTGAAAGCCGATCATGCAAACCACCCCGGCCGCCTTGACCGCCTCCGCACAACGCCGGGCGCGTTCCAAGTCCAGGTCCACGGGCTTCTCGCAAAAGATCGCCTTGCCCGCCGCCGCCGACCGCTGGAGGAGGTCGGCGTGGGTATCGGTGCTTGAGGCGATCACCACCGCGTTCACCGAGGGATCGTCCAGTGCTTGCTGCGGTTGTTCGATGGCGCGGGCGCCATGCTGTCCGGCGACTTCCTCCGCCGCGGTCCGCGCAATGTCGGCGACGTAGCGCAGCCTGACGCCCTCCTGTCGTGCGAGGTTGGCGGCGTGGATGCGGCCAATCCGGCCGGCTCCGAAAAGAGCGACTTCAATCATAAACTCCGCGGGGTTCTTTGGTTTCCTCGATTTTGATTTCCATGTGGTAAGCCAGCGCGACGAAGAGCGCCTGGCAAAGTGCCATCGTGTTAGTCAGAGAACGAAAGGCAAAAACACTGCTCTCCTTGACCGCGAGCACCACGCGCGCCTGCTTGGCCAGCGCGGAGAGACGGCTGTCGGTCACCAACAGAATTTCGGCACCCTGTTGCCGGGCCACCTTGGCGCAAAACTGGGTTTCGCGGCCGTACGGCGCGAAGGTGATGGCAAAGAGTACGTCCCCTTTGCCGATGCCGTGGATTTGGTGGCGGGTCATGCCGCCCAGGCCGGAGATTTGGATGACTTTTTTTTGGGTGTGTTGGAGAGCGTACACCGTGTAGGAAGCGACCGGATAGGAGCGCCGTACCCCGGCCACGTAGATGGTTTCCGCCTGGTCAAGCAGCTTTACCGCCGCTTCAAACGCCGCTTCGTCGAAGTTCGCTGTCAGATCGTCCAAACCGGTGCGGCTGCCGGCGATGAAGTTCTGCGCCACCGTCCCGGCTGCCAGTTTCTCATGTCGGCCGGCGTGCTGGTCGCGCACCAGCTTGCGGATGCGCTCTTTGTAGGAAAGCTGCGTCGGATATCCTGACGCATAAGCGCGGCGGAACATCGCTTGCAACTCGCCGAAGCCCGCGAACCCGAAATGCTGGGCGAAACGCACGACCGCCGAGGGATGCACTCCACACCGTCCCGCGACGTCGCTGACGCGGTCCATCACCAGACCCAGCCGATTCTGTTCGACGTAGCCGGCAACATTCTTGAGTTGACGGGGTAGTTGCTCGTACTGATCGGCGATGCTCCACAGGAGTTGATCGACGACGGCGGGAGAGTTTTTTGGCATCAGTTCGCCTCTTGAGCATTCACCCCTTTGCCTTGGATGGCGAGCATAAACTTGGAACGAGAATTCCATTTTGAAGTTTTTGGAACATTTTGTTTGCACGGCCATCGGCGGCAGATAGTCTGCATCTAGTTAACACCCTTTCTGGAAGGTTTGTCCCCCATGAACCCCATTCAGACCGGGGGTGGTCCGGCCCACGTCCGTGCTGCCCCCAGCTCCGCGTCGGAAGTTAATCCTCGCGCTACCTTTGTGGCCGTGGAGGACGAGCGACTCCGCCGAGGCTCGTTCTTTGGCGGCTTGCTCCACCGTCCCGAGTTTGCGGCGGTGTCGGGTGCCATCCTGGTGTTTGTCCTCTTTGCAATCACGGCCGGGAACTCGGGCATGTTCCAGCCGGATGGCATCATCAATTGGATGCAGGTCGCTTCCTACTTGGGGATCATCGCGGTTGGAGCCTGCTTGTTGATGATTGCGGGTGAGTTCGACTTGTCGCTGGGTTCGATGATCGGCTTTGCGGGAATGATGGTAGCTCTGCCGTCCGTCTATTATCATTGGCCGCTCTGGGCGGCGATTCTCTTTGCTTTTGCCGGCTCGATGGTTCTCGGCGGCCTCAACGGCTACCTTGTGCTGCGCACCAAGCTGCCTTCGTTTATCGTCACGTTGGCTTCCTTGTTCATCCTGCGCGGGTTGACGCTGGCCTTGTCTGTGCGCTTCGCCAACCGCACCGTGATCAGCGGAGTGGGCGAACTGGTGGAAAAAGATTGGCTGGCCCGCACGTTCTTCCAAGGGGTAGTAGGTGGCGGGGTTTTCCGCTGGATGGCGCAACGTGGCTGGATCACGGCGCTCTCCAGTGGCGACCCACTTGTGGCCGGGGTGCCGAAGGTGGTGATCTGGTGGTTCGCGCTGGCGGCGGTCGGTTCGCTGGTGCTAGCGCGTTCGCGCTTCGGCAACTGGATCTTCGCCTCGGGTGGAGATGCCAACGCTGCGCGGAATGTGGGTGTGCCGGTGCGAGGAGTAAAAATTTCGTTGTTCGTGTTCACAGCTTTTTGCGCCTGTGTGTTTGCCGTACTGCAAGTTTGCGACATCGGTTCGGCTTCGGCGGACCGCGGGTTGCAGAAGGAGTTTGAGGCGATCATCGCGGCGGTGATCGGCGGCTGCCTGCTCACCGGTGGATACGGGTCGGTGATCGGCGCGTGCTGTGGTGCGCTGATTTTCGGCGTAGTGCAAATCGGCATTACCTACACCAACGTCTCCTCCGATTGGTTCCGCGTCTTTCTCGGAGTGATGCTGCTGGTAGCGGTGCTCTTTAACAATTTCGTCCGGCAGCGGCTCTCGCAGGCCCGCTAACCGTCGTTCCTCCCATCATGCATTTACCACCAGTCGCCGCGTCTGACCCGGGTGAGATTCTACTCTCCTTGGAGAATGTCTCCAAGTTCTTCGGCAACGTCGTTGCCCTCAACGGGGTCACCTTGCGGTTGCGGCGCGGAGAGGTCCACTGCCTGCTGGGCGACAACGGCGCTGGCAAAAGTACCCTGATCAAAACACTCGCCGGCGTACACCAGCCCAGCAAGGGAGACTATTCCGTTGACGGCAGGCCGGTCCATTTTCGCTCCCCGAAAGAGGCGCTCGATTTGGGGATCGCCACCGTGTACCAGGATCTCGCGCTCGTGCCGCTGATGAGTGTGGCGCGAAATTTCTTTCTGGGTCGTGAGCCGGTCCGCCGTTTGTTCGGCTTGCTGCCGGTGATGGACATCCCCACGGCCGCCAGCGTAGCCAAGCAGAAGCTGGCGGACATGGGCATCGTCGTCCGTGATCCGAGCCAACCCATCGGCAACATGTCCGGCGGGGAAAAGCAGTGCCTGGCAATTGCCCGTGCGATCCACTTCGGCGCGCGGGTGTTGATCCTCGATGAACCCACCGCCGCGTTGGGTGTCAAGCAGAGCGCGAACGTCCTGAAACTGATCCGCACGGCGCGAGATCGGGGCATTTCTATCATCTTCATCACGCATAACGCGAACCACGCCTACCCGGTGGGTGATTCGTTCACGCTGCTCAACCGCGGACGTTCCCTGGGAACATTCACCAAGGAAACAATCACCAAGGGCGAACTGCTCGACCTAATGGCTGGCGGCGAGGAAATGCAGCAGCTTGTCGCCGATTTGGAGGGGGTCGCGGCATAACTTGTGCCCGCCCGGCCACACCTCGCCATGAAGAATCCAACTTCTTTCGCGCTGGACCGTCCCCTGGACATCATCTGCCTGGGGCGCCTGGCCATGGACCTATACGCCCAACAGGTCGGCGCGCGTTTGGAAGACGTTTCCTCTTTCGCCAAGTATCTCGGCGGTTCTTCGGCCAACATCGCTTTCGGTTGCGCGCGCCTGGGTTTGAAGTCCGCCATGCTGACCCGCGTGGGGAACGACCATCCGGGACGCTTTCTGATGGAAACTCTGGCCAAGGAGGGCTGCGATGTCTCGCACGTGCGCGTGGACCATGAACGGCTGACGGCGCTGGTTCTTTTGGGGCTCAAAGACCGCGATACTTTTCCGCTGATCTTCTACCGGGAGAACTGCGCGGACATGGCGGTCGATCCGTCGGATGTCGACGAGGGGTTCATCGCTTCCAGCCGCGCGCTGTTGATCACCGGCACACATTTTTCCACCCCCGGCACGAACGCCACCAGCCGGCAGGCGCTTGAGTACGCCCGGAGAAATAACGTGCGGACCGTGCTCGACATCGACTACCGTCCCGTGCTTTGGGGATTGACCGGCAAGGCAGACGGGGAAACCCGCTACATCGCCAATGATGGGGTCACGACTCACTTGCAGAGTATCTTGCCGCTTTTTGATCTGATCGTCGGCACCGAGGAAGAATTTGGCATCGCCGGGGGCGGTCGGGAGAACATGATCGAGACCCTGAGCAACATCCGGGCGGTTGCCCCGCACGCAACGCTGCTGCTCAAGCGCGGCGTGCTCGGATGCTCGGTCATCGAAGGAGTGGTGCCCGACCGTTTGGACGATGCGCCGCTGTTCGGCGGCGTGCGGGTCGAGGTGCTCAACGTCCTCGGAGCGGGCGACGCGTTCTTGGCGGGGTTTCTCTCGGGTTGGGTGCGGGAAAAAGACTACGAGACGTGCGCGGCACGGGCCAATGCGTGCGGTGCGCTGGTGGTTTCCCGGCATGGCTGCGCGCCGGCAATGCCGACCCCGGCGGAGTTGGACTACTTTCTGGACCGGGCAGCAGCCGAACCGGCGCGGATGCGTCGCCCGGACCTGGATGTCACCTTGGCACGGTTGCACCGCGTCAGCGTACCCCGGCCGCGGTGGGACGAACTGTTTGTCTTTGCCTTCGACCACCGGGCGCAGTTTTTCGACTTGGCGCAGGAGGCCGGAGCGGCAGAGGAACGTCTGCCCGTTTTGAAGCAATTGCTGGTGCGCGCCGTCGTTGAGACCGAAGCGTCCGACCCCACGCTGGCTGGCAAGATCGGCATCCTGTGCGACGGGCGCTACGGTCAGGACGCGCTGAACGCCGCGACAGGCCGCGGCTGGTGGATCGGCCGGCCGGTGGAACTGCCCGGTTCCAATCCGCTGGTTTTTGAAGAGGGACGCTCCGTCGGCACGACCCTCTTGTCTTGGCCGCAGGAGCACATCGTCAAGTGTCTCGTTTTTTACCATCCGGACGATCCAGTCGAGCACCGCCTGGAGCAGGAAGCCCAGGTGCGCTCCCTCTACAACGCCGCGCAGAGCAGTGGTCACGAATTGCTGCTCGAAGTGATCCCGCGCAAGGGAAAGCTGCCGCCGTCTGAGGACGCCGTAGTGCGGGCCATGAAGCGGTTCTACAATCTCGGCATTTATCCGGAATGGTGGAAGCTGCCGCCGATGTCTGCGGAGATGTGGCGACAGGCCGACGCTTTGCTTGCTGAGCGTGACCCCTACTGTCGCGGGGTGGTGCTGTTGGGACTCGGTGCCACGATGAAGGCCCTCTCCGAAGGCTTCCACGCCGCCAGCGCCGCGGCGACCTGCCGGGGTTTCGCCGTGGGTCGAACGATTTTCGAGGAACCCAGCCGTGCCTGGCTCGCGGGCAACCTTCCGGACGACACGTTCGTCGAGCAGGCCCGGCGCAACTTCGGAACCCTGATCGCCATGTGGAAGGCGGCGCGCCACCGGGGGGTGGCAACGCCAGCCGTCGGCTGACCCGACCGAACCGCGCAGCCCATGACAGCGAATTCTTTTTCCGTCCGGATCGGCATCAACCCGATCTCTTGGAGCAACGATGACCTGCCATCCCTCGGCGGCGAAGTGCCGCTGGCGACCGCGCTTTCGGAAGGGCGTGCCATCGGCTACGAGGGTTTTGAGTTGGGCAACAAGTTCCCGCAGGAACCCGCGGCGCTCGGCCAAGTGTTGGGGGAACACCAAGTGGCTCTGGTTTCAGGATGGTACTCGGGGGAACTCGCCCGCCGTTCAGCGGCGGAGGAGATCCAGGCTGCGCAAGCTCATTTGGAAAAGTTAGCCCGCAACGGCGCGAAGGTGGTGGTGTACGGGGAAGTGGCTGACTCTATCCAGAGTCAACCCGTCGCACTCGCCCGCCGCCCGCGTTTTGTGCGGCGAGATCAGTGGGCGCGCTACGGCGACCAGCTCACCGGCTTCGCGGAGCACACCTTGTCTGCCTACGGTATCCGCCTGGCTTATCACCACCACATGGGGGCTTACGTGCAAGCGCCGCAGGACGTGGATCAACTCATGGCGAACACCGACGAGGCGGTCGGGCTGCTTTTTGACAGCGGCCACTGCGTCTTTGGCGGCGGTGATCCGGCGGCGATGCTCGACCGGCACTTTGCCCGCGTCTGCCACGTCCACTTCAAGGATATCCGTCCCGCGGTTGTGGCGATGGCCAACAACCGGGGGTGGAGCTTCCTGGAGTCCGTGCTCAACGGCGCTTTCACGGTGCCGGGTGACGGCGGCATCGACTTCGCGCCTCTGGTGGCCCGTCTGAGGGCGGGCGGTTACGAAGGTTGGATCGTGGTTGAAGCCGAGCAGGACCCGGTGGTCGCCCCGAGCTACGCTTTCGCCGAAAAGGGCTACCGCACCGTGCGCCGGCTGCTCGATGCAGTGCAGCCTTGAGAAACACGCTGTCATGGACCTCCTCATCAAGCCCCAACTCTCCGGACAGCGGATCGTGTCCGTGACACCTGCGTCGGCGGGTTGGCGCTACGTCGGGTTTTCCGCCTGGCGGCTCGCCCGCGGGGAGGAACTCGCCCTGCCGGCCGCGCCGGACCGGGAGACTTGCCTGGTGCTGCTCAGCGGCATCGTTTCCGTCGACGCGGAAGCGGACCGATGGCGCGAGATCGGCCAGCGCCGGAGCGTGTTCGAGGATCGGTCGCCTTTTGCCGTTTACCTCCCGCCCGGGCGCGCCGTGCGTGTCAGTGCGGACGCGGACGCGGAAATCGGAGTGGCTACCGCACCGGCGGTGGGTCAATTGCCCGCCCGCCTGATCGAAGCAAAGACGATGCGCCGCACCGCGCGCGGCAAAGGGTCCAACACCCGGTACGTCTGCGACATCCTGCCGCAGGACGAACCGGCCGAATCCGTGTTGGTGGTAGAAGTGCGTACTCCCGCGGGTCATTCTTCCAGCTATCCGCCGCACAAGCACGATGTAGACAACGTCCCGGTGGAAAGCCTGCTGGAGGAGTCCTACTATCATCAGATCAATCCTCCCCAAGGATTCGTCTTCCAGCGCATTTACACGGACGACCGTGCGCTGGACCAATCCCTGGCGGTCGAGAACCGCGATGTTGTCCTCGCGCCGCGTGGATACCATCCCGTGGTGGTGCCCCACGGCTACGAGTCTTATTACCTCAACGTCATGGCGGGACCAAAACGGGTCTGGCACTTTCACAACGACCCGGCTCACGAATGGATGCTGGCGTAGCCATCATTTCGACCAACTAACACGCACATCTTCATGCCCACCGAGACTCTTGCCTCCGCTCCCGCCGTTTTGACCAGCCTGCCTCCGACCAGCGGTGGTGAGTTGAAAACCGTCGGCCATTTCATCAAGGGACAGACGGTGGCCGGCACCGGCGAGCGCACGGCGGATATTTTTAACCCTTCTTTAGGTAATGTGGCCGCCAAGGTGAGTTTGGCCACCGCCGCCGAAGTGGACGCCGCCGTCCTGGCCGCAAGGGCCGCTTTTCCCATGTGGTCGGAAACACCGCCGCTGCGCCGCGCGCGGGTTTTGTTCAAGTTCAAGGCGTTGCTGGAGGAACATCACGACGAGTTGGCGGCACTCATCACGCGTGAGCACGGCAAGGTGTTCTCCGACGCGCAGGGCGAGGTCGTGCGCGGGCTGGAAGTCGTGGAGTTCGCTTGCGGGATCCCACAGTTGCTCAAGAGTCAGTTCACCGACAACATCGGCGGCGGGATTGACAATTGGAACCTGCGTCAGCCGCTCGGTGTTTGCGCGGGGATCACGCCGTTCAACTTCCCGTGCATGGTGCCCATGTGGATGTTCCCCGTCGCGCTGGCGTGTGGCAACACCTTCGTGCTCAAACCCTCCGAGCGTGATCCTTCGCCTTCGTTGCTGATGGCCGAGTTGATGAGGGAGGCCGGGCTGCCCGATGGCGTTTTCAACGTGATACAAGGTGACAAGGTGGCGGTGGACGCGCTGCTACAGCACCCGGAGGTCAACGCTCTGTCGTTCGTGGGTTCGACGCCAATCGCGGAGTACATCTACATGGAAGGCACCAAACGCGGCAAGCGTGTGCAGGCGCTCGGCGGCGCCAAGAATCACCTCGTCGCCCTGCCCGACGCGGACCTCGACGGCGTGGCCGCCGCGCTGCTCGGCGCGGCCTACGGCTCGGCCGGCGAACGCTGCATGGCGCTCTCCGTGGCGGTGATGATCGGTGACTCCGCGGACGCGCTGGTGGAGAAGCTTGCCCCGATGGTTCGCAACTTGAGAATCCGCGACGGCATGGACGACGAAGCGGACATGGGACCGGTGGTCACCGCTCAGCACAAGGCTCGCATCGAAGATTACATCGCGGCCGGCGTGCAGGCGGGCGCTAAATTGGTCGTGGACGGACGCGGCTTCAAGCTGGCCGACCGGGAAGATGGCTTCTTTTTGGGAGGCACGCTGTTTGATCACGTGACCCCGGAGATGCGCATCTACAAGGAGGAAATCTTTGGCCCGGTTCTTTGCGTGGTGCGTGTGCCGGATCTGAACGCGGCCATCGACCTCGTCAACCGCCACGACTTCGGCAACGGGGTTTCCTGCTACACGCGCAGCGGCGGCGCGGCGCGGGAGTTTTCCCGGCGCATTCAGGTCGGCATGGTCGGCATCAACGTGCCCATCCCGGTGCCGATGGCGTGGCATTCCTTTGGCGGCTGGAAACGTTCGCTCTTCGGCGATCACCACATCTATGGCGAGGAAGGCGTGCGCTTCTACACCCATTACAAAACTATCATGCAGCGTTGGCCTGACGCCGAGGCGCGTCCCGCTGCCCGTCACGAGTTGCGCTACACCGCTGGCACCGAAGGCGATACCTCCACGCCGGCCGCCTCTGCGCAATTCACGATGCCAACGAACTGAGTACGACCATTTTCTCTTTGAACCCGACCCACAAACCAACTCCAAAACGTATGCTCCTCCCCATCGCTCGCTTCGTACAAACTCTTTCTACCGCTGCCGCCGTGGTTCTCACGGTTGGCACGTTATCCGCAGCCGACGGGCGCTACGTGCTCGTCAGTCACGCGCCGGACTCTGATACGTGGTGGAACACGGTGAAGAACAGCGTCGTAGACGCCAGCAAGGACTTCAACGTCACGGTGGATTACCGCAATCCTCCGAACGGGGACTTGGCTGACATGGCGCGCATCATCGAACAATCCGCCGCGCGCAACTATGACGGCGTGATCTTCGACATCGCAGATTTTGACGTGCTCAAGAAGCCCGCTGCCCTTGTACGGGCAAAGAAAATTCCGATTATCACCATCAACTCCGGCACGGTCGAGCAGAGCAAGCAGCTCGGCGCATTGATGCACGTTGGTCAGCCCGAGTACGCGGCCGGTAAAGCCGCCGGAGAACGGGCCAAAGCCGCCGGCATCAAGTCTTATGTTTGCGTGAACCACTACGCGACCAACGCCAGTTCCTTCGAGCGCAGCCGGGGGTACGCAGATGCGCTCGGCGTGGACTTCAAACCTTACACGCTCGACACGGGGATTGATCCCACGACCATCGAGAACAAAGTCAGTGCCTACCTGCGCGCACATGCCGACACCCAGTCCGTGCTCGCGCTTGGGCCGGATTCTTGTGCCGGAGCGTTGCCCGCTCTCCGTAAAATGGGCCTCGCCGGCAAGATGTTTTTCGGCACCTTTGACCTGTCGCCTGACATCATCAAAGGCATCAAGGACGGCACCATCAATTATGCCATCGACCAGCAGCCTTATCTCCAAGGTTATATCCCGGTGGCGGTGTTCGCAATCATGAAGCGCGACAAGACCACCGACATGGCCAAGGTACAGGAAGCACTCAAGGCGAACCCGAAGTTCCAGCAGCGTCTGGAGCAATACGGTCTCAAACCGATCTACGAGGCGGGCAACATTTCGTCTGGTCCCGGCTTCGTGACCAAGGAAAACGTCGACAAGGTCGAAAAGTACGCGGGTGAATACCGCTGACCGACGTTAGACGGCATCGTTCCTGTTCCATGGACAAGACCCTTCATCTCACCGTTGGTCAGGCCCTGGTGCGATTCGTGGCGGCACAATACGTGAGGCGCGACGGTCACGAAAACCGCTTCATCGAAGGATTCTGGGGCATCTTTGGCCACGGCAACGTGTCGGGTCTGGGACAGGGGTTGGCGGAGTACAGCCAGAGGGAAGGGTTGCGTTTCTACCGCCCCCAGAACGAGCAGGGGATGGTTCACGCCGCCGCCGCGTTTGCGAAGCATCGCAACCGGCTGGCGACCTTTGCGTGCACCACTTCGATCGGGCCGGGGGCACTCAACATGGTCACCGGCGCGGGGGGGGCCACCGTGAACCGTCTGCCTGTGCTCCTGCTGCCGAGCGACTACTTCGCCAACCGCATCCCCGATCCGGTGCTCCAACAGGTCGAGCATCCGTTGGAACGCGATGTGAGCGCCAACGACGCCTTCCGGCCGCTGTCGCGGTTCTTCGACCGCATCAACCGGCCCGAGCAACTGCTGGCCAGCTTGCCGGAAGCGTTCCGCGTGATGACCGATCCGGCCGAGACGGGAGCCGTGACGATTTGCCTCCCTGAGGATGTGCAAGCCGAGGCGTACCGCTGGCCGGCGGAGTTCTTTGAAAAACGGGTCTGGCAGGTGCGCCGTCCTCCGCCGGAGCCGGAACTCGTACAGGAAGTGGTGCGACGCCTGCAAGGCGCAACGCGCCCCATCATCATCACGGGCGGCGGGACCATCTATTCGGAAGCCTGGGATGAACTGCGGGAGTTCGCCGACGCCTTCGGGGTGCCGGTCGTGGAGACCCAAGCAGGGAAGGGGGCCTTGCGCTGGGATCATCCCTCGAACGCCGGACCGGTGGGTTCAAATGGATCTATCTCCGCCAACGAACTGGCCAAGAAGGCCGACTTGATCCTCGCTGTTGGCACACGCTTAGCCGATTTCACCACCGCTTCCAAATCGCAGTTCCAAAACGAGGCGGCCAGCTTCGTTGGGATGAACGTCTCACCGATGGATGCCGGCAAGCTCTCGACCTTACCGGTGATAGCAGACGCCAAACGTGGATTGACCGAATTACACCGCGCCCTGCAAGCAAGCGGCTACCGGGGAGTTTCCGACAACTACAAAGCAGAAGCCCATGCACTCAAAACGCACTGGGATGACCAAGTCACCGAGATCCGTACGGTCAAGGAAGACGGTCGTGCCCTGGCCGGATTCGAGGTGATAGGCTTGGTCAACGACGCCGTCGGAGGCAAGGCTACGGTGGTGTGCGCGGCCGGAGGTATGCCCGGTGAATTGCTGCGGCTCTGGCGTCCCGAGGACCCGAAGGCTTACCACTTGGAGTACGGCTTCTCGTGCATGGGTTACGAGATCCCTGGCGGGATCGGCGTCAAGCTGGCGGAACCTGACCGGGAAGTCGTGGTGATGGTCGGCGATGGCACGTACCTGATGATGAATTCGGAGATCGTGACCGCCGTTGCCGAGGGGCTTACTTTCACCATCGTAGTGGTTGATAACCATGGCTACCAATGCATCCTTGGGTTGCAGCGTGCGTGCGGCGTGGAGGATTTCGGCAATGAACTGCGTTACCGTGATCACCAGCGTGGCACCCTCACGGGAGGTTACATTCCGGTGGATTACGTCAAGCACGCCGAGTCGATGGGCGCGCACGCGGTTTTTGCCTCCACGCCTTCCGAGATCACCGCGGCAATCAAGGAAGCACAAGAACGGGTGGGTGTGTCGGTGGTAGTGGTGCCATCTGATCCTGACAAGCGGATGCCGGGGATGGGCACTTGGTGGGACGTGCCCATCGCGGAGACGAGCGGCATCGAGCAGACCCGGCAAACCCGGGAACTCTACCAAGAGAAAACTCTCGCCCAACGCACGATTTTCGCCCGTTAATACCCGTCCCGGCAAAGACAACTCCCAGATATCTGGTCGGGGGTTTGCTGGTGCGCGCTTTTCACACCCGCATGAAGGAAACCCGGTGCGACAAATTCTGCTCTCGAGCGTCACGATGACGGTGGCGGTGCATCC
>CAXTQD010000119.1:0-13600 GCA_964246175.1 uncultured Chthoniobacterales bacterium | reverse complement strand
CTCCCACCCTTTACCCTCGTGGTAGGAGATCGGTCGCTGCGACGCTGCGGCGGCGAGGTTGACGAGCACGAACGCCACCGCCAGCACGATGGTCTCCCACCGCGACCGGACTCGGGTGGGTTCGTCGTGCATCGAACCCGTTGTAACCGGCTGAGCCGGTTGTGACAATCAACGGTTGTCACAGAATCAGCCACAAGCTCTCATTCAGCTTGTCTCGACACTGTTTGCTGCCACTCGTAGGACCGCGCCCGGCCGTCCGGGCCGAAGTCGATGGTGCCCAGCCGGACGTTGTCGCTGCTGACCAAAAACGGCACAAACGCCCGGCCGTACACCTCGTCGAACTTCAGCCGGTACAGCCAACGCTCACCGCCGGTCAGGGTCGTACGGTGGAACGGTTCGCCATAGAGCTTGCGGGCCTCGTCACGGGTCATGCCGACGTGCGGGGCCGCTTTGCCAGGGGAGCTGCTCAGGTTGTTATAATTGGCCTGCGCACAGAGGGTAGGGACTGCGGCAAGAACCAAGCCGGCGAGGAGGGGAAGCAGACGTTTTTTCATGGAACCGGAGGGAGGGTATTGCGGGTGGACGAGTTTTGCCGTTGCGTGGGACCGATGAAACTCAAGACAGTTTCGCGTGGCGTGCTCGGCGGGTTGTTCGTCGCCGCCGGGGCGAACCACTTCCTGCACGGGGCATTTTACATCGGGATCATGCCGCCGTACATCCCCGCGCCCCGGCTGATGGTGGAAACCAGCGGCGCGGCCGAAGTCGGGCTCGGTGTGGTGATGTTGACGGGCCGGTTGACCCGCATCGCGGCGTGGGGGCTGATCGCGCTGCTTGCAGCGGTGTTCCCGGCCAACGTCCACATGGCACTACACCCCGAGCAGTTCTCTCGCTTCCGGCCCGCCGTGCTGTGGGCGCGATTGCCTTTTCAGGCAGTGTTTATCGTTTGGGCGTGGTGGCACACGCGCCGCGACTAAAACGACAAATCCCGCCCTAGATACAAGGGCGGGATCAAAAACTTAAAAACTAGCAGGAGCTTTGCTCAGTGCTGCTCGTCGGTAGGCGCCGCGCCTTGGAAGTGCTTGTACAAGGCGACCGCCCCGTAGATGAACACCGCCGGGCGCAGCGCGAAGATTGCCAACCGCACGAGCGCGCCGACCAGGGCGCCGATGGGTAGCAGCCGCAGCACGAAGCCCACGCCCACGGCCGATAGGACGGCCTGCGTCGGGTTAGCGCGGACGTACTCCTCGCCCTGCTTGTGGTATTCGGTAGCTTTTTCTTGGAACTGGTTGAATTCGTCGCTCATGATCGTTTGAAGAGATGCCGGCGGTCCACGGGGTCCACGCAGCGTTTTCCTCCAATTCGCAACGCGCCCCTCTTTTGGGCGTGTGGCGCTACAAGGCGCGCGAGTGCCCGATGCCTTCGGCCTCCAGGCGCGCGAAGATTTCCTCCAGATGGGTGCGGTCGCGCGTCTCGATGGTGCAGAGCACGCTGACGGCGAACACGTCTCCGCCAGTGAAGGCGCGTTCGTGGACGATCTCCTTGATGCTCGCGCCGGTGTCGGCGATAAGCTTGGTTAGGCCCGCCAGGCCGCCGGGCCGATCGCTGATAACGGCCGAAAACCGGCAGATGCGCCCGTCGGCGACGAGGCCTTTGTCGATGACTCGGCTGAGCACCGCCGGGTCGATGTTGCCGCCGCAGAAGGGGAGCACGACCGTCTTGCCGGCGAGTTCGGATAATTTGCCCGCGAGGCACGCTGCGAGCCCGGCCGCGCCAGAGCCTTCGACGATAGCCTTCTCCAACTCGACAATCCGCAGGATGGCGAGGGCGATCTCATCCTCGGTGACGGTGACGAGCGCGTCCATGTAGTCGCGGGCAAGCGGGAAGGCGTTCGCCCCGATGTCGGGTACGGCGAGGCCGTCGGCCAGGGTGGAACGACACTGGACCGTCACCGGCGCGCCGTGGGCGACGGCCGCCGCGAACTTTGCCGCGCCCTCGGGTTCCACGCCGATCACGCGCACCTCAGGCCGCAGGGTCTTGATGGCAAGGGCGACGCCGGCCACCAGGCCTGCGCCGCCGACAGGGATGACGACGGCGTCGAGGTCAGGAACCTGTTCGAGAATTTCGAGGCCCATCGTGCCCTGGCCGGCGATGATCTCCGGGTCGTCGTAGCCGTGGATGTAGGTGTAGCCGTTTTCCTCGGCGCGGGCGCGGGCGTAGCTCTTGGCCTCCAGGAAGGACGCGCCGTGGAGAATGACGCTGGCTCCGAGGCGCTGGCAGGTGTTGACCTTCACCAGGGGCGCGAAGCGCGGCATGACGACCGTGACCGGAATGCCGAGCAGCCGGCCGTGGTAGGTCAGCCCGAGGGCGTGGTTGCCCGCCGAGGCCGAGATGACTCCGCGTCGGGCCTGCGCCGTGGGGAGCTGCATGAGGGCGTTGCGCGCGCCGCGTTCCTTGAAGCTTCCCGTGCGCTGGAGGTTTTCCAGCTTGCAGAAGAGCCGCATGCCCGTGACTTCCGAGAGCGGGATCGACTCCGGGCAGGGGGAGTAGTACACCGCCCCCGCGATACGTGCGCGGGCGGCCTGGATATCGGCAAAGGTGACGGCGGTGGTCATGGAAGATGGTAAATCTTGATGTTAGCAGCCGCTTCCTGGCCTCAGCGGGCGCCCCGACTCGGACGGCAGCGGGGATGTGCTATCTTGGCTGGGCTTAACGACATGCATGGCTAAAAATCCTCCGGCACCGCCGGGACACCACTTCTTCGCCGCGTTCGGTCTAGATGGCTCTCCGGGGTGTCTCGTCCGCAAGGAGACTCGTATCTACTACCACGCTCAGGACCCCGCTGCCATCACGCGCAAGGCCGGGCGTTGCGCGGGCGTCGTGTGGATGTGCAATCCGGGGAGCGCAGCGAATCCGGCCGGTCCCTCGCCGTGGGGTGTCCTCTCGCCCGACCCCACGCTCCGGGCCGTTCTGTCGATGTATCAACAAGCCGTGAAGGCCAAGGCTGCCACGTTCTCTCCCGGTCAGAATGATTACCTCTTGATTCTGAACTGCTTCTACGCCGTGGACAAAAATCACGCCGCGGGCTACGTCCGATGGCTCGCCTCAAAATGCACTTACCGCGAGCGCATCCCGAAGAAGGCAAAGTTCGTCGTCGCCGCCTGGGGCGCAGACAAGCCGCAGGGGCCGGTCTGGAGTGCGGTCCGTGCCATCCGGCGGCAGCGCAAAAGGCGCGGCTCCTCGCTGTTTGTCGTGTATATTGATGCCCCGGCCTTGCGGACGATTCCGGCGCGGCTTAGCAGTCGTCTTGCGGTGATGAATTACCCTGTCCATCCCCTCAACCACCTGTTCGCCGGCAGCCCACCAAACCTCGCCGCTGCCTTGGCTTCCCACCTATGACTTTGACGCAAGCTGACATCGAAGCAAAAGGCGACGAAATCTTCGCTATTGTTGACGCCAAAAAGAAGCTGCCCGACGCCATCAACCCGGCCATTTGGTACGGGAAAATGATGGAGTGGTCCATGGGCAACGAGGCGCTCAAGGTCCAGACCTTGCGCTTCGTGGACGTACTGCCCACGCTGACCAGTTCCGACAGCGTCGTCGAGCACATGCAGGAATACTTCCAGGGGCAGGAGGTCGGCCTCGCCGGACCGTTGAAGTTCGGGCTGAACATGTCCAAGCTGACGCCCTGGCTCGTCGGGCCGACGGTCAAGAAAAGCGTTGGCAGCATGGCGCGGCAGTTCATCACCGGGCGTACGGGCGCGGAGGCGGTCTCGACCCTCAAGAAGATTCGCTCGCGCAACGTCGGGTTCACGGTGGATATCCTCGGCGAGGCCGTCGTCAGCGAGCGCGAGGCGCAGGAGTATTACGAGCGTTACCTCGAACTCATCGAGAGCCTCGCCGCCGAGGCTAAAAGCTGGGCTCATTCCGAGCAACTCGAAGGCGGCACCAACGGCTCACGGCCGATGCCCAAGGTCAACGTGTCGGTCAAGATCAGCGCGCTCTATTCGCAGATCCACCCCGCCGACCCGGACAAGGCCATCGCGCATCTGAAAGAGCGCCTGCGCCCGCTGTTCCGCCGCGCGAAGGAACTCGGTGTCTTCATCAACCTCGACATGGAGAACTACGGGCTCAAGAACCTGACCTTAAGCTTGTTCGAAAATTTGTTGGACGAGCCGGAGTTCCACGACTACCACGATGCCGGGCTGGTGTTACAGGCGTACTTGCGTGACTCCAGCGCCGACCTGGAGCGGCTCATCGCGTGGGCGCAGGCGCGTAATCGCCGCATCACGATCCGACTGGTGAAAGGCGCGTACTGGGACTACGAAACCGTCGTCGCCCGCCAGCGCGGTTGGCCCGTGCCGGTTTATACGAGGAAGCCACAGTCCGACGCCAACTTCGAGCGCATGTCGCGCCGGATGTTGGAGGCGCATGCGCATATCTACTCCGCGTTCGGCACGCACAACGTCCGCTCCATGGCGCACGCGATCTCCTGCGCGCAGAAGCTCGGCCTCGACCCGCACGCTTACGAAATCCAGATGCTCTACGGGATGGCCGAGCCCATCAAAAAGGCGCTGGTCCAACTCGGTCACCGTATCCGGGAATATTGCCCGGTCGGCGAGATGTTGCCCGGCATGGCGTACCTCGTGCGCCGCTTGTTAGAAAACACCTCCAACGAAGGTTTCCTCAAGGCCAAATTCACCACGCAGGTCGCCTCCAAGGAACTCCTGCGCGATCCCATTGAGCTTTCCGGCGACCTGGACGAGCCGCCGCACCCCGAAGCTGTGCCCACGCTGCCTGCTGACAGCCCCGACCTCCTGCCGCCCGCGCTCGCCGCGGAGAGCGTCAACGGCACCAACGGCCACAAATCCTCCGACCCGACCATGCCCAAGCCTTTCGCCAACGAACCGCCCGCTGACTTCACGCTCGACCCGACCCGCCAAGCCATGCGCGACGCACTCCAAGCTGAGCGCGCGGCGTTCGGCCGGGATTACCCGCTCGTCATCGGCAGCGAAACCCCGACGAGCGGCCAGTGGATCGACTCCGTCAACCCGGCGAATCCGTCCGAGAAACTCGGCCGCGTCACCGCCGCCACCAAGGAGCAAGCCGAGGCCGCGGTGCAGGCCGCGCTCGCCGCTGCCCCGGGCTGGCGCGCCACGACGGCCAACGACCGCGCCGCCATCCTCGACAAGATGGCGGGCCTCATGCGCGAGGAGCGTTACCGGCTCTCCGCGCTGGAGGTCTTCGAGGTCGGCAAGGCGTGGGTGGAAGCGGACGCCGACATCGCCGAGGCCATCGACTTCTGCGAGTTCTACGCGGCGGAGATGCGCCAACTGGGCAAGCCGCAGACGACCTTCGCCGTGCCCGGCGAGAACAGCACGCAGGAATACATCCCGCGTGGCGTCGGCCTCGTCATCGCACCGTGGAACTTCCCCTTGGCCATTCTCGCCGGCATGACCGTCGCCGCGCTCGTGACGGGCAACACCGTCATCATGAAGCCGGCCGAACAGTCCAGCATCACGGCGGCGCGGTTCATGGATTTGGCAAAGCGCGCCGGCTTGCCCCCGGGTGTGCTCAACCTCGTCACCGGCCACGGCGAGGAGGTCGGCGAATACCTCGTCAACCACCCGAAGATCGACTTTATTGCCTTCACGGGTTCCAAGGAGGTCGGGCTCAAAATCTGGGAAGCCGGTGGGCGCACCAACAAGGGGCAGGCGCAACTCAAGAAGGTCGTCTGCGAGATGGGCGGCAAGAACGCGCTCATCATCGACGAAGACGCCGACCTCGACGAGGCCGTCATCGGCGCGCTCTACTCGGCGTTCGGCTTCCAGGGGCAGAAGTGCTCGGCCCTGTCGCGGCTGATCGTCCTGGAGGCGAACTACGACAAGTTCCTGGCGCGGCTCGTGGAGGCGACCTCCAACCTCAACGTCCAGGCCCCCGAGGAACCGGCCACCAACGTCGGCCCCGTGATCGACCGGGAGGCATACGAGCGGATCAAGCGGTTCGTGGAGATCGGCAAGGGCGAGGCGCGGCTAGCCTACGAGGGCAACGTTCCCGCGGGTGACGGGTACTTCGTCGCGCCGACGATCTTCGCCGAGGTTCCTCCGAGGGCGCGGATCGCCAACGAGGAAATTTTCGGCCCCGTGCTGGCCGTGCTCAAAGCGAAGGACCTCGACGAGGCGATCCGCCTGGCGAACGACACGGAGTTCGCGCTGACGGGCGGTTTGTACTCCCGCAGCCCGGCGAACATCGAACGCGTCAAGCGCGAGCTAAACGTCGGCAACCTCTACATCAACCGCACGATCACGGGGGCCATCGTGGCGCGGCACCCCTTCGGCGGGTTCAAGATGTCAGGTGGCGGCACGAAAGCGGGCGGGCGCGACTACTTGCTTAACTTCGTCTTTCCGCGCGTCGTGACCGAGAACGTCCTGCGGCGCGGGTTTGCCCCCATTGAAGAAGGAAGCGGAGAGCACAAGCTCAGCCAAGTCGGTGCTGGGTCCGGCAGCGGGATGCCAGGGCTTTGAAAGTCTTGGCTACTGAATGACGTGCTGGATCTCGCTGACGTGGTTCGGCGAGAGCTGGTAGCAGATCACTCCTACGATGATGCCGTAGACGATGTGTCCCAAGAGCTGGGCAAAGGCAGTCATGGGCCCACGCTGCTGGTAACGCTTGTCGGGGTGGTGTTCCAGAATGCCGACGACGGCGAACAACATCGCCATCGCTCCGTGAACCGCTCCTGCGACCGCCCCGAACAGAGGCGTCAGCGGGATGCCGGTGAACCGGAACGCCCAGTAGTAGACGTACCCGAAGACAATGCCGACGAAAAAGTTGAGCGCCATCCCCGGCCAAAATGCCGTCTCCCGGTTTTTGGTGACGAAGGAGCCGACCGCGCGGATGAGATCGACTCGCGGCAAGCCGAACCAGTGAGGCATCATCAACAGCAGGGTCATGACAGAAGTAGCGACCAAGCCGGCGAGAAGAGGGACGAAGATGTCTTGCATAGTCAGGGATGCTTCAAAAGGAAATGGATAATGGTTTGATTGGTGCAGCAGAGCCTAGCGACTCTACAGCACAATCGCACTTTGCCCACAAGATCGGACGCCTGCCGCTAGGGCCGGGACGCAAGAAAACCCGTGCCGGGCACCGCTTCTTGCTATAACCTGTCGGTCTTACGCTGCTGCCATGCCGCCTTCTGCCCCGCCGCCTCCGTCCACCCAGCCGACCGCTCCGGCGGCCGGCAGCGACGGCGCGGCGGCATCTACCGTCACGCAGCGCGCCCTGCGCTCGGCGACCCCGATAGGGTACCGGTGGCGGCGCAAAACCGGTGAGTTCTTTGACCGCCTTTTGGGCAAGCCCCGCGGCGTGCCGGAAGGTCCCAACCTCCTGCCGCTGCTCATCCGCGTGCTAGCGTGCTTCAGCAAGCAAGACGGCAAACTCCTGGAGGAAGAGATTGATTCCAGCCTTGGATTCCTGCGGCACGACTACCCGGAGGCCGTTTATTCAGAGCTGCGCCGGCAGTTCCGCCAGGCGCTCCACGAGCAGCCCGACCTCGACGCCACCGCCGCCAAGCTCAACACCCAACTCACCCCGGACCGCAAAATTGTCCTGGGCATCCAGTTGTGGGACCTCATCGGCCGCGCCGGCCAGCAGCAGGAGCAGGTGCTCGCGTTCTACAAGTTCATGTCCGGTCTGGGCATGACTGCGCAGGCTATCGACATTGTCTACCAGCTTAATTCCTCGGACACCGGCGATACCAGCCCCTTCCAGCGCGGCAATTCGCCGTTGGAATCCCTCGTCTTCGGCTCCGACGCGGCGACTTGCGATGTGATCTTCCGCGAGTTGCCGCGTGACGACCGGCTCTTCGTCTACCGCTACCACGACCTGATCCTCATCAAGAACCTGTGCGCCGCGCAGGTCGTCGTCAATGGCCGTCCGCTGGGCAAGGGTTCGCTCGGGCGCATGTACGAGGGGCAGCGCGTCGTCGTCGGCGAGCGCGTGCTCGCGTACAACGAACTCGTCTCGTACTTCAACGCCAAGAAGAACGTTGCCGTCCCGCAGGTCTACCTCGCCATCAACCGCGACGACGAGGTCTCCTTCGAGCGTGCGCGGACCCGCGACAGCGTGTTGGAGGTACGCTTCGGCCTGCGCGTGCAGGTGACGGCCTTGCGCCGCGTCAACGCTCGGCTCAACGGCGTCGAACTCAAGAGCGGCACCAAGGTCGAGGCCACGCTGGAGGACAAAATCGTCTTCCACAACGACAGCGAACTGCCGCTGATCGACCTGCGCCGACGCGCCCGCGCGCTGGGCGGCCGGTTCCAGCTCCTCGCCACCAAGAACGAGTATCTCGTCTCTAACAACCCGGCGCACCTCGACGCCGACGACATCCTCCTCTCTCCCGGCACGGGCGGCGACGTGCTCCTGAAAATCTCGTGCGACTACGAGCAGCGGGTCGGTACCTTGGAAGTGCTCCAGGCCACGCGTGCGATCATGGTCGGCGACCTGCCCGTGCGCAACACCGCGCGCCTCGCCGACGGCGACGTGATCCGCATCGACGTGGGCCAAGTGTTGCGGTGCAACTTCTCCGAGCGCATCATCGAGGAAGAGCGCAACGTCATCCGCGTCTTGGAAGTCCGCGATTTGCGGCACTCTTTCCGCAACGGCGAGACGGCCGTGGACAACATCTCCTTCACCGCGACGCGCGGTGAGATGATCTGCGTGATGGGACCCAGCGGCTCCGGCAAGAGCACGCTGCTGCGCACCATCGCCGGTCAGAACAAACCTGACAGCGGCGAGGTCGTCCTCAACGGCCGCGATCTCTACAACCACCTCGACGAACTGCGCGGCTACATCTCTTACATCCCGCAGGACGATGCGTTCGACGAGCAACTCACCATCGAGGAAAACTTGACGCTCGCCGCCGCGTTGCGTTCGCCGCACCTTTCCAGCCGAGAGCGCGCCCGGCGCATCGACGGCAAGCTCATCGAACTCGGTCTCAACGAGCGCCGCAACTCCGTGGTCGGCAGCGCGACGAAGAAGGCGCTCTCCGGAGGAGAGCGCAAGCGGCTCAACATCGGCCTCGACATGATCGGCGGGGCGGACATTTACCTCTTCGATGAACCCACCAGCGGGTTAAGCTCCAAGGACAGCGAGCACGTCATCGAGATCGTCAAGGGCATGGCCCACAACAAGATCGTGCTCGTGACGATCCACCAGCCCTCGTCGAAGATTTTCCAGACTTTCAACAAGGTCGTCCTGCTCGACAAGGGCGGCCGGCTAGTGTTCTTCGGCACGCCCACGGAAGCGCTGAACTACTTCGCTCAGGCCGAGAACCAGCAGCAACATAATATGGACGTGGCCGGCTGCGCCGCCTGCGGCTCCACTCGGCCGGAATATATCTTCGACGTACTGGAAACGCCGCTGCGCGACATGAGCGGCGACATCATCTACGAGGAGAACGGGCGGGGGCAGTTCGTGCCGGCGCGGCGGTTTTCGCCGGAGTTCTGGCGCGACAAGTACGAGAGTTACCGGCTCTTGCAGGACGTGCGGCAGGTGCCCGTCAAGCGTGAGACCTCCGCGCGCACGACCGCCCCGCTCGGGCCGCACCCGGCGCGGCGGCGCTGGTGGATGGGTGTGCGTTGGCGCGACGAGTGGACGCAGTTGAAGACGCTCTTGCACCGGGCGTTTTTCAGCAAGATGCGCAACCGCGTCAACGTGGTGACGACGCTCGTGGAAGCTCCGCTGCTCTCGGCGCTGATTGCTTGCGTGCTGCGCTACAACGAAACTGGCAACTACGACTTCGCCGGTTCGTACCATATCCCAATCTATCTGTTTCTAGGCGTGACGGTGGCGATGTTTTTGGGGCTGACCAACAGCGCCGACGACATCATCCGCGACCGGGTCGTGCTCCAACGCGAGCGTAACCTGAAGATTCGATTGCCCTACTACATCGCGGCGAAGATGGGGACGCTGTGCCTCTTCGCGCTGATCCAGTGCGTGTTCTTCCTGTTGATCGGCGACTACATCTTGCAGATCCGCGGGATGTTCTGGATTTATCTGTGGTACACGGCGCTGACGACGTTCGCGGGTGTCGCTTTGGGACTGCTGATTTCCTCTTTGGTGGCGGACGCGAAAACGGCGGTCAACATCGTACCGTTGATCCTGATCCCGCAGATCATCATGGGCGGGGCGCTCATCAAGTACGAGGACATGAACCGCAACCTCGACTTCGTGTACACGATCCGTAAGTGGGTCGCTAACCATCCCGGCGACGCCAAGGATGGCGGCAAGGAAGAGGGCCGCAGCAAGCTCCAGGTGCCGTTCATCTGTCAATTCATGCCGATGCGTTGGAGCTACGAGGGGCTCGTCGTCGCGCAGGCCAAGCTCAACCCGCTCACGGGTAGGCAGGAACGCATCCAGGCCGCCATTCAGGCGCTCGCCGACAAGGAGGAAAATCTCCAGGGCATTGGCCTGACGCTCACCCAGGTCGAGCGCGACCGTATGGACGGCTTGAAGGAACTCCTTGCCCGCCTCTCCGGTCTGGAAGCAGGCACGAGCACCGGAGTGGACGAATCGCTCCGTCAGATCGATGAGATCGAGGCCCGGCTGCCGCTGCCCGACATCGACGTGACCGACCGCGGCACGGGCGTGACGGCCGAGCAACTCTACGTCAACCAGAAGATTACCGACCTCGTCTCAAAGGCCGAAATGGAGCAGAACGACTACCGCAACGAGGAACGCAAACAGCGCGAGCTGAACGTGTTCTTCGGTGCGTTTCGTTATATCTTCCACCACAAGGTGAGTGTGCATCTCATCAACAGCCTCGTGCTGGTCGGCTTCTCGCTGCTTGCCCTTGGGCTGCTGCACGTCAGCCTGCGCAGGGAACTCGAACGCTGACTTCGCTTATGACTACCCGCCACGCCCACGTCGAACGTCGCACCGGCGAGACGCAGATTGTCGTGGACTTGCTCGTCGACGGGTCAGGCAAGGCGGAGGTGCGCACGGGATTGCCGTTCTTCGACCACATGTTGACGCTCTTCGCGCGGCACAGCTTGACAGATTTCGCAGTGCAGGCTGACGGCGACCTCGATGTGGACAGCCACCACACGGTCGAGGACGTGGGCATCACGCTCGGGCAGGCGTTTGCCCAGGCATTGGGCGATAAGCGCGGCATCGCTCGCTACGGTCACGCGTACCTGCCGATGGACGAAACCCTCGCGCGGGTCGTGGTAGATTTCAGCGGGCGACCATTTTTGGAATACCGCCTGCCAGCGGGGTTACCATCCGCAGCGGGATTGATGGCAGGGAAGGGGTTTGCGCTGCAATTGGTGGAAGAGTTTCTACGCGGGTTCAGCGTCCACGCGGGCTGCAATTTGCACGCTGAGATCCTTTACGGCCGAGATGCACACCATTTCGCCGAAGCGATCTTCAAGGGTCTGGCAAAAGCCGTGGACCAAGCGTGCCGGCACGACGCGCGGGTGACCGATGTGCCGAGCACTAAAGGTTCACTTTGAACCGGCCTTCCTTGAATTAAATTCAGTTATCATGCAGGACCCTCTTCTCGGCCTCATCGACTACGGCAGCGGCAACCTGCGCAGCGTCGGCAAGGCGCTCTCTAAGATCGGCGCTCGCGTTGAACTCCTCGCCACCCCCGAGCGCCTTGACACCGTGGACGCCGTGGTCCTGCCGGGGGTCGGGGCATTCGGAGATTGCGCCGAACAACTCCGCGCCCGCGGCCTGTGGGAACCGCTCGCCAACTGGCTGCGCGACGACCGGCCCTTCCTGGGCGTGTGCCTGGGCTATCAGCTTCTTTTCGATTCCAGCGAGGAGACACCCGGCGTCCCGGGGTTCGGGAAGTTCGCCGGAGCGGTGCAGCGCTTCCGCACGCCGGGCCTAAAGGTGCCGCAAATCGGCTGGAACGCGCTACAATTCCAGCCGGCTGGCGAGCGGTTGCGGCATGGGTTGGAAGACGGGACGCACGTTTACTTCGTCCACTCCTATCACCCGATGCCGGAAGACGAGGGGATCATCGCAGCGACGACGGACTACGGTGGTCCCTTCGCCGCGGCGGTCGAGTGGGGAAATACCTTTGGCGTGCAGTTCCACCCGGAAAAGAGCCAGGATGCCGGGTTAGCGATGCTGGGCAACTTCGTGGCGGCGGTCCGGGACGGGTGCAGCCAGTCCCTCGGCGTGCCTCAGCGGGTCACGGTGTAATTTCCCGCGTGCCCCTGCGTTCCCAGGTTGCGCTTGGAACACAGCGGTCTCAACCAGCCTGATGTGGCCGACGCGCTTCTGCGCTCTCGCTCCGTTCTGTGTCTCCCCGGACGCAGGCTGGACATTCAAGGCGACCCAGGTTTTTTTGGTGATGACCTGGCTGCCTTGATGCCGGTGCCGCGCTTTGAACGCTTCAAGAAGTGTGGTATTAATTCAACAAAATGGATGCCGCCACTTCTCTCCAGACTCTCGCCTGGTCGATGCTGCACCGGCCGGAGATTGTGCGGGCAGGCCGCTTCCCGGTCTTGGAAAAGAGTTGCGGTTTCATCTACCGCTCACCGTCGCTCGCACTCCACCAACATGACTACGAGGGTCACATCCACATCGGCACCGGCCGGTACGAACTCCGTCCCGGCGACCTGACGCTCACCCCGGCCGAGATCGACTCGCACTACCGCCTGGAGCGCGATGGGTTTCACCTGTGCATCCACTTTCGGCTTCCTGCCGACGCCGTGGCGGAGGTCGAGGAACACCACGCGCTCCAACTCCCGCTGCACCTGCGTCTGGGCACCGGGTCCGGTTCCATCCGCCAGCGCATCTGGTGGATCACCGACCTGCACCGCCGCGCCGAGCACGCCGACCCTCGTAAGCGCACCCTTGCCCTCGCTGCCGCTTCGGCCGGGATGCAGGAACTCCTCCTGACGCTCGCCCTGCTCGAACCCGAGGAACAAACACCCGCCGAGCCCACTTCCTCGCGCGTGGAGAAATCGATGCTGACCCTCCTCGAACTCATCGACCTGCGACTGAAAGAAGTGCTCGCCATCCCGGAACTCGCCGAAGCTTCCGGCCTGAGCCAGAACTACCTCGCGCGTGCCTTCCGCCGCCGCTACGGGGTGTCGGTGCCCCACTTCATCCTGTTGCGGCGCGTCGAACTCGCCCGGCACCTCTTGACTACGAGCGAACTGACCGTCAAGCAGGTAGCCCACGAGGTCGGCCTGCCCGATGTGCAGCACTTCAACAAGCAGTTCCGCCGCCTGGCCGGCATGAGCCCGAGCGCCTACCGCCAGCAGGAGCGGGAGAAGAAAGACCGGTAGCAATCGCGCGGACACCTTTTACCGTTGGGCCGATGCTTCTCTTTCCCGCAATCGACTTGATGGACGGTCAAGTGGTGCGCCTGCGTCAGGGCAAGGCCGAACAAAAGATCGTGTATTCCGACGATCCGGCCGCGCTTGCCCGACGTTGGCAGGATGAGGGCGGCGACTGGCTGCACCTCGTCGATCTGGACGCTGCGTTTACCGGCCAGCCGGGCGAGCGGAACCGCACGGCGCTCCGCGCGATCCTCGCCGCCGTCACGATCCCGTGCGAACTCGGCGGCGGCCTGCGCGACGAGGCC
>CAXTQD010000118.1:3756-13624 GCA_964246175.1 uncultured Chthoniobacterales bacterium | reverse complement strand
GCCATCCTGCCGGACGCGGCCCCGTCGCTGAGCCTGGGTCCTTTCCTGAAGACCCACTTGGACAAGGTCCTTGCGCCACTGGGCACACCGGCCTTCGCGCAGGCGGACCTCCTCGCCGGCATGAAGGCCCGCTACGCCGAAGGGGCAGCCGCCGCCCCGGACGCACGCAAACCAGCGTACCAGTTGGCCGCGGCGGTGTGCGACGCCATGATCAACTCGGTCGTGGAACGCCAGAAGGCCGTCGATGCCTTGAACGGCTCGTACGAGAGGCGCAAGTCGGAGTCGATCCAGCCTCGCGGCGGCAAGCGGGCGGTGAAGGACTCGGACAAGGACGAGGCTTTTTTCTACGACAGCCAGAAGAACAACTGGCTGCAAAACGCGTCCAGCCTGCGCCAGCAAGCCGCCGCGCTCTACCGCCGCGAACGCACCGCCGAGACCCAGGCGGGTGACTGGCCCGCGCCCGCGTCCGCCAAGGCCGATGCACAGACGCCAAGCGTCTCCGTGCCCGCTCCGGAGACGGACCCGGTCGTCGGCGACTGGAAGTGGCAGAACAACGGTCCGCTCAAGCTGGCCGCCGATGGTTCCATCAGCGGTTGCCGGGAAGGCACGTGGCAGTACACCTGCACCACAGACACCGGCCGCAACTACGAGATGCGCTGGGCGCACAAGGGCTGGGTGGACTACGTGGTGCTTTCGGCCGACGGCAAAATGCTCGACGGCAAAAGCAAGCACGGCAAGCACGTCACCGCGAACCGTTGACGATGGTTCCGGTCGTCGGCACGCGCAACCGGATGACGCCACCCGATGCAACCCGCGAACCGCAGGGAACCATCGAGGGAAGCTATTGCCATGACCAAGCAGGAACTGACCGCCGCCGTGCTCACCGCCAAGGTCCGCCTGAAGCTGACCTGGGCCACGCTCGCACAGGCGGCCGGCCTGTCGGAGGTTTACACGACGAGCGCCTGCCTGGGCGAGAACGCCCTGGAGGCGCCCGAGGCCGAGAAGCTCGCCGCCTTGCTGGAGTTGCCCGTGGGCGCGGTGGAATGCTTCGGCGCGTGGTGCAACAAGGGCGAGGCCGCCCCGACGATCCCCAAGGAACCGCTGCAGTACCGGCTTCAAGAAATCATCTACGTTTACGGGCCGACCATCAAGGCCCTGGTGGAAGAGAAGTTTGGCGCGGGCATCATGAGCGCCATCGACTTCACCATGGACATCGACAAGGTGGCTGACCCGAAGGGCGACCGCGTCAAGATCACGATGAACGGCAAGTTCCTCGTCTACAAAAAGTGGTAAACCAATCGCTGGGTCGTTCCCGGTGGCACTCAACTTCAACAAAACCTCATGAATCACCGCATCATCGGCACCACGCTCCCCGTGCTCGAAGTCCAGCTCGGCGCGGGCGAGAGCATCGTCTCCGTCTCCGGGCAGCTCTCGTGGATGAGCCAGTCCATCAACCTGCACACCTCGACCCAAGTCGGAGGGGGAGGTGGATTCCTCGGCGCACTCAAGCGGGTAGCCGGCGGCGGATCGCTCTTTATGACGAAGTTCACCGCGCAGGGCGCACCGGGGTTTGTCGCCTTTGCCACGCACGTGCCCGGGCACATCCTGCCGGTACCCGTGGTGCCCGGCAAGGTGTACATGATCCACCGGCACGGCTTCCTGTGCGCGACGCCGGGCGTGGAGCTGAGCGTGGGTTTTCAGCAGTCGCTGGGCGCGGGCATCTTCGGCGGGGACGGCTTCCTGTTGCAGCGGCTCGGGGGGAACTGTCACGCGTGGGTCGAACTCGATGGCGAGGTGATCACCTACGACCTCGCCCCAGGCGAAACCTTGCGCGTGCATCCCGGACACGTCGGGATGTTCGAGGAAGGCGTGCAGTTTGGCATCACGCGCATCCAGGGTATCCGCAACATGCTCTTCGGCGGGGACGGCATCTTCTTGGCGCAACTGACCGGGCCGGGCCGGGTCTGGCTGCAATCCCTGCCGCTGGCCAACCTCGCGCACGCGCTCAGCCCCTACCTCGGCACCGGCGGCGAGCGGGTCGCCGAGACAGGCGCGGGTGCGGTCATCGGCAGCGTGCTGCGCGGATTGACAGAACGGTAACTCCTCCTTTGAGGACCGGCTCGCAGCTTGACGCCCGAAAAGTTTCCGCGAACCAATGCGCTTGGTGCCAGAGCTAAGCTCTGATTACATCCGTCGACGTGAAAACTTTTCTTTCCGAGTGCCGACGACGGGTGTGCCTTGGCTGGCCGTTGCTCGCGGTGGCCTGGTGCTTGTTCCTCGCTGTAGCGGCCCGGGCGGATGACGCCAGCAAAGCAGCCGTCATCAACGAGTTGTTCGAGGTGATGCACGTCGACGCGCTTAGGCAGCAAGCCATGCAGCAGGGTCTCGTTGCCCAACAGGCACAACTCGAAAAAGTCGAGCCCTTCAAGTCGAACAAAGCAGCGTCCGACGAACTCGTCAAAAGGCTCACCCAACTGCTGATCGACAAACTGACGTGGGACAAGCTCAAACCGACGATGACCAAACTCTACGCGGACAATTTCACAGAGGAGGAACTCTCCGCAGCGCTGACCTTCTACAAGACACCGGCAGGGCAGGCGATGTTGACCAAACTGCCGAAGGTTTTGGCCGAATCAATGGCGATTGGCCGACAGGAAGTCAGTGGTCTCACGCCCGACATCCGCCGCATCGTCCAAGATGTCATGGCGGAGTACCCTGCCTCCAAGTCCAGCCCTGCTCATGATTAGCAGGACTTTCTACACTTCCAGCAGGAGCCGGGTCGGGTCTTCGACGCAGTCCTTGATCCGCACCAGCGCCGTGACGGCTTCCTTGCCGTCCACGACGCGGTGGTCGTAGGACAACGCCAAGTACATCATCGGGCGGATGACAACCTCGCCGTTCACGGCGACGGGGCGCTGAACGATGTTATGCATGCCCAAGATGCCGCTCTGGGGCGGGTTGAGGATCGGCGTGGACAACAGCGAGCCATACGTGCCGCCGTTGGAGATCGTGAACACGCCACCGGTCAGGTCGTCGATGCCGATCTTGCCCTCGCGCGCTTTGGCGGCGAAGCCGGCGATGTCTTTCTCCAACTGCGCGAAGCTCTTGGTGTCGCAATCGTGCAACACCGGCACGATGAGGCCCTTCTCCGTGCCCACGGCCACGCCGATGTCGTAGTAGTGGTTCTGCACGAACTCGTCGCCGTCTAACTGACCGTTGAGTGCGGGCACGCTCTTCAAGGCTTCGACGACCGCCTTGATGAAAAACGACATGAAGCCCAGCTTGACGCCGTGCTTCTTGGTGAAGCTGTCCTGGGTCTTGGCCCGCAGGGCCATGACGCCGCTCATGTCGCACTCGTTGAAGGTTGTCAGGATAGCGGCGGTCTGCTGCGCCATGACGAGTTGGGCGGCGATCTTGCGGCGGAGCGGGGAGAGTTTCTTGCGCGTTGTGCGGCCGACGGTAGACGGCGCGGCGGGCTTCGTGGCGGGCGCGGGTGCCTCGGGAGCCGGTGCGGTCGCGGGAGCAGCCGGGGCGGCGGAGCGGTTTTCTACGTAGCCGAGCACGTCACCCTTGGTCAGGCGACCACCCTTGCCAGTGCCGGCGATGTCGGCGGGCGAGACGTTCTGCTCCTCCACCAAACGGCGCACGGCAGGGGAGAGCGGTCCGTCAGCGTTACCGGGCTTAGCCTCGGCGGGCACGAGGTTATCCGTCTTGGCTTCGGCGGTGGGCTGCGGGGCCGGTTCAGGCGCGGGCACGGGCTTGTTGGCCGCGGGACCCGTCTCGGCAGGGGCAGCGGGGGCTTTGGCCTCGGCAGGCGCGCCTTCCTCGATCAACGCGACGATCTGGCCGATCTTGACCTCCTCGCCCTCTTGCACCTGGATCGTCAATTTGCCCCCCGCCTCGGCCACGATCTCGCTGGACACCTTGTCGGTTTCCAGGGTGAGGAGCACCTCGTTGGCCTGGACCGCATCGCCGTTCTTCTTGTGCCACGCGGCGATGACGCCGCTGGAGATGGACTCGCCGACCGGGGGGATTTTGACTTCGAGGCTCATGGGAGAAGGTTACGCACCACACAGGAGGACCGGGACGGCTTCAAGCGTTTGTTTGTCCCGCCAGAGGCAGTTCCACCGCGAAGCACGCCCCGCAGAGTGGCCCAGGCTCGACGGCTTCCACCGCGCCGCCTTGTTCCTCCGCCAGCCGTCGCGCGATGAACAATCCCAACCCGTGCGAACTCTCCGTGCCCGTCGGCCGTGCGCTGAGCCGCTCGAAGGGCTGGAAAAGCCGCGCGTGGTCTGCCGCGCTCAAGCCCGGGCCGTCGTCGGCCACCGTCACGCGGGCGCGGCCGGTGCCGGCCGGGGTGTCGATGGCAATGGCGACCGTGCCGCCGGTGGGGGCGAACTTCACGGCGTTGGAGAGCAGGTTCTCCAGGATCCGGGTCAGCGCGTCTCGGTCGGCGAGGACAGGAACGACCGCCAGCGGACCCGGCAGCGAGATCGTGATGCGCTTGGCGGCGGCGGCCGGCCGGAAGTCGCCGATGGCGGCGACGGTCAGCGCCGCGAGGTCGAGTGGTTCGAGGGAGAGCTTCGTGAACCCCTCCTCGATGGCTTGGGCGTCGAGCAAGCCGACGATGAGCTGGTGCATCCGGCCGGCGTGCTCTTGGATGATGTCGGCGTATTTCCGGATTGCCGCGGATGCGCCGGGTTCGTCGGCGGCGAGGAGCTGGGCGTAGCCGGAGACGGTGTTCAGCGGGTTCTTGAGATCGTGGGCCGCCATGTTCATGAAGCGGCTTTTCTCCAGGTTGAGGTGGACCAGCCGGTCGCGAGCCACACGGAGTCCGCCTTCCACGCGGCGGCGTTCGACAAGCTCGCTCGCCAAGGAACGGTTGTGCCAGAGTGCGAACCCCAGCGCCCCGGCAGCCAGCGCCCCGGCGGGGACCAGTGCGCTGAGGAGTTGCCGCCAGCGCACCCCGCCGGGCGTGTAGTCCGCCACCACCCAATGCTGGAAGATGGCGCTCCGCTCGGCCGGCGCGATGGAGGCGAGCGCCTTGTTGAGCGCGCTGGCGAGCAGGGGGAGTTCGCGACGGGTGGCGAGACGGCTGTTAGGGTGGTAGTCCGTGAAGCCGACAATCTTGAGTTCCGAGAGCGTGTGGTCGCGCAGGTACTGGTTGGCGGCGGCGAGGTTGAGCACGGCCACGTCGGCGCGGCCTTTGGAGACGAGTTCCAAGGATTGCTGAAAGCGGGGCGATTGTTCGACGGCGAGGTTCGGATAATCCTTGAGGAGTTGGATCGTCGTGGCGTAACCGCGTGGCGCGGCCACCCGCAGCGACCGGATCGCGTCCAGGTTCAGGAAGAACGGCGCGTCTTGCCGCGCGATGATCGCCACCGGGAACTCGAAGTACGACTCGGAAAAGAGCAGGTGTTCGCGGCGTTCGGCCGTTTCGGCGACGGAGCTAGCCACCTCCGCGCCACCGGCGTAGAGGATGCGCAACGCGTCGCCCCACGAATCGCAGGGAACGTCCTCGAAGGTGATCCCCAGCCGCCTCCCAGCCAAGCGTAGAACCTCCACGTCAGCCCCCGTGTAGCGGTGTTCGGCGTTCAGGAAGGTGAACGGCTCCCACGCCGGGTCGGCCACCAGGCGCACGCGCGGATGTTCGCGCAACCAAACGGCTTCTTCGGTGGTCAAGGGAATGCCAGAGGCTTCCGGTGTTTGTGCGCGAACGCCACCCGCCAGCAGGCCGAAGGTCAGCAGTGTCCACAAGACGCGCAGGAAGAGCGGCGACGCCGATGGCATAGCGGTAATCAAAATTGCCACTTATCTAAAGGCGGCACAGCGAGTTTCACAATCGGACGCGGCGCCCGCTAGCGTTCGTCTCGATTGCATCTAACAAGAATGGGATCGCCTCGAAGAGGCAGCCCTCCCTTGGACAGACTCAGCCTGCGAACGCCTCCGCCACGAGCTGCTTTTGCTCACGGTCGTGCAGCGTTTTAGCCCCGACAGCGGGACTCGCGCTCGCGTTGCGCCCGGCGTACTGGAAACGCTTGCGCGGCGGCAGCAGTTCGTCGAGCAGCGGCGCGATGAAGCTCCACGCGCCCATGTTCTGCGACTCCTCCTGGCACCACACCCACTTCTCCACGTGCGTGTACGGCGCGAAGATTTCCCGCAACCGCTCGGTGTGCAGCGGGTAAAGCTGCTCCACGCGCACGAGCGTCGTGTCGTCGGCCTTGGCGGCCTCACGGGCCTTGAGCAGGTCGTAGTACACCTTGCCCGTGCAGAGGATGACCCGACGCGTGCCCTGCGGCCCGGCGGGCGCGGGCGTCTCGATGACCTCCTGGAACCCGGCGTTCGTGAAATCCTCGTTGCGCGAGACGGCCAACTCCGAGCGCAAGAGGCTCTTGGGCGTCATGATGACCAGCGGCTTGCGGAAGGACTTGCCATCCACCGTGCGCAACACCTGCCGACGCAGGACGTGGAAATACTGGGCGGGCGTCGAAAGATTGCACACCTGGATGTTATCTTCCGCGCACGCCTGGAGGAACCGCTCCACGCGTCCGCTCGAATGCTCCGGTCCCTGCCCCTCGTAACCGTGGGGCAACAGCAGCACGATGCCGCTAGGCCGCTGCCACTTGGACTCCGACGACACGATGAATTGGTCGATGATCGTCTGCGCGCCGTTCATGAAGTCGCCAAACTGCGCTTCCCACAGGCAGAGCATGTCCGGGTAATCAGTCGAATACCCGTAGTCGAACCCGAGCACCGCCGCCTCGCTCAGGGGCGAGTTGTAGACGCAAAAGCGCGCTTGCCCCTCGGCGAGGTTGTTGAGCGAGATGTAACGCTCGCTGGTGTTGGCATCGTAGAGCACGCTCAGGCGTTGCGAGAACGTCCCGCGCCGGCTGTCCTGGCCGCTCAGGCGCACTGGCCGGCCCGCGAGGAGGAGCGAACCGAACGCCAGCGCCTCCGCGAACGCCCAGTCGTACGGCCCGCCGGCCTCGAACACCCTCAAGCGGCGGTCGAGGAGATTACGCTTGAGTTTATCGAGCAGGTGGATGTTGTCGGGCACGTGCGTGATGGCACGCGCCACTTTTTCCAAGCACTCGTTGTCGATAGCCGTGTCTGTCGGCACGTGTGAATACGGCGGCTGGAAGACGGCCGAGGAGCCCGCGAATTTCTTCTTGGACCCCGGCTTTTCGCCGCCCGCGTTCGCCGCCTTGACCTCGGCGAACGCCGCTTCCAGCGAACCTTCGTAGTCCTTGAGCAGGGCTGCGGCGGCGTCCTTGGTCAGGCGGTTCTCGGCGACGAGTTTGTCGCGGTAGAGCGTGGCGACGTTGGGCTGTTTGGCGATCTTGGCGTACAGGTCGGGCTGGGTGTAGGAGGGTTCGTCGCCCTCGTTGTGCCCGTAGCGGCGGTAGCAGTACATGTCGATGACCACGTCCCGCCCGAACTCCTGCCGGAACTCCGCCGCCAAGGCCCCCACGAAGCAAACGGCCTCCGGGTCGTCGCCGTTGACGTGAAAAATCGGCGCGTCGATCATCTTCGCCACGTCCGTGCAGTACAGGGACGAGCGCGCGTCGGCCGGCAGCGTCGTGAAGCCAATCTGGTTGTTGATGATGACGTGGACCGTGCCGCCCGTGCTGTAGCCGGGGAGTTGGCTCATGTTCAGCGTCTCGGCCACGATGCCCTGGCCGATGAAGGCGGCGTCGCCGTGGATGAGCAGCGGCAGCACGGCCCTGCGCTTCTCCGTGTCCCCCAGGATGCGCTGGCGGGCGCGCGTCTTGCCCTCGACGACGGGGTCGACGAACTCCAGGTGGCTCGGGTTGGCGGCGAGCCGCACCTCGACGTTGGACACGCCGTAGCCCGCGCCGACCTCGCGGCTGGACTCGTAGCCGAGGTGGTACTTCACGTCGCCGTCGCCGTTGGTCAGGTCGGGCGTGTAGTTCTCGCTGAACTCGGTGAAGATGATGCCGAGCGATTTCTTGAGGAAATTGGCCAGGACGTTGAGCCGGCCGCGGTGGGCCATGCCCATGATGAGTTCCTGAACCCCGAACGCCGGGCAGCGGGCGAGAACGGTTTCCAGCAGCGGCAGAAGGGTCTCGCCGCCTTCGAGCGAGAAGCGCTTCTGCCCGACGTAGCGCGTGTGCAGGAACCGCTCGAACGCCTCCGCGGCGAACAGGTGCGAGAGGATGTCGCGCTGCGTAGCAGGCTCGGGCGCAGGGGCCTCGGGCCAAGCTTCCATGCGCTCGCGCACCCAGTTGCGCACGGTCGTGGAAGCAATATGCATGAACTCCACGCCAATCTTGCCCGAGTAGATCTGCGTGAGCCGGCCGATCAGTTCGCGCAGGCGCATCGCCTTTCCGCCCATGAAATAGCGCGAGGAGACGGTCTGGTCGAGGTCGCCTTCCCCGAAGCCGAACGCCTCCAGCGCCAGCAGCGGCTGGTCAGGCCGGGGATTTGCCAGCGGGTCGAGCTTGGCAAGGGTGTGACCGAGGGTGCGGTAAGCCTGGACGAGTTCGTCCACGCGGGCCTGCCGGTCGAGGTCGGCGGCGGAGACCGGCGCGATGGCAGCAGAGCCGTTCGTCCCGTTGGTGCCGTTGACGCCGACGCGCGGCGGGGTCGCGCAGCCGAGGGCAAAGCCTTCAAAGAAGGCCGCCCATTTTTCGTCCACCGAGGCCGGGTCCTTTTGCCAACGTTCGTAGGTTTCGTCGAGGAGCGCAGCGTTGAGATGGTTGGCGGCGGAAGGTCTCATTAGGGGTATCTGCGCACGGGAACGGACGATTTCGGCGCAAACGGGAGGAAAATTTAGGGCGCTCTCTCTGAAAAGCAAGCGTTGCGCCAGTGGCTGATCTGGACGGGACGCGCCAGTGGCCAGTCCAAACCGGCCGGTGGGGACGATGCGGTGGGAGCTTACGTTGGCGCGACGTGCTCTGAATCACACCCCATGCAGAGGACGCCGCCCGCACCCGGTTGCATCTCAACGTCAGTCCTCGACTTGCAAGAAACCGCTCGGCAGACGTTCTTTCCCCGAGCTTCCATGCACCGCCGCTTTCTGATCTTCACCGTCTCCCTGGCGTTCGGTTTGATGCCCCCGGCGGCGCGCGCTCAGGAAGTCCGCGCCCCCGAGCCTCCCCCAGAGTTCAACCCGGCCACGGAGCCCACCGTGGTGACGGTCGCCAAGGTGATGCCCGCCGTCGTCAACATCGCCACCGAGCGCATCGTCCAGCGCACGACGCAGGACCCTTTCGAGCAGTTCTTCAACCAGTTCTTCGACGACATGACCAGCAACCGTCGTCCGCACGAGACGCAGCAGAAGGTCACCAGCCTCGGCTCGGGCTTCCTCGTGGACGAGGACGGCTCCATCGCCACCAACGAGCACGTCGTCGAACGCGCCGCCGACCTGAAGATCAAGGTGATTTTCTCCGATGGCACCGTGGCACCGGCCAAGTACGTCGCCGGCGACCCGAAGGCTGACCTCGCCCTCATCCGCGTGGACAAGAAGGACCACGGCGGCAAATTGTTTCCCTTCATCAACCTCGCTAAAACCTCCCCCAGCCTGCTCGGCCAGACCGTGCTTGTGTTGGGCAACCCGCTCGGGTACAACTCCAGCGTCAGCCGTGGCATTCTGAGCGCCAACGAACGAGAGATCACCGTTGAGGGCACGACCTACAAGCACCTGATCCAGACCGACGCCGCCATCAACCCGGGCAACTCCGGCGGACCGCTGGTGGACCTCGCGGGCAAGCTGGTGGGCATTTCGTCGGTCAAGTTGTCGTTTACCTCACAGGGCACGCCGACGCAGGGGCTGGGGTTTGCGATCCCGGCGAGCGCCGTGGCGGCGAAGGTGGGAGAGTTCAAAGCCGCGCCCACCACCCCGGAG
>CAXTQD010000118.1:0-3746 GCA_964246175.1 uncultured Chthoniobacterales bacterium | reverse complement strand
GGAGCCCGCGACGACGGCGAGCGCCAAGGGCGGACCGGCGGTGGCAGGCTCACCGAGCGCGCGGCGGCTTTTCGGATTGCAACTCCAGAGCCTGACGCAGGAACTGGCCGACGCCTTCGGGGTGCGCGGCACGGGCGGTGTGCTGGTGGCCGACGTGGAGCGCGGCAGCCCCGCACAGGCCGCCGGCATTCGGCAGGGCATGGTGGTCTACAAAATCGGCAACTACGACGTGGACAGCCCGGCGAAGATCGAGGCACTCCTACACGACGTGGAAGGCGGAACGCAGGTGGATTTCACGCTCGGCACCGGCACCTACGCCCAGCGCCTCAACCGCGGCCGGCAGCAGGTCGGCACCGTCACGTTGACGGCGCGGGAGTAGGTGGGTACCGGCCGTCGTGTTCCACCTCCTCGTCCGCTGCCGGCGCGGCTAGTGCAGCCTTCGAGTCGTCACGCACATAGACAACGATCCCGCCAGTGCCCGACAAGCGCGAGAACTCCGGGCGCGCGTCCATGTCCCGAACGAAGGGGCGGGCGTCGATAGACGGGTCCCAACGCAGGTTGAGTGAATCGGCCGACACGAGGATCACGGTGTCGATGCCTGGACGATGCACCGCCTGCGCAAACGCCACGGGATCGTAGGCCGCTTTGCCCCACGGCAGCACCCGGTTGGCGAAACCTTCCCGGGCACGAAAAAGCGGGTAATCCCGACAACCCGAATCAGCCAGCAGCAGGATCGTGCGACCGGCCGGGAGCAACCGGGCGACCTCCTCAAGTTCCAACCCCGTCTGCGACTCCTCCGGAGCCTTCCAGCGGTACTGCTCGCCGAAGTGGAACGTGGTCTGGCACGCCAAGCCGTAGGGGATGGCGTGCAGCACGACCAGAACGCCCAACAAGCCGGCGACCAGCTTGCGTCGCCCGAGCAGCCAGCTTACCGGCCAGGATGCGGCGATCAGGCCGAAGGCATAGGCAGGCGGGAAAAATCTCTCTGGCACCCCGGCGCCGGTCTGCCAGCGAGTTTGCATGACCACGGTAACGACCCAAACCAGCGACAGGACCAAGGACAGCAGGAAGCCGTCGCGTCCTTCGCCGGCTCCGCGACGGCGCCAGCGGCAGAGGCCAAGGGCACCACCGGCCAGGACGAACGCCCAGCCAAGAGAGAACTTGGTGTCTACCTGCTTGACCTGAGGGACGAAGCGTCCAGGCCATGGGCCGTCTTCCTCCCATAACAGTTCGGTGGCACCCATCGCTTCGGCGGCGGCAAGCTCCCAATGCGCGACCGCGTCGCAGGCCTCCGTGCCAGGCAGGTAGGGCAGCCCGAAGAACAGGAAGGGCAGCCGCTTGAGTTGCACCGCCACCGGATGCACGCCTGGGGTGGGCTGGTGCATCTGTCGCATCGCCGCCGGCCCGAAGGGATGGTGGCTGCTCCACAGATTGAAGAGGAGGGTCGGCCCCGCGCCACCGAGGCCGAGGGCGGCGGCGCAGACGACAGCGGGGAGCAGCGGTCGTGCGGAGTGCCAACTCCGATCCGGCCGCCACACGGCAAAGGGCACCAGCAGGAACAGTGGGACCGCGGTCCATTTGATCCCGAGGGCAGCTCCCACGCCCGCCGCGGCCAAGCAGGCGGAAATCCCTGGAGGCACCGCGGCACCATCGCGCCGGGCAGTCAGCACCCAATGCAAGGTGATGACAGCCATGAGCACCAGCCACAGGTCTGGCTTGATCTCGATGGCGCTGCGAGTGATGAGCGGCGTGGTGGCGAAAATAAGAACCGCCCCGAGCGCGACGCCAGACCGTACCCGGGCATTCCGGAGCAGGGCGAACATGGCGAACAGCGTCAGGGGCAGGGACAAACTGCCCAGGAATTTACCCGGCAGTTCCGAACCGGAGAGGATCGCCCCGCAGGCGAAGAGCAGGTCTCCACCAATGGGGAACACCGATAACCGGTCGTCATGCGCGACAAACGGCAGGGCGCTGGCGTTCTCCATCCAGTACGCAGCCCGTGGCCCGTGGTACATCAGGTCGTCCCAGTTGGAGACCGGGATCACGATGTGCAGCACGAAGGTCGGGCAGGCGACGGCGAGCAGCACGGCCGTCTCCCACGGGCGCAGAACCTGGGCCGACGCGAGCGCGGGCGGCGGACACTTTGCCAAGCGGTGGACCGACCACGCACCGAGCGTCAGCGACGCACCGCCCAGGACGCCCGCCCAGACGCCGCCGGTGAGCAGGTGCCAGGGTGAGAGCACGGTCGCTGTGGAGGTCACCAGCAGGAAGCCGATAAGGGGGGAGGCGCAAAACTGGTTGAGGCCGCCGGCGCCTAGCGCCCGCGCCGCCAGGATGGAACTGGCTGCCACCGCGGCCAGCACCAGACAGAACCGCAAGCTGCCCGCGTTCAAGATCCCTTGTGTTATGCGGACGGCCCCCACGACAAAGGCCATCGGTGCGGAGCCAGGCGCGCCGACCGCCAGCCGGACCGTGGTGTTCCCCCGCGTCAATCGCAACGGCACTTCCACTTCCAGGCCATGTTGGCCGACCAGCCGCGGGGTGGCCAAGGAGGTGTCCACCACCCCATCGTGCATCAGCGAGATGCACAGAGGCGGGTGCTTGTCCGGTTCGGCAACGAAGAAACTCGTCCGCAGGCGCATCGGACGGGCGTCCGGCGAGTAGACGACGAACGTGGCCTGCGCCGCCGGACGCGTGTGCTCCCCGTCAATTTTAGGAAAGTCAGGCCCGGGGCGGACCGGCCAGCCGCGGCCGGCAGCCAATGTGAACAGAAGTGCCAGCACCGGGACCATCCCCCATAGCATCCATGCGTGGCCGGGGGCGACACCGGCGAGGAGGTTCCCCAGCCGACGAAGGATGTTCAAGCATCTAGAAATCCACAAGCGCACGCCTCTGGCTAGCAGGACCAAGGCCAAGTGGCAGGAGTAGGGGAAATGCGGCGGCCGAGTCGACCGGCAACGATGGACCGTGCAAGCGCCCGACAACGGTCACCAAAACTTCTTTTCCTATAACCCGCGACATTTCCCGACGATGCTTGTCGTCATTCCCGCTTGAACTGCGCCGGAAATTATTTCAACGTCCCGCCCCCTCTTGCTGTCCAGTAGTTTCCCCGTCAAGACGATGATCAAGGTCGAAAACCTCACCAAGCGCTACGCCAACTACACGGCCATCAAAGACCTGTCCTTCGAGGTCGAACGCGGCGAGATCGTTGGTTTCCTCGGACCCAACGGCGCGGGCAAGAGCACGACGATGCGTATTCTCTCGTGCTTCCAGCCGGCCACCAGCGGCCGGGCCACCGTGGCGGGTTACGATGTGTTCAGCCAGAGCGTGCAGGTGCGCGAACACCTCGGCTACCTGCCCGAGAACGTCCCGCTCTACACCGACCTGCGCGTCAACGAGTACCTCGAACACCGCGCCGCGCTCAAGGGACTCAGCGGGAAGGCCCTGCGCACCCGCGTCGGCGAGGTCAAGGAGATGACCGACCTCAACGACGTGTCGCGCAAGCTCGTCGGCAACCTGTCCAAGGGCTACCGCCAGCGCGTCGGCCTCGCGGAGGCACTTGTCGGCGACCCGGACCTGCTCATCCTCGACGAGCCCACCATCGGCCTCGACCCGAACCAGATCCGGCAGGTGCGCGACCTCATCAAGACCCTTGGCCAGAAGCACACGATCCTCCTGTCCACCCACATCCTGCCCGAGGTGGAAATGACCTGTTCGCGCGTCATCATCCTGCACAAGGGCAAGAT
>CAXTQD010000117.1:12486-13629 GCA_964246175.1 uncultured Chthoniobacterales bacterium | reverse complement strand
TGCGCGATGACTCGACTGCTGGTCCGCAGGCGGGCTGTTTAACTCAACAGCTTTTTATTGGAAATTGTTTGGATGACGGTCAAATTAGCAGGCGAAATGTGGCTTCGCCGATAAGTTGTCTGTTTCACCGGTTGAGATGTCAGAACGCTCGCTTGAGGCGGAAACGCCCTGCATTCCTCTGCGCGAGCAATTTGTGATGTAGCCTCAGTGGTCAATACCCGGATGGTAAAATGCGATAATTTGTCCGTTTGGAGAACCTGTCCGTTTTGCGCCTTCGAAATGTCAAACCCGGCCTGCTCAGCAGAAATGCTCAATTCGAGGCACTTACCTCCCGCTTTGACATCTCGGCTGCCCAAACAGACAGATTATGCCGCTCCCGGTTTTCTAACCCAGATCAAGGTGATTTCTCTTCGCAAAACTTCCACAGTTTCGCGAAAGGGCAGTGCAGTCGCGGCTTTCCCTCAGCAGAGCGTTTCGCAAAATGCCTGTGTTTTGCCATAAGATTTGCGAAGGTGACTCCTCTTCCCTTGGCATGAACATCGGCTACGCGCGTGTCTCTAGCTCCGACCAGCACCTCGATCTGCAACTCGACGCGTTACACAAAGCAGGCTGCCGGAGGGTGTTCCAGGAAAAGGTTTCTGGCGCGTGGGCCGGAGGTACCCGTCCTGAACTCGCCCGTCTGCTCGAACAACTGCAGGAGGAGGACGTGGTCGTGGACTGAAAGCTCAATCAGCTGGCACGCTCCACCCGAGACCTGCTGGAGATCATGGCCGCCATCCGAACGGCCGGGGCGGGCTTTCGCTCGCTCTCGGAGCCGTGGGCGGACATGACCTCCCACGCCGGCAAGCTGATGATGACCATTTTCGCGGGCATCGCCGAGTTCGGGCGCGCGTTGATTGCCGAACACACCAGCGTCGGACGCACCGCCGCCAGGGAGCGCGGAGTGCGCTTCGGCCGGTCGCCCAAGTTCAACGCGGAGCAGCAGCGCCTCGCCTTGCGCCTGATCGAGGAGGGCAAGTCGGTTGGCGAGGTGGTGCGCACCTTCGGTGTGCATCTGGCCACGGTGTACCGGCTCGCGCCGACAGCGGTACCGGAGCCATAAGGGCGGCAGGGCAGGAGATGTGGTGTTGTGAATGGACCAAA
>CAXTQD010000117.1:0-12476 GCA_964246175.1 uncultured Chthoniobacterales bacterium | reverse complement strand
GTATTGGGGTACGGGCGATTTCTGGGGGGCTGGGGTGTTTTTGTGTGTTGGTCTTGGAACCTTGACCACACCACATCCTGACCCTCTCGCCTGGCAGCCGAAGATCCCACTGGCCGAACTGGCGACCGTCTGCCTGGAGAAGGCCGCACACCGCCGCGCCGCGCTCGACCCGGTGCTACGTGCGGCGGCCCCACACACCAGCGTGGCCGCCTTGACGTGCCGGGCGCACACGCCTTTCTCCAACTCCACCCGGAAGAGCGCCCGGCTGAGCGCACCGTACGCCGCTGGCTGGAGCGCGCCCGCCAACGGACCGTGGACGCGGCGAGTGGGAGCGGCTCGAACTCTACTTGAACGAACGGTTGACCCGGTGCGGGTCTGCGCGACCCACCCGCTTTGCCGATCCACTGAAAGCCGACCCCCTGCGCGAAGCGTTGGACCTGCTGGCTTGCCCGCCCCAGACCAGCTAGGAAGGTCGGCACCATCTCTGGTGTGCCGCCATGGAAGAGATCGACCGCCGGGTGGAAGGCGGTCAGAGCGAGCGCGCGGCCCGCACCGTGGTGTTCACGGTTCTGATGCAATTTCCCGCACCGCTGGCCCGCAACTGGGAGGCGTTGCGGAAGTCACTCGCGCGCAAACACCGGCGCTGGCGGCAAGGCGGCGGCAGGCTCGAGACTCTCAAAGATCGTCGCCCGGAAGCTTCGGGTTACCGTCGTTCGCCCGCGCTGCCGGAGGCGAATCGACAACGTTTGCTCGCCCGCTCCTTGGGTTGTGGCGGCAGGCTCGCCCAGGCTTACCGCGAGTGTGGGACGAGGGACGGTTGCCAGCGGCGTTCTACCAGACGTACACGCGCGATGTCTGCGACCAGTCGCGCGTGCCGAAGGCGGTCCGCGCCCTCTTTCCCGCCGACTTCCTGGCGCAACTGCGACGGGAGCATCTCGGTCGCAAGGTAACCACCCTGCACGGGCCAAAATGCACCCGCGACTGGTCGGCCATGCCTGCGGGTGTGCAGGCGCAGTCAGACGACTGCACGCTGCCCGTGTACTTCTGGGTCCCGTTGGAGGACGGACGCTTCAAGCTCTTGCGCGGCCAGTTCCTGCCGTGGATCGACACGCGCACCACCTACATCCACTGCTTCCAGCTCCTGCCCACGGAGAGCTACGGCTCGCTGGACATCGTGCGGGGCGTGGTGCGCCTGCACGACGAGTTCGGCCTGCCGCCAGAGCTTTACTTCGAGCGCGGCATCTGGCAGCGCTCGCTCGTCATCAGCGGCCGGGGCGACGAGGTGCCTTGGAAGCAGCGCGTGCATGGGCTGCGCGACCTGGGCGTGCGCCTCTCCCACGCGCTCGACCCCTCGGCCAAAGTGGTCGAGCGCGTGCTCGGCGCGCTGCAGAACCACATGGAGCGCGAGCGCGGCTACTGCGGTCGCGACGAGCGGCGCGACTGCCCCGAAGCGGTAGCCAAAGCCAAACGTGCGGTCGAGGCAGGTCGTTGTCACCCGGGCGAGTGCTTTTACTCCTACGCCGAGCGGGTCGAGCGGCTCAACCAACTCTGCGACGCCTACAACGACGAAGCGCAGGGTGGCAAGATGCTCGCCGGGCGCTCGCCCCGGCAAGCGTTCGTCCGGTTCCAGGTCGAGCCGCCGATCCGCCTGGACGAGACGACGCGCTACCTGCTGGCCAGCCACCGTCGTGTGGAGAAGGTGACGGCACGCGGGTTGACGGTGCGTATCGGCAAGGCGGTCTACACGTACAAGAGCGAGGCCACGGGCCGACTCATCGGCCAGCGGGTACTCGCTTGGTTCGACGTGGGAGATCCCTCGCTGATCACGCTGACCACCCTCGACCGGAAAGACCCGGTGACCGTGGCGCGCGAGACGGTGCTGCCCGCCTGGCGTGCGCCGGGGGAGGCCATCGCGCAGGCCAAGCGGGAGAACGCCGCGCACCTGGCCCCACTCCGTCGCCTCTACAGCACGTTGTGAAAGGAGTATCCCGAAGAACTTGGGCGGAGTGCGGCCCGCACGGTCGTGACCGACTCGGCCACCCGTGCCTTGGGCGCGGAGATGGACCGACAGAAGACGGCACTAAAAAACCGTCACTGCCCAGACGCAACGCATCCGCGTGGCTGTGCAGGAACACGCCGCGCGCGTGGGCCTGCGCCTGCCTCCGACAGACGATCCACGCCGCTTGGAGGCGCAGAGCAAACAGGTGGCGCTCCTGGGCCGCCGGGAACCCACCACCTCGTCAGATGCCGCTGCCGCCCGATGAAAACCACGCTCCCTCTTCCGGTCGCCTGCGTCGAAGTCTACAAACCGGGCCTTAGCGCCTTGGAGTTCTCCCGGCGCTGCTCGTTCTTGCGCGAGGAACGGCACGGGCCGCTGCTCTGGATGCTTCAGCAGCGCTCCTGGCAGCCGGGCGGCCTGCGCGCCGTGGCCGAGGAACTCGTCGCCGCGTTCCCTGCCCGCGTTCCTTCCAGCGCTTCACTTACCGCGACGTGGATGCCCTCGGCTGGCTGCACCGGCACCTGGAAGCGGCCTGCACCAGTCCGGCACACTCGCTCGATCCGACGGGCGAACGCGTCTGGGGCGGGGACTTCATCGCCGACCTGGAAGCCTACCGCACAGGGTTGGTCACCCGCGCGACGGCCAAACTCTGCGCCACGGAAGTCACGCAGGCGGTGCAGGAAGCGCTCGACTATGCCCTCGCCAGCCCCGGCAGCCTGACCCTCTGCTTCGGAGCGCCCGGGGTGGGCAAGTCGGCGGCAGCCCGAAACTGGTGCGAACAGCGCCCGGGCGTGGCCCGCTACATCGAGACGCCCGCCGTCGAGAACGAACGCGGCTTCTACAGCGCCATTGCCGAGGATCTGGGCATCCCGCGTGGGGCGGCTTACAACGGCCAGCAAACCAGCTTGCGCATCATCGACGTGCTCAAGACCAGCCGCCTGACGCTCGTGCTCGACGAGGCACAGCGGCTCTGGCCCTAGCGCCCCCGCTCGGCGCAGACCCCCATGCGCTTGCTCTGGCTGACGACGCTCGTCAACGCCGGAGTGCCGGTCGGACTCGTCGCCCTGCCCGAGTTCTTCCGCCTCCAGCGGGCGCTCGTCAAAGCGAGCGGCTGGTCCGACGCTCAGTTCAACCGACGGCTGGCCATGGTCAGGGAACTGCCGGTCCAACTCGGCGAGGAGGACCTGCGCCGCGTGGCGTGCCACCATCTGCCTGAGGGCGAGCCGGACAGCCACGAACTGCTGGTGCGCTACGCCCAGGCCTCCAAGGTGAACCTCTCCGGGATCACCGAGACGTTGCGCGCCGCCCGGTTCCTGGCCCGGAAGGCTGGCCGCGCCGAAGCCGCGTTCGCCGACCTCCAGGACGCCGTTGCCCAAGTCCGCGCGCCGATGGACTGGTTCCTCGCCGCCGACCCTGCCCAGTTCTGCGCCGACGGCTGAGCGGCGACTCCGACACCTTGGGGATCAATGGTTAATGGGCGCAACAATGTCGAGAGACAGAATGAGCTTACGCGCTTCGATTCCATCTCTACCGCAGAGCAGCTTGCGGCAGCTTGCTGCCCTGCTCCTGCGCGCTTCTCAGATCGATGACCGGCACGGGTTCGCCCTCTCAAGCTCCGCGATGGCTGCTTGAATTTGCCGCTGATGCTCCCGTAGGCGCGTGTACTGCTCCAGCCCGGCGGCCAGTTGCACCTCGCGCGGTTCGTCGGCCCGCCCGAACGTCAGCGAGCCGGCCCGCACTGCCAAACCTTTGGTTTGTTCCTCCGCTTCTTGATACCACTTGAGACGTTCGTCCAGAAGATGCTCGACATGCTGGCGCAGTTCATCGTTTGTTTTGTCTGCTAACTGGAGGTCAACACCGGAGTAGCGGCGGATCACCTCCCAGATGTGCACGGGGATGGGCACCATCACCCGTCCGTAGCCGGCCTCGAATTGAGTTCCTTCGACCTCAAGGTAGACGTAGCTGTCATCCAGCACCTCACGGTAGAAATGGAAGCTCGGGCCATGCACGAGCGTTGCTTTGGTGGACATCGTTCTCGGGGTGTTTAACTCGCGGCAAAACCTATCACAAAATGTGCCGCATCACCTCATCACTTGACCAGCCGCTTCAGGGTGCGACGCTTCTTCAACCGGGCAATCACCTGCCGCTCCCAGCGGGGCACCCGTTGCTCGGCGAACCGACGCACCTTCGCGTTGGGATGACCGGTCAGTTCCGGCCACAGTGCTGAGGCAGGCATCTGTCCCAAGTCAATTAGCCTGACGCCTTCGTGGCTGCTCGCAAAGCGCATCAGGTGTTCGCAGCAGTCCAAAAACGGTCGTGGATCATCCTGCACAGTTCCTGCGCCAGATCGCTCAGAAAACCGCGCATCACCCATTGCATGATGCCGAAGTGCTTGCCGTCCTGCCGGTCCGTCTGGTCGAGCCCCAGCAGGTTGCAGCCTTTGCCGACGTAAAGCTGCGCCGGGTGGATGACACGCACTTCCAGATTATGCCAGCCGATCACCAGCGCCGCGGCGCGCCCGTCGTCGTTTTTCACCCCGTGGATGCGTCGAGAATCTCCACCTTCATGTCCTCGCCCAGCGGGATGTCGCCGAGACTCAAGCCCAACATGCCACCTTTGGTGGGCGAGGGGCAGAACCGGCTTTTCAGATGACGCGCCAGTTCCCGGGCGGCCGGAACGTCCGCCAGGTAGTCGGCGTCCTGCGACGTGTAGGGCAGAAATGCTTCCAGTGCCGGGAAACGATCAAAGTACCGGGTGGCCCAAAAGTAAACAGCCTGCCCACCGACAAGGATTGCGCGGGTATCGAGATCGCCCGCCGCCGCGAGGATGGGCTCGTAGTCGGTCAGCTTGTAGGCGCGGGGCGGGGACAGCCGTCCACTCACCGCTGCCTGCGCAAGGCGCGGGCGGCCTGCGCGAGGTTGCGGATCTCCCAGTCCTGCGGATTGGGAATCCACGCGTTGTCCCGGTTGACCTCCGTCGGCGTGCGGCGGCCGGCGGCGATGTCCTCGGAGTCACGACGGCGCAACGCGGCGTACCACGTGCGGTTGGTGTGCTCCGGGTCCATAGGATAGAAGGGATATTGTGCTTGCGATCAGAACCAAGCACGAGTCGTGCCTACGCTCCTTCCAAGTGCCTGGCAAGCAGAATCTGCTGGCGCCTTGTCCGCGGCAGAGCAATGCGGTAGCCTGCCGCCATGCCCGACGCTGACGAAGGCATCCACGTCCCCTACAACCGTGATCTGAAGAAGTTGGAGACCCTGCTCTCCGGCGTGCGGCGGCCCGGCGACTTCTTCGTGGAGGCCGCTTTCGAGACGCCGCTGCCGCACGTCGAGATCAAAGGCGTAGGCATCTTGTCCTTCCCCGTGCCCGAGGCGCAGGTGCGCCAACTCATTGGCCAAGCCAGCCGCGCGCCCTTTGGCCGCGGCGAGGCGACGATCCTCGATGAGTCGGTGCGCAAGGTCTGGCAACTGCCACCGTCCGCCGTGCGTCTGGGCGGCAAGACGTGGGACAAGACGTTCGCGCGGATCATGTCTGCCGTCGCCGATGGCCTGGGCTGTGTCGAGGCCGGCATCACTGCGGAACTCCACAAGCTGCTGGTGTATGACCCGGGCGGCTTCTTCGCGGCGCACCGCGACACCGAGAAGACTCCGGGCATGTTCAGCACGATGATCGTCGTGCTGCCCTGCGAGCACACGGGTGGCGAGTTGCTCGTGCGCCACGCGGGCCGGGAAGTGTCGCTGGACCTGAGTGGCACGGAGGTGAGCGAGTTGCGCGTGGCCGCCTTCTACGCGGACTGCGAGCATGAGGTGCGCCCAGTGACGGGCGGCCACCGGGTCTGCCTGGTGTACAACCTCCTCCAGCCGCGTGCCGGCAAAGGCAGCCGCCCGCTCGTGGCACCTGCATACCACGGCGAGATCGAGAAAGCGGCCGCCACCCTGCGCGAGGCGTTCGCGGGCAAGGGCGCGCCTGCCAAACTCGCGTGGTTGTTCAAGCACGAGTACAGCCCGGCGGGCTTGTCCTTCGCAGGTTTGAAGGGGGAGGACGCCGCGCTGGCCAAGGTGTTGCGCCGCGCGGCGCAGGCGGCTGACTGCGCGGTGCACCTGGGCATCGTCCACATCGAGGAAAACGGCCCGGCGGAACCCGACTACAGCGACTACCGTGGCGGCTGGTACGACGAGGAGCCGGACGAGGACGCGGACTTCGAGGTGGTCGAGGTGACCAACAGCGAGTGGCGCATCGGCGAATGGCACGACACGGAGGATCATCCCGTGGACTTCGGCGAAGTGCCGCTGGGCGAGGGCGAGGTGCTGCCCGCCGGGGCGCTCGACGGCGAGAAGCCGGACACGCAGCGCCTGACCGAAGCCACCGGCAACGAGGGCGCGAGCTTCGAGCGCGCGTACCACCGCGCGGCCCTGGTGCTCTGGCCGCGCGACCGTTTCGCGGACGTGCTCTTGCAGGCGGGTGTCGCGGCGGCGTTGCCCTACCTCGCCGAACGGGTGGCGGGTTGCGGCGGGTCAGCGGGCAAGGCGGCGCAACGCAAACCCGTGCTCGCCATCGCGCGCCGGGTGCTCGGCAAATGGGAGGAGACCGCCGAGCACCGTTGGTACTCCCGCCCGGAAAAGAACCCGGACCGCGCGAAGATGCTCACGTTGCTGGCGCGGCTGGGAGACGCGGCCTTGCTGGAGCGCTTTGTCGGCGGGGTCGTCACGCGGCGCTTCGATGGCAGCGAGACCGGCGCGCTCTGCGCCGCCGTCGCGACCGGCCTGGAGCCGACGGCGACGGGCAGGCTCCTGAGCACCTTGGCGCGGGCCAAAACGCGCGAGGTGCCCGGTGCCGTGGCCGGGCTGCTCGGCAGCTTGCGGCGTGAGGTCGGCGAACCGCCGAATGCGGAGTGGAAAAAGGCGCTCACGGAAATCGCGGCGGCCATCGTGGCGGCGCTGCCCGATCTCAAGCCAACGCCGAAGCCGGCCCCCGCCACACCCGGCGGCGACGCCCGGTCCAGGATTGCCCACCTCCTGTCATCCATCGCGCAGCTCAAACAGCAGCCTGGTGTTGATGAGGAGGAAGAGGAGGAAAGCCACGGCGGTGCTCCGGTCGTGTGCCCGCCCGGCACGGTAGACACAGCCTTTGTGACGCTTCTGCTCACCAGCCTGCGCGCGCTCGGCGCGAACGCCCTCCATGCCAAGGCGGTCAGCGCCATCGCGGCGGACCCCGCCGTGTTCGATCCCGTCATCGTGGTCGTGCCCGCGCTGACGGCGTTGCGCCCGGCCCCGGCAGCGGACCGACCTACGGACGGCGACCTGACCCGGCTGTGGCGGCACGCGGCGGAGTTTTTGCTGGCGCGTAGCGAGGAGCCGCCCGCGCCGCCCGCCGACTGGGCGCAGTCAATGGCCCTGGTCTGTCGCAACGAGGATGACCGGGAGTTGCTGGCGTTTGCCCGCGACCCGGCGCGACGGGAACACCGCTTCCGCGTCAAGAAGGAGCGCCGCCAGCACCTGCACCAGACCATCGACCGGCTTGGACTGGACATGACGCACGTGACCGAGCGCCAGGGTTCGCCGCAGACGCTGGTGTGCACCAAGACGCTGCGGACCTTCGAGCGCCAGTGCGCGCAGCACGCGGCGGACGTTGCCGCCATGAAGGCACTGCTGGCGTGTCCGTTCGGGGCATCCAACGACGAAAAGGGCCAACTCGCCGTCCGGCTCAAGGCAGCCAGCCAGCGCCATCCGCCGCGCAGCTCGTTGAAAGCAGGGCGATGATCCGCTTTGCCTGCCTGATGGCGCAGCACATACCTCCACCAAAATGTGTCATTCAAACCTGCTCCGCAGATGGTTGTCTCCCCGGCAGTGATCTTGCCAAGCTTCGCAGTAACTGAACTTTGACATTTCAAACGGACAAATTGTCGGCGAAGCTATAGAAATCTGCTTTCAGAGGTGAGTGGGAGTCCATCGCCTCCGCCCTCCGATGCATGAGCTGTCGTAAGACGAGGCCATCCATCTTGCGCCACCAGCGCAGTAGAACGGCCTGAAGTCGTCGGTCATCAGCCGTTGACCAGCGCCACCAAGTTGTCAGGATCAGAGCGCACACGAACCAGCGGCGCGGCGGAGGGGGTTAGGGGCCCGCATTTGGGACGTGCGGAGACGTGGCGGAGGGATTGCTGCTTACGTCACACACCCCTCGACCAGACGTAAGGCCATCAGCAGGCATATTCACGAGCAGACGTATTGACGTGGATTGTGTCACGAACTCATCTCTACTCGCCATTTTGGCACGTTGATATGTGAGACGGGTTTTTGGCACAATTGTGCCGCTCCTGCCGCCTTTTCCATCCAGAGGGCAGTCTCTCGGATCAAATAAAGGAGGTTTTTCGGGAAGAAAACTTCGCTTGTATCATGCAAGCCAAACCCGTGTCCCTGGGCAGGGATTGCGGCAGTCTGGTGAGTGAGACCGCGCCGCTAAATGAGCATGGACGACGTGCCCTGTAGGCCGCGGCGCATGGTCTATCGGAGACCGATTCGCCGAAGCAGCGTCACGAAACGTGGGTCATCTCTGATGGCGTCCCATTGGGGATCGGCTTTGAGGTAGCTCAAGTGAATATCGTGCTCCGCGTAAGATTGCTCCAAGGCAGCGAAGACCTCGTCCCGCTGACCTAGGCCGAGGTGGATGAGCGCAAGGGTTTGCGGCGGGACGTACCGTTGCGCAGATAACTGTTCCAGGGTCCGGAGCCGTGCCTGCGCTTGGTCGGACGCGCCGCTCAGAGCGTTGGTGTACCCCCGCACCGAAACCGTTAGCGAGTTACCATGCGAAGCTGATTCCGCTTTCTCCAGCTCGATGATGGCGTCTGCGTATCTACCCTGCCGCACTAGGATTTTTCCCAGAAAGAGGCGCGCAATCCAAAACGTCTGGTCCAGCTCGAAGGTTTTTCGGAGCTGCACCTCAGCCGCCCCGTCCTGTGCATCGTAGTGCAGAAAGCTGCCGTACAGCGCGTTGAACATGAGAGAGACCGGATCGATCTTGATCGCCTTGGCTCCTTCGGCCAGCGCCTCTTTGTTGCGCCCTTCCAACGCGAGCAGATGTGCGTAGGCGAAGTGGGCGAATCCCGAGTTCGCGTTGAGTTCAATGGCCCGTCTGGCCTCCTGCTCGGCACCGGCCCAATCCCAATCGTACCAGAAATGGATGAACGCCAGGGTGGCGTGGGGTTCCGCGAGCGTGTCGTCGAGTTCCAGCGCCCGGGTGGCCGCCGCTTTAGCCTGCGGTAAGGATTCGGCGGGACGCTGGTCACCGGTAATGGTCATCGCCCGGTATCCTTCGGCCAAGCCCTGGTAGGCCAGGGCGTAACGCTCGTCGAGTGCCAAGGCCTGCCGGAACAAGTCTATGCTCGTCCGGATTTCCGGTGGGGTCAGTTTGTTGAAGTGGTAGCGTCCGAGCAGGTAAAACTGGTAGGCCTCGACGTTGTTGGTGTCATGCCGGCTCAGACGTTGCTGCGCCGGACCGTTCAGCCGTAACGCCAGGGCGTCGGCGACCTTTTGGGAGATGGCGTCCTGCACGGCGAAAACGTCCGTGAAGCGTTCGTCGAACGTGCCGATGGACCGCGCGGTCCCGTCCGCCACGTTGATCAGCCGGGCACTCACGCGGATGCGGCCACCGGCTCTCTGCACGCTGCCTTCCAACACAGAGCCGACGCCCAACTCTCGCCCGGCGGCCTGCGCGTTCTGCGTGGGGCTGGCGTACTTGCGCACCGAGTTGAGGGAGGGCACCACCACTTGGCTGCCGCTGAGTTTGCCGATCAACGTGTCGGCCATGCCGAGTTCCAGCGCCGGGTCGCTCTGTGCCGGCACCAGCGCCTGGAAGGGCAGCACCGCCAGCGAATCTCCCTGGAACGTCGCCGCGGACCTCGGCGGCTCCGCCGGGCGGTCCATCGCCCGGGTCCGCGTCCACCACCAACCGTCTCCCGCAGCGGTGACGACGCAGGCGGCGGCCACGATTGCCAGCGTCCACCGACGGCGCGCGGATGACCTGGCGAAGGTTTGGCGGCAAACGTCGAGTGCTCCAAGCAACTCTCTCGCCGACGCCGGTCGCTCGGCCGGATCCACCGCCAACATCCGACGCAGCAGTGTCGTCACTGGTGCGGGTACGCCACACGCTTTCAGTTGTTCGACGGGCAGGCGCGTGCGTTCCGGCAAGTCACGCCACTCTTCTAGGGAGCGTCCCTTGAACGGCACCTTGCCCGTGAGCGCGTACCAGAGCGTGACGCCCAGGCTGTAGAAATCCGAACGCGCGTCCACGGCCCCTCGGGCAAACTGCTCCGGGCTGGCAAAGGCCGGCGTCCCCACAAAGCAGCCGTGCGTCAGATCGGTTTCGCCAGCAACGACGGCTTTCGCCAAGCCGAAGTCGATCACCTTCACCTCCAGCCCGTCGGCGGCCGTGCCCTCGCTGTTTCCCACCAGCATCAGGTTGCCTGGCTTGAGGTCGCGGTGGACCAATCCCCGGTTGGCGGCGGTCACGAGGGCGACTCCCACCTGCCGGGCCATCTCCAACGCCGGGAGCGCGTCGAGTGGCCCGGCGCGCCGTACGCGCGCTTCGAGCGTCTCGCCTTCCACCAGTTCCATCGCGTAGTAGCAGCGGTCCGCCTGCTCGGACGCTCCGCATTGGAACACCGCCGCGACGTGAGTGTCGCGTAGCGCGGCGGCGGCACGCGCCTCGCGCAAGAACCGCTCGCGCAGGGTCGCCATCGTCCCAGCACCCGACACACCGCCGGACCCCAACTGGATGACCTTCAGCGCGACGGCGCGATGCAAGACCGTGTCCGTCGCCTTGTAGGTCACGCCCATGGCCCCACGGCCCAACTCCCACAGAGAACCATCTTCCCGCCGCATGACTTCAAAATCACCATACCTCGGCGGGGCGGGCGACGGTGCCGCCGCCACGGTCTCCTCCATGCCTCCACGCAGCAGGCAGGACAGGCAACTGCCGTCCGCGCTCAACGGCTCGCCGCAGCTCGAACAAACGGCACGAGCTGGCTGGGGCGTCGCTTCCATACCGGCTTCCTCATCGGGTGGTCAACACGCGCAGGAGTTCGCGCAGTTCTTCATCCACGGCTTCTTCCTGCTCTACGGTGCGGCGCAACTCGGACCGCACTAGGATGCGGTAACGCGCTCGCAGACGATTGACGTGGCTGCGGATCGTCGCCGCTGGTATCCCTAGATTCTCGGCGAGCTCGTCGTAAGAAGGCAACGGCGCGGCGCCGCCGCGCACGAAGGCTTCCAGCGCCTGGAACAGTGCCTCTTTGCCTTCCGCCGTGAACTCGGCCGCCAGCTGTCCGAGCGCGGTCGCCACTACGGTTTCAGCCCATTGACGCTCGAAACGTTGGTCCTCGGCCGTATGCTCGCCGGGCGTGATGCTGCTTTGGAACAAGGCTTCCGCTGCCTCCGCCTGTTCCTCGTGCAAGGGCAGGAACTCGTGGCCGCCGCCGCGCTTGAGCGCACGTTCGCGGTCGTAGGCGTCCGCCAAGAAGTGCTTGAGCGAAGCGAGCAGGAAGGAACGGAACCTACCCTTGGCCTGGTCCGTGCACGCGTAAATTTGGTGTTCAATCAGATGGGCGAAAAAGCCCTGGGTGAGGTCTTGCGCGTCGTGCTCGCGGTAGCCGCGTCCACGGATGAACCCGTACAAGGGGGACCAGTAAGTCTGGCAAAGTTGGGCGAGGGCAGTCTGGGCCGCACCGCCTGCTTCCTCGCCCGGTCGGCCCGCCGCCAGCACCACACTCCAGTGCGTCGGCTCGAAACGCTCACCCGCTCCTGGCTGAGACCCCGGGCACGGTTGCATCCCGGCAGTGTATCGGCGTGGCGTCGGCGAAAACAAGTCGCAAAAATCGTGCAAATGTTCTGCAACACGCCGGGGCGGCCTTCTTTGTATAGGGAAAGCGATCATCGCTTCATCAAAAAGTAACCATCAGTACCTCAACGACCACTTCCATGACCACCCCTTCCAACAGCCTCTTTGAAACGACCATCCTGCCCCTCCCCGACAACAATTTTACCCGGACCGCCGCGGCGAAGACGGTACGCCGGCCCCCCGCCAAACGCACGGCCGAGATGCCGGCCAGCCTGTGGCGGCACACCCAGAACGAAGCCGCCGCCGAAACGCGCCATCAACGGGCGGCAGGGCGGGTGCTCGCGGGCACGGCGATTGTGGGTCTCGGCAGCATCGCCTACGCGTTTTACCAAGCCTGGACGCTGCTGTCGGGCAGCCGTCTCCACGACGCGATCGCCAGTTTCCTGCGGTGAGCGGGTCTGCACGGTCTAGCTACGCGTCAAACCCGCTGGAACAAGTCCATCTAACCTATTTAAGTCCTTGGTGAGTGTAAATCAGCCGGATCTAACCGCGCTTGGACTTTGCTCCGGTAGCATTTTGCCAACAAACGGTGGAGGTTGTGTGGAAACGCTGGCGCGGCGGTGCGTTCAGGCGAGCACGCAAGCCAC
>CAXTQD010000116.1:0-13645 GCA_964246175.1 uncultured Chthoniobacterales bacterium | reverse complement strand
TCGGTGGGGTGTTGCGGCGGGCGGCTCTCGACCAGGCGCTGCTTGACCCGGGCATATTCCTCGGGTCGTTCGGCCCATCGCGCGAGAATTTCGGGCAGGTGCGACGGCCGGTAAATCTCCGTGCCGAATTCGTGCTGCTTGGCGAAGCGCAGCGTGATCCATTCCTGCGGCATGAAGCCACCCAGGTTGTTAAAAATGATTGGGCAGCCGCTGACGATGGCCTCGCTCGTCGTGCCCGTGCCCGGCCGCGCCACGATGGCGGAGGACGCCTGCATGAGCAGGTGCATCATGTGCGAGTGTGGCAGCGCCAGTACGGGCAGGGCTGGGTGCTCCTTCGCCCACTGGCGCACGGCTTCGAGCGAGTCCGTGTCGCGCCCGCACAACGCGATGATCTGCAAATCTTTCCGCGGTTGCCGGGCATGGATCGCGTTGAGCAGCGCCAGGTGATTGTGCGCGCCGTGCTCGCCGGTGGAGAGCAGTAGCGTGAACCGCTCCGGGTCTAGCCCCATGCCGCTCAACAGCGTGGCGCGTTCCGCCGGGGACAAGCCCGGCCGGTAAAAACTCGGGTTGAGCAAGAATCCGCCCAAGAGCGTCTTCTCGGCCGGCATCCCCAACCGGCGCGCCATCTCGCACGTCTCCGGCACCGCGCCGATGAACAGGTCGGCTCCCGGGTTCACCCAATGCCGGCTGAACCCATACCCGCCGAAAAGCTCGCCGCAGTACGTCACGCACCGCACGTTGCCCGCGCCCAAGTGTGCGCGCGCTTCGTCGAAAAACCCGTGGTTGAGCGAGCCATGCGTGCTGATCACCAACTGCGGGCGGACATGGTCGAGGATCGCGCGGAACCGCTCCACCCCCAGCAGCCGCTCGCGCGAGGAGTGCAGGCCGGCGACCTCCAGGAAGTTGAAATAGACGTGATGCGCCCAAGGGAAGTGGCGCTGGATACGGTTATACAGGCCTACGCCGAAGCGGTACAGGCCGTGGGTGTTCTCCAAGACCTTGTGGATTTGGATCTCACCGACCGCCTCCTCGCCGAGTTTTTCGTATGTCCAATGCACGAAAGAACTGGCACGCATGTTGTGCCCGCCGCCGGTGCTGGAAGTGAGGATGAGGGTGCGCACGATGGGGTGGCGTCACGCAGAAACGCCACGGGAAATTATGGAACCCGGCCACCGCCGTACGGTTTCGCCTGTTTGTCGGGGTTTCCTCGCAAATTCCGCGTTGGCACTCTTCCGTGTGATTACTTTGTCCTTACCTTTTCGCGGGTCCTGCGTCGGGCGGATTGGACGAAATAGAGCACATCCCCGAGCAGCGGTACACTGAAAACCGCGCGTTGCCACCCCACCCGACCCGGGTGGAAGGGAGAGTAGAAGAAAAAGAGCGCCAGCAAAAAACAACTCGGCGGGAAGGCGATGGTCAGCGTGAAGTAGTTGCCGATGTGGAAGATCACCAGCAGTGCCGCCCATGGCCGCGACAGCGCGGGGCGGAACGCCACGACCACTGAAAAAAGTTCTAGGTACACGGCGAACGGCATCGCGGGCCAGGTCAACCAGGAGTGTTCGATGATCCACGCGCCGAAAAGACTTTGGGAATCAGTCTGGAGCAAACGCTGAGCAATGTGCGCGCCGAGCGCCCCTGGCGTGAAGGCGTTGGGCTGGAGACGGGCCATCTGGTACAACGCGCCGCCGAGTTTGCCCACGCCGCTCATCGTGTAGGAGAGCAGGACGATGGCACCGGCGGTCCAGAAGACCAGGAGCGTGCTCTGCCGCAGCGCCCGGCCGGTGCGCGGCGCGGGACGCTCCCACCCGTGCGGCAGGAGGATCAGTATGATCGAGAGCAGCACGGGCAGGTGCATGCTGTGGCCGATCTTGCCGTAAGAGTTCTTGAGCGCGACGTACTCCAAGAGCCCGACGCTGCCCAAGATACGCGCCGTCCGCCAACCCGGCAGCGCGGCGGCGAACAAGCTCGCGCCCAGGAAGAACAAGAACAACGCGCGGATGGGGTTCGTGTCGTCGCCGCCGGAGGAGAGCCAGCCCACGGGCCAGAGCGGATGAAAGGCCGCGCGACTGGCGTAAACAGGAATCTCGGTCATCTGCGCCACGGCCAGGTAGAGCACGAACGCGTAGAAGGCATGCACGAGCCCCTGGGCCAGCGTAAATCGCCGGGTGTGCTCGGCGAAGGTCCCACCGGCCGACGGGAACGCCAACGGAGCGGCAAGCCAGCGGCGCAACCGGCGCAAGCGCGCGGTGAGGGTGGCGGCTTCAGGGTTCACCAATGGCGAAGGAGCGTAGGGTGGTTGTCTCACGCACGTGCCCGGTGCGCCAGCGTTCGACGGGCGAATATCGGACGCGGACCAGGTCGTAGCGCACGATCCGCGGCTCGAAGTCGGCCTCGATCTGTCGGCGCAAGCCGCGGCTGGCGTCGGCGTCGTGGCGTTCCTCCGCCGCGCCGAGTTGTTGGATGAGGGCGTGGAACACGACGGAATGCGGATGGCGCACGAGGTAGTCGGCGGTGCGGAACGAACGGCCCGGCGCGGTCGGATCGTCGCCGGCGGAGTGCAGCACGAGGTCGAACTCACTCCCCCGCCCCGGCACCAGCGAAAACAGAAACCACGACGCGAACGGGAAAACCTCGTGCGAAGGCAGCAGCGTCCCACCCAGACCGACCACAAACATGAACCCCAGCGCCGCGGCAGCGGCAAGTTGCAGGCGACGGTAGCGGCGCATCAGAGAAAGGCAGAGGGCAGAAGGTAGAAGGAAAAGAGCAGAAAAGGAAGCGGGGAGCGAAGGGCGGATCGATGGATGGCTACAAAAAAGAGCCAAGTCTTCCGGTTTCTCCTTCTCCCTTCTGCCTTCTGCCTTCTACCTTTTCTGCCATGGCTCGCATCCTCTACGGCGTGATGGGCAACACGTACGGCCACGTCATGCGCACGCAGGCCATCGTCGAACGCCTCCTGCCCGAGCACGAGTTTCTCTTCGTCGGCGGCGGGCGTGTGCCCGAGACCCTCGGCCTGCGTGGACGCGGCTGGCGCGTGCACGAGGTGCCGGTGCTGCGTACGGTCCACCACCAGGGGCGTGTGTCGGTGTCGCGTGTCGTCGGCCAGATCGCGGGGCGCCTGGTGGAACTCCCCCGCGTGCTGGGCGAACTGCGCGCCACCATCGACGACTTCCAGCCGGACCTCGCCATTTGCGACCGCGAGTTTTACCTGCCCATCGCGTGCCGGCGCGCGGGGCTGCGGTGCGTGTCGCTCGACCATTCGCACGTGCTCAAGGCGTGCCGTTACCCGGTGCCCGCGTCTGAGCGGTTGAGCTGGTCATTGGCGATGCTCAACGACTACCTGCTTTTCGACTTCACGCGGCACCATCTCATCGTCAGTTTTTTCCACCCGCCGCTGCGCCCGCGCCGCGACGTGGACGAACTCCTGCCGCCCGTCCTGCGTCCGGCCGTGACGGCAACCCAACCCGGGGCCGGTGAACACGTCCTCGTCTACCAGACCAGCGCGACCTTCCGGCCGCTCCTGGAACCGCTGAGCCAACTCGCCCGCCCCGTGATTATCTATGGCTACGGTGCGGAGCGGGAACACCGCCGCGGCAACCTCACCTTCAAACCGTTCGATAACCAGGAAATCCTCCGCGATCTCGCCACTTGCGCGTACGCGGTCGTCAATGGCGGGCACAACCTGATCTGCGAGGCGTTGCACTTCGGCAAGCCGCTCCTCTGTTTCCCGATCCGGCGATTGTTCGAGCAGTTCATCAACGCGTGGCACGTGCGTGAACTGGGCTACGGCATGTTCTCGACCGACCCAAAACCGGGCAAAGGCATCTTCGACGCTTTCGAGCGTGAACTGGACCGCTTCCGCACAAACCTCGCCGCCAAGACGGGAACGTTCGACGGCACGGCGCGCGTGGTGGAGCGCGTGCGCGAACTGATCGCCGGCAGGTAGCCCGCTTACGGACGGGCGGCCGGGGAAGCGGCGGGCGAGTTGCCCGGTCTGGGAACACTGGCGCGCCGGCGGTGGCGACGAGCGTTGCCCTCGGCCGCTGGCTTGCCTGCCGGAGGGTCAGTCAATTTGTGCAGGCCTGGCAGGAGTTCCTCCGAACCCTCCTCCTTCCACTCGTACGGGTAAGCCTCCAACTGGTGCACAAGCAACTGCGCGAACGCTCGGTTGGACGTTTTTTGCAGGAGTGGCAGCGCCTCTGCGGCCTCGGCCAAAACCTGCCCGTGCACGATGCGCCCGATCTCCGCGGCGTCGCGTGCGGGACCCTCCTGCGTGGCAAGCGCATCCTGCAAGTCCCACAGCCGCACCTCCGCGCGCATCAGGCTGAAGAGGTGCGACTCGAACGCGTGGTTGACGCGAATGTCCGCCCACGGCGATCCGAGGGGCGAATAGAGGGCGAGTTCGTTGGAAAGCGCCGCGAAGCGCCCCCGGCCGGTCGGCGCCGGCGACGCGGCCGGTTCCTGCGCGCACACCGCCCCGACAAACGCCGCGGCGGCCACGACCCACAGGAAACGGCGCAAACGGCGCATCAGCGGTGGTCTACGAGTTCTTCGGACGGGAAGCGCACCTTCGGCAAGCTCGCCGCGCCGTCATCTTCGGCACGATGGCCGACCGGCGCGAGCACGACCGAACGGTAACCCTGCCCGGTCAGCCCGAGGATCTCGTCGTACTTGTCGGTCTCGAAGCCCTCCATCGGGCAGATGTCCACGCTCGTGAGCGCGGCGACGGTCATCAACTGGCCCAGGGCGATGTACGCTTGGCGCGCGCACCACTCCTTGACGACGGCGTGGCGCGGCCCCTGGACCACGTCGCCTTTGATGACTTTGCCGAACCCTTTTTTGAGGTGGTCCACGTCGGTGCCGCGCACCTGGCTGACGCGTTCGAGGTAGTGGTCCACGTCGGCCTCCGTCACGTCGGTGCGCGACGCGAAGACGACGAGGTGCGAACAATCGGCCACCTGCCCCTGGCCGTAGGAGACGGCCTTGAGCTTGTCCTTGAGGGCTTGGTCAGTGACGACGATGAACTTGTACGGCTGGAGTCCGTAGGAGGACGGCGAGAGCACGAGGGCCTGCTCGAACTTGGCCCATTCCTCGGCGGAGAGTTTGCGGGTGGGGTCGAACTTCTTGGTGGCGTAGCGCCAGTGGAGCGCGGCGAGGGCGGCGTCGGCGGGAAGGATCGGTTGGTCCATAAAGGATTGGTGAGCCAGTACCTTCGCACCGCGCGCGGGGGGCGCAACTTCGCACCGAACCGTCCGCGCCATCACTCGCGGTTGAGCGGTTCACGCCGCGGCTTCCTGCACCCGGCGCATTGCCGTAGCACCAAGTCAATCCAGAAGCCCTAATCCTCGTACCAAGTTCTCTGCCTGTTCGCCGAGAACCAAGCGAGGTGAAGCGAACCGTCCAAAGACGCTCCGCCATTGGCCTCTGTTCGCTGGGGCGCGCGGTTGGGCCACGCGAACCCGCCCCACGGTTACTCCACTGGCTCTTTGGAGAGACTGGACGGGTTGGCGAACTGGGCGAAGACCTGCCCATTCTGCTCCACGCGCAAGACGACGCCCACCAGCTTGTCCTCGGCATTGGGCCTGGCGCCGGAGGGATAGATGTAGTTGCCGACGAGGTTCGCCTTGTCCAGTTCGAGGGCATCGGTCTTGAAGGTGAGCTTTTCGCGCGACTTCAAAGTGGGAATGGGGAAAGAACCAGTCTTGCGCTCCGGCAGGGCGCCGGCTCTCTGGCCCAGCTTTTCGTGGGTGTAGAGAATGACGTACTTCACCTGCAGGCCGGTCAGGTCGTGGAAGCTCTTGCTCTCGATCGTGAGCTGGTAGACCCAATGTTCCTTGGTGTGATTCGCTCCGCCTTCGGAAGCCTTGGTGGTGGAGGAGTCGAGTTTGAGCGGGGCGCTGTGGATTTCGAGGTCGTTGTCTGCCGCGCGCAAGCTGCTCGCGGAAGCGGCGCAAAAAAGGAGGCCAAGGAACAGGCAAAGGCTAATTTTCATAGTGTTGAATAAAGTGGGCGTCGAAAAAGAGGAGCCAGCCTAGAAAATGGCAGGCTGACAAGCCTGCATCCTGCCTGCGCTCCTGCGGAGTGGCCAAGGGCTTTGGCGACCCTTACTCGGCTGGATGAATCTTCGGCTGGAACGAACCAACCGCTGTTACACGACTCCAAAAACGCGAGCGGGCGTGCGCTGCCCACTAATAGGTTGTGTCGATTGGCTTCACCACCTGACGCCTCCAAGCTCAGCGACAGGCAGGGCGAAAACAAGCGTGGAGTACGAAACAAAACGTGGTCGCCCTGCCTGTTCGCTGGAGCGCGTGGTTAGGTTCTTTGTTTGGATTGGGACCACGCTTGGCCATACCCGCTGCCGTCTGTTTCCGCTACTCCGCCTCTGCAATGGAAAGTTCCCCGTGAGAGTAGTCGAAGGTGATGACCGATGACTGCCAAAGCGGCACGCCGAGGCTCCCATCCGCCATGTCGGACTCGAACGCTTTAACGCCGTCGGTCAACCCGACGCGGAGATCGCGGTAGGTGTGCTCCCCCACCTCCAAGGCAGCCAAGCTGGTCACGTGGCCTGTGACCACGCCGCCGGTACCGGTGCCGATCTGCTCTTCTTTTGCGCCGGCCAGCAAGCGCCGGCCTTCTTCCGAGCGCAGGAATTTGCCCCCGATCATTGCCGCGAAGTGGCGGGTTCCCAAATCGACGATCAGGCGCAGCCGCACCGGAGCACCGCCCGGGGTAGCTCGCAGGGTCACGCTGGCGACCGGGACGCCGTTGACAATCTCGATGGGAACCCGGTTGCGTCTTGGCGGGAGAGTGGCCGCTCCAAAGAACACACGCCGATGTGGATAGTCGATAGTGACAACCTGTTGGGCGAAGAAAGGCTCCCCTAAAAGGAGGTCAATCGGGATGCCAGCCGACTCGCACAGGGTGTGGAGATCGAGCGCGAACCCTTTAGCCTGGTGCAGGTGAATCGGCCCGAAGGCCACCTCAGCCAGTTCGACCGAGGAAAGCAACGGAGAACCATTCCCGCCACCCATGGCCGAGTGCTCGGAGGAGATGAGTGGGAGATGCAGGCGCTCGGCAGTGGCCCGGTCCATGACGACGCCACCCGTGCCGCTGTCGAGCACCGCGCTAACCGGAGTGTCATCTAATCGTGCGGAGACGTGGATTAAGTTGTCGTCGAGTTGGAAGAGAATGGACGCTTCCGGTTCGCCGCCCGATACGGCAGGCACGAACAACGACATCATTGCCGCGATGGTCAGAGAAAGCAGTAAGAGAGGTGATTTGCTTCCACGAAAAATGTTGTTGATTTCCAAGTGTGGCAGCGTCATGGCACATCAATCGTAGTGTTCAGTATGCTCATTGGGTTTGCATCCGTAAGACCTAACGATCTCAAGCTCAGCGACAGAAGCTGGCGAAGAAGGACGTGGATTACAAGGGAAAGCCTGCCGCCAGCCGCTGCTCGCTGGAGCGCGTGGTTAGGCCGGGCACGTGGCTCACGGCATCTCTATGCGGCGCTGCCAGACAAAGTGAGGGATGAGGATGCGACTGCCGAAAGTGCCATCCCACTCGACAGGCAAGCCGGCGGCCACCAACTCCTCGCGCACGATGCAGCCGATGGCTGCACCTCGGCTTGCTTCTTCCTGCGACTCGCTTGGACCAAAGGCTAGGTAAAGACCCCGGCCGCGCACGGCTCCCTCCAGGTCTTGGATGTGGTAGAAGCAGTAGCCGAGCACCGCGTTCGGTTCAGGGCTGTCCTGAAGCGCCTCGCGGAAGTCCTCGTAGCCGTCGCTCTGGGTGTTGCCCGCATTGTGTAGGGTGATAATGCCCCGGCCGCTCAGAGCCAGGAACGCTTCGTCGAGTCGGTCGCAGTCGGTTACGGCTGGCCAGGAGCGTTGCGCGGCGTGCAAGCGACCGGTCTCTGTGTCGATGGCGGCGGCGATCTCCGTAGGGTCCAGTTCGCCGGGTTCATAAATTTCCTCCTCGAACATGGTTTGGAGTTGCTCCCGGTCGTAGTAGCCGATGCGGACATAGACCGAGATCAGTTCGAGAGATTCTGGGGACATGACCGGGTGAAGGGAAAATATTCAGGGCCTAACCAGTAGTAGACGAACGAAAGTCGCCGAAAAGTGCGAATTGAATTCGTCGACCACGGCTGAACGCTCAGAGATACGGATTACCCGCGCGTTCCTCGCCGATCGTCGTCTCCGAGCCGTGTCCGGGCAGGACAACCGTGTCATCCGGCAGGGTCAAAATTTTCTCCCGGATACCTCGAATGAGCAACTCATGGTCGCCACCCGGCAGGTCCGTGCGCCCGATGCTCCCGGCGAACAGCACGTCTCCGCCGTACAACCGCTCGCCCTCTTCATCCAGGAAACACAAACTCCCCGGGCAATGCCCAGGCACCAGCAGCACGCGGAAGCTCCTCCCCGCAAACTCTGCCCGCGCCGCTTCGTCGATTAACACCCCGCCCGTCACCGGCTCGAAGTCGATGCTCAACCCGAACCGCCGGTACGCTCCGCGGTCCGTCAACAGCGGCGTCCCGTCGGCGTGGTAATAGATCGGGCAGCCGTGTTCGCGGACGATCTGCGCGGCATCCTGGATGTGGTCGATGTGCGCGTGGGTGAGCAGGAGTGCGTCCGCTTTCCAGCCCCGACGCCGCAGCCAGTCGGCGCTGCCTTCGGGCGCGTCGATGACGAGCCGGCCACCCCCGGGCGTCGGTAGGGCGTAGGTATTTGTCTGGAAAAAGCCCCCGGTGTAGGTCTCGAACGGCGGCTGGTCGGGCGGGTTCATCCCCCAACCAAGCACCTTTTTCCACAAGGGCACAACCCGCGATCCGTTCCCCGGCGAAGTGAACGGAAATCGAACACTGCGCCTGTCCCCCGTGTCTGAGCGTAGAATCTTTTCCAAGCTGGCTTGCACGGAATCCGCTACATTCCCTCTTTCGCCCTTCGTTCTTCCATGACCAAACTTCCGCTTTCCCTGGCCGTTGGCGCTACGTTCCTCGCCGCCGCCCTGACTGCCTGCCGCGCGGCCGAACCCGAGCCTGGCCAGATCGCCGTCTCTGAGGCCAAGGCGCTCGAACAGCTCCACTACACCCGCCACTCGCTCGACGACAGCATCTCCGACAAGCTGCTGCACACCTACATCGAGACGTTCGATTTTAACCGGCTTTTCTTCACCCAGGGCGACATCAACGACTTCGAGAAGAAGTACGACCACGAACTCGACGACGCCATCTGGCTGGGCGACCTCAAACCCGCGCAGGTCATCTACGACGCCTACATCAAGCGCGTCGAGGCTCGCATCGCCAAGGTCAAGACCCTCCTGGCCACCGAGAAGTTCGACTTCGACGGCCACGACACCATCGAGGTCAACCGTCTCAAGGCTCCCTGGCCCAAGGACGAGGCCGATGCCGACCGGCTCTGGCACGACCGCATCGAGAACGAACTCCTGACCGAGCGTCTGGCCGAAACCCCCGTCGAAAAGAAGCCCGTCAAGGCTCCCGACACCCAGGCCAACGTCCCGCCTGCCCCCGATGACTCCAAAGTCACCGACCCCGCCGACGCCAAGACCCCTGACAAGCCCAAGGACACCCCCGAACAGGTTGTCGCCAAGCGTTATGACCGGCTCCTGCGTTCGCTCCATGAGCAAACCAAGGACGATGTGAACAAATTCTTCCTCAACGCGCTTGCCCAGTGCTACGACCCGCACAGCGAGTACATGAGCCCGAGCGAGATGGAGAATTTCTCCATCAACATGCGCCTGTCGTTGACCGGCATTGGCGCCATTTTGCGCAAGGAAGACGAATATTCCAAGATCGTCGAACTCGTCGTTGGCGGCCCCGCCGCGGTCGAAGGCGAACTCAAGGTGGACGACAAGATCGCCGCCGTCGCACAGGGCAACGAGCCCTTCGTGGACGTGGTGGACATGAAGCTCGACAAGGTCGTGGAGATGATCCGCGGCAAGAAGGGTTCCATCGTGCGCTTGCAGGTCATCCCGGCCGGCACGACGGACAATTCCAAGCGCAAGATCATCAACATCACCCGCGACGAGGTGAAGCTCACCGACCAGGAAGCGCGCGCGGAGATCATTGAACACAAGCGCGACGACGGGACCATCGACAAGCTCGGCTGGATCACGCTCCCCGGCTTCTACGCAGACATGGACGGTTCACACGCGGCCGGCTCCAAGCGCAAGAGCACGACCAAGGACGTAGCCGCGCTGCTGACCCGCCTCAACAAGGAAGGCATCACCGGCCTTGTCATGGATATCCGCCGCAACGGTGGCGGCTCCTTGGAAGAAGCCATCAACCTGACGGGCCTCTTCATCAAGAAAGGCCCGGTCGTGCAGGCCAAGGACTACAACAAGCAGATCACGGTGTCCTCCGACAAGGATCCGTCGATCCTCTACAGCGGTCCGATGGTGGTGCTCACCAGCCACATCAGCGCCTCGGCAAGCGAGATTTTCGCGGGCGCGTTGCAGGACTACCAGCGCGCGGTGATCGTGGGTGACAAGAGCACCTTCGGCAAAGGCACCGTGCAGACGCTCCTGGAACTAGGCCGCTTCATGTCGCCCTTCGGCTTCAAGGTGGCGGACGCCGGCGCGCTCAAGCTGACGATCCAGAAGTTCTACCGTCCCTCTGGCCAGAGCACGCAGCTCAAGGGCGTCGAGAGCGACGTGGTGCTACCCTCGCGCTACGCACACTTGGAAGTGGGCGAGGAAGCCCTCAAGTACCCGCTGCCCTTCGACGAGGTGAAGCCCGCTGACTACGAGAAGTGGCCGGGGCCGTGGTTTGACCTCGGCGACCTGCGCACGAAGTCTGCGACGCGCGTGAAGGCCGACCCGGAGTTCCGCTACCTCCAACAGGACATCGACAAGATGGACGCGCGCATCAAGAGCAACACGCTTTCCCTCAACGAGGGCGAGCGCCGCGCCGAGCGCGACGCCGACAAGAAGCGCGCCGAGGACATCAAGGCCGAGCGCCTGGCCCGGCACATCGTGCAGCCGCCGACGTACGCGCTGGCCCTGAGCGACGTGGACAAGCCCAAGCTCTCGCTCGTGCCGGTCAAGAAGGACAAGGACAAACCCGCCGCCGCTAAGGCCGACGCGGCCGATGCCACCGGCGAGGACCCCGTGGCGGACGAACTTGACGACGATGCCGGCACGGCGAAGGCCGAGGCCATCGACCCTGCTAAAACCGAGTCGCTCAACATCCTCGAAGACATGATCGAGCAGAGCCACGGCAGGAAGATCGCCGCCAAGACGCAGGGCTGAAGCTCGGGGCCGGGTCGATGAAGCGGACGCTGGTGTTCGGCGCGTGCGTGGCGACGGTCCTATCGGCGCACGCGCGGGCGGGAGTGTCGGCGGCCGTGCAAGAGGCCGAGGCGGATGCACGGGATGCCTTCCGGCACGGCGATTATCCGACAGCGATTCGGCTTTACGAGGATTGCCGCACGCAGGCGCCAAACGATCCGCGCTTGCTCACCAACCTGGGCATCGCCTACTTCCAGAACGATCAGCTCGCGCCTGCGGCCGGCACCCTGCGGCGTGCCGTCGAACTGGCTCCCGGCGAGGAACCGGCCTGGCGTGCGTTGGGCGTCGTGTACTACTGGCAGCGCAACGACGCGGATGCGGTTCGGGCGTTGGACAAAGCCGCCGCGCTTGACCCTGGTGACGCCGTCGCGCGCAAGTATCTCGCCTTAGCCCACACGCGGCAGGGTGGCAAACGCCCATGAGCAACAAGATCAACCTCGCCGCCAAGCTAGGCACCTTCTCCGAACGCTGGTCGCCACGCACGGTGGCGGAGTTCAACGGGCACGATGTGATGGTGGTCAAGGTGCAGGGCGAATTTGTCTGGCACCAGCACGACGACACGGACAACTTGTTCCTCGTGCTGGCGGGCACGCTGGACATCCAACTGCGTGACCGTACGGTGACGCTCGGCTCGGGCGAGATGTTCGTCGTTCCCAAAGGCGTCGAGCACCGGCCGGTAGCACGCGAGGAAGCGCACCTGCTCCTCATCGAACCCACCGGCACGCCCAACACTGGTGACCCTGCCACCGCCGCCGGGCGTAAGCTGGCCTGATCAGTTGGGGTTAGAACAAACCTGGGTCCGGCAGGATACATCCGATGAGCTTGGAAGGACGGAGCTTCCGTCTTGAAAAGACTTCTTGGCCCGGCTAGCTTGTTCTGCGACGCGCGGACGGGGCGTCCCGACGTGCGCCGGGCTCCTTGAAAACCCTCGAAGCCAGCCTTCGCATCCCAGACCTGTGGCAGCAGCAGGCCGTCGCCGCCCTTCGTGCAGGCCGTGACGCGGTTGTCCACGCGCCGACCGGCGCCGGTAAGACGTACGTCTTCGAGCTGCTCTACTCCACGCTCAAGGGGCAGGCTGTCTTCACGGTGCCCACCCGGGCCTTGGCCAACGACAAGTACGCCGAGTGGCGCGCGGCCGGCTGGGACGTGGGCATCTGCACGGGCGACATCAACCTGCGCCCGGAGGCTCGCGTGATCGTCGCCACCCTGGAAACCCAGCGCGGCCGGCTCCTGCACCGGCGCGGGCCGAAGCTGCTCGTCGTCGACGAATACCAGATGCTCGGGGACGCGCACCGCGGCGCCAACTACGAACTCGCCCTCGCCCTCGCCCCGCTTGGCACCCAGCTTCTCCTGCTCAGTGGCAGCGTCGGCAACCCCGCCGACGTGGCCGCCTGGCTCGGCCGCCTCGGGCGCAACGTCGAACTCATCGTCCACGAGGAGCGTCCGGTCCCCTTGGAAGAAAGCGTCCTCGACGCCCTCCCCTACCAACTCAACGCGCGGAGCTTCGGCTACTGGCCGCGCCTGCTCGCTAAGGCGCTCTTGGCTGACCTCGGGCCAATCCTGGTTTTCGCGCCGCGCCGCGCCGCCGCCGAGGACCTCGCCCGTGACCTCGCCAGCGCCCTGCCGGTGGACGACCCACTCGTCCTCACGCCGGAGCAGGCCCTCCTGGCGGGCGAAAAGCTTGCCAAACTCCTGCGCCGCCGCATCGCCTTCCACCACAGCGGTCTGCCCTACGGCGCCCGCGCCGGCCTCATCGAACCCCTCGCCAAGAGCGGCCAACTCCGCGCCGTCGTCGCCACGACGGGCCTCGCGGCAGGCGTGAACTTCTCCATGCGCTCGGTGCTCGTCACCGACACGCGCTACTCCGTGCGGCATTTCGAGCGGCACCTCCTACCCGAGGAACTCCTCCAGATGTTCGGCGGGGGGGGAAGGCGCGGGCTGGACGACAGCGGGTTCGTGCTCGTCGCGCCGGGCCGGCCGCGGCTGGAAGACGCCCGGCCGAAGAACCTCAAACGCGCCACCCAGATCGACTGGCCGAGCCTCCTCTCCGTCATGGAAGCCGCGTGCGAACGCAACGAGCCTCCGCTGGCTGCCGCGGCGGAACTCTGCCAACGGCTTTACAGCGTGCAGAAGGTGCCGCTGGGCGTCGAGCGTTCGGTGGCGGACGGTCCGCGGCCGTGCGGGTTGTGGGTGGATGCCGAGCGCGCCCGGCTCGCGCTGCCGGTCAGCGTGGAGATCGTCGGCTCCGGCGGCGAATGGGAACCGGCTGGCGACGAGGTCCACGTGCCCTTGGCGGAGTTGTGGCTCGGAGAGGCGGGAGGCGGGAGGCGGGATGAAA
>CAXTQD010000115.1:2059-13657 GCA_964246175.1 uncultured Chthoniobacterales bacterium | reverse complement strand
CCTTCATGGTGTCGGCGGCCACCTTCCAACAGGAAACAGCCTCTCGCAAAGGCCGCGAAGAACGCAAAGGAAAGAGGAAGAAGGTGGCGAAAAGACTTCTTCCCTTTTGGACTTCCTTTCCCCTCGCGGCCTTTGCAGCCTCTGCGAGAGGCTTTCGTCAGCGTCCGCGCGGCGGGTAGAGGTAGCGCAACACCTCGTCCAGCCGCGCCGCCCATGCGCCTTCGTTGTGGCCTGCGCCCTCGTAGGCTTTGTATATGAGGTCTTGCCCCTCGACCCAGCCCTTGGCCACCAAGTGGTCGCGTAAAATCCCGGCGCGTTCCCAGCCGGGTTCACCGGTACCAGCATCCAGCCAGATTTTGAGCGGCGGCTTGGCTTTGAGGTCGTCCACCAGCTTGTAGACGATGCAATCGTCCCACCACACCGACGGCGACATCACCGCCAGCCGCGTGAACGTCCCCGGGAACCGCAGCGCGATCGTCAAGGTGACCAGCCCCCCGAGCGACGAACCGCCCATGCCCGTGTATTCGCCGTCACGCCGGGTGCGGTAGCGTTTGTCGATGAAAGGCTTGAGTTCCTCAATCAGAAACCGTCCATAGCGGCTCGCCAGACCCTTGCTGCGCCCCGGGGTGCCCCACACCTCGTAGCTCCCGCGCGTGGGGGTGTACTCGTGGATGCGGTCCTCCCGGGCGTTGTTGACCGCGACCACGATGAGCGACGCGATCTCCTTGCTCTCAATCAGGCGCTGCGTTGTCTCGTCCGCGCCCCACTCGACGCCAGCGAAGGCGGTTCCCGCGTCGAAGACGTTCTGGCCGTCGTGCAGGTAGAGCACGGGGTAGCGAAGCCGCGAACGCGAGTACCCCGGCGGCAGGTACACGAGCACGTCGCGTTTGTTCCCCAACAACGCCGACGGGAAGTCCGCGTGCCGGCGGATATCGCCCGTCAGCGTGTGGTCGTCGTCAGTCATTCGCCCCAGGAAATGTCAGCATCCGGCCAACCTATGCGCGAGGCAGCCGCGATTGTCCAACACAGGGTCACGCAGAGTTTCGGGTCTGTTTTCTCCCCGATGAACGAACATTACATCCGTTGGTACACTCCTCACCTGAGCCGCGAGTTCGAGATGCTCGTCTTCGGCGATGGGGCGGGGTTACCACTGGTGTTGTTCCCGACCAGCTACGGACGGTTTTGGCAGAACAAGGAGTTCGGACTGGTGGAATCCATCCGCTGGTTCGTGGACACGGGCAAGGTGACCATTTATTGCCCTGACAGCATCGACCTGGAGAGTTGGTATAACCGCGGCATCCACCCGGCTGACCGCGTGAAGACGCATATCGCGTACGAGAACGTGATCGTCGGCGATGTGTTCGACTACGCGCGGCGGCGGGGCGGGCGGCACCACGTGGCCGTCGGCGGGGCGAGCTTCGGTGGCTACCACGCGGCCAACATCGCCTTCAAGCACCCGGCGTGGGTCAGCGCGATGTTCTCCCTGAGCGGAGCTTTCGACATGAGCGGGTTCATGGGCGGCTATCGCGACGAAAACTTTTATTTCAATAACCCGACCGACTACATGGTCAATTGCTCCGACCCATGGAAGTACGGTCACATGGGCATTTTCCTCGGGACGGGCGACTGGGACATCTGCCGTTCGGAGAACTTCCGCATGGCTGGCATCCTCGGCAGCAAGGGCATCGGCCACTGGCTCGACGAACGGCGCTGGTGCGCGCACGACTGGAACTGGTGGCGCGAGATGTTGCCGACGTATCTTTCCCGCGTTGTTTGAATCCCCTTTATGAAAAAAGCAGGCATCCTCTTTGGACAGGAGAACACGTTCCCTCCCGCCGTCATCGACCGCATCAACAAACTCGGCCAAGGTGAGGTCCAGGCTGAGCCCGTGCGCATCGACAAGGTCATTCAGGCCGAGCCGTGCGGGTACGACGTGGTGATCGACCGCATCTCGCAGGACGTGCCGTTCTACCGCGGCTGGCTCAAGAACGCCGCGCTTTCGGGCACCGCCGTGGTCAACAACCCGTTCTGGTGGAGTGCGGACGAGAAGTTCTTCAACAACGCGCTCGCCACCAAGATCGGCGTCAGCGTGCCGAAGACAGTGCTCCTGCCCTCTAACCACCGTCCGCCGGACACGAACGACAACTCTTTTCGCAACCTCGCGTTCCCGATGGACTGGGGAGCGATCTTTGATTACGTCGGCTTCCCGGCGTACTTCAAACCGTTCGCGGGCGGCGGCTGGAAGAACGTCTACAAGTTGGAGAACCCCGACCAGTTTTTCCAGGCTTACTCCGAGACGGGTCAGCTCGTGATGATGTTGCAGGAGGAGGTGAAGTTCGATCAGTATTACCGCTGCTACTGCATCGACCAGCGCCACGTGCGGATCATGCCGTACGAGCCGCGCAACCCGTTCCACCTGCGCTACCTGGCGAACTTCGACACGCCCAAGAGCCTGTGGGACCGCGTACACGGCGACGTGCTCAAGCTCAACCAGTACCTCGGCTATGATTTCAACACGGTGGAGTTCGCTGTGCGCGACGGCGAGCCCCTCGCCATCGACTTCTGCAACCCCGCGCCCGACGCGGACGTGAACTCCGTCGGCCCCGAGAATTTCGAGTGGGTCGTGGAAGCCGCCGCGCAGATGGTTCTGCGCAAGGCGCGCGAACACAAACCCGGTCAGAGCAACCTGAGTTGGGGCAAGTACGTGCAGACCGCGGCGAACGGGCAACCTTTGACATAGCCACTTCCACCCACGGCCATGAGCGACAAACAACACACCTTCACCCTCGGCATCGAGGAAGAGTTCCAGATCGTCGATCCCGAGACGCGCGAGCTGCGTTCGTACGTCGAGCAAATCCTCGGTGACGAGCATGGCCGCATGACGCTCAAGGAAAACGTCAAGGCCGAGATGCACCAGTCGGTGGTCGAACTCGGCACAGACATCTGCAACAACGTGGACGAAGCGCGTAACCAAGTGGTCCGCCTACGTAGCGACTTGGCCGCCCTCGCCGGCAAGCAGGGACTCAAAATTGCGTCGGCCGGTACACACCCTTTCTCGCATTGGGATGACCAGAAGATCACCGAGGGCGAACGCTACAAAACCATCGTGGAAGACCTCCAGCAGGTCGCGCGCGCCAACCTGATCTTCGGCCTGCACGTCCACGTCGGCATCCCGGACCGCGTGGCGGGTATCTACCTGATGAACCAGGCGCGCTACTTCCTGCCGCACCTTTTCGCGCTGTCCACTAACTCGCCCTTCTGGCTCGGGCGAGACACCGGGTTCAAGGGCTACCGCTTGAAGGTGTTCGAGCGGTTCCCGCGCACCGGGATTCCCGATGCGTTCGAGAGCATCAGCGAGTACGACGATTATTTGAAGCTGCTGGTGAAGACGACCTGCATCGATAACGCCAAAAAGATCTGGTGGGACATCCGCTTGCACCCGTTCTTCAACACGCTGGAGTTCCGCGTGTGCGACGCGCAGACTCGCGTGGAGGACACCATCGCACTGGCGGCGCTCATGCAGGCCATTATCGCCAAACTTTCCAAGCTCCAGCGCCAGAACTTGAGCTTCCGCGTCTACCGTCGGCGGCTCATCGACGAGAACCGTTGGCGCGCGTGCCGCTACGGGCTGGATGGCCGGTTGATCGACTTTGGCCGCGAGAGCGAGGCGGAGGAGCGCAGCCTCTTGCACGAGCTGCTGGATTTCGTCGCCAAGGAACTGGATGAACTCGGCAGCAGCCAGACAACAGAGCACGTCGAGAGCATCCTGCGCGAGGGCAGCGGCGCGGACCGCCAGCTCGCCGCCTGGAAAAACGCCGACGGCAACCTCGGTGCGGTCGTGGACCACATCACCCGTGAGACGTACGAAAATCTGTACGTGCGCGAGCCGCAGTCGCAGTCTCCTCCGCCCGCAATGGCCCCGGCGGAGTCGGACGATTAGCCGGCGACGCTTCCGCAAAAACCGCTGGCGGCAAGCCGATTCTTCGGCACATTTCCAGCCTTTTCGGACATGCCTGACCGTCTTCCTACCGACACCATCGACCCGGAGCTAACACCGGGTGCCCGCAACGCCATCCGTGACTGCCTGCGGCTGCAACCGACCGAGCGCATTACGATCATCACCGACGAGGCGACCAAGGAGATCGCCGCCTCGCTCCAGCGCGAGGTGGCGGAAGTCGGCGCGGAGTGCGCGACCTTCGTGCTCGAACGCCACGCACCGCGGCCGTTGAAGGCGATGCCGCGCGTCATCCTCGACGACTTGGCCAAGTCGCAGGTGAGCATCTTCTGCGCGGTCACGCAGACCGGCGAACTCGGCTCGCGCATCCAGATGACCACTGTCGTCAACGCGCACAAGATCCGCCACGGCCACATGGTCAACGTGAACCGTCAGATCATGCTCGAAGGCATGCGCGCGAACTTCCTGGAAGTCGACGCGCTCAGCCAGCGCATCATCGAGCGCGCGCGGCAGGCGCGGACCGTCCAATGCAAGACGGCGCAGGGCACCGACTTTGAGGCGGAACTCTCACCCGACCTGCGTTGGGTGAAAACGAGTGGCATCATCTCGCCTGAAAAGTGGGGCAACCTGCCCGGGGGCGAGGTCTTCACTTCGCCGCACAACACGAACGGCGTGTTCGTAGTGGACGGCGTGGTAGGCGACTACCTGTGCCAGAAGTACGGTGACATTGGCACGACGCCGCTGACCATCGAGGTCGAGCACAACCGCATCCGTGCGCTGCACTGCGAGAACGACGAACTGCTCAATGAATTCCGTGCCTACACGAGCACGGACGAGAACAGTAACCGCGTCGGTGAATTCGCCATCGGCACGAACACCGCCTGCACGCACGTCATCGGTCACATCCTGCAAGACGAGAAGATTCCCGGCATCCACATCGCCTTCGGTCATCCGTACGCCGAGCACACCGGGCAGACGTGGCTGTCCACGACGCACATCGACTGCGTGGGGCGGGACTTCGACATTTGGTTCGACGGCGAGCAGATCATGGACACAGGGAAGTTTTTGGTGTGACCAGTGGTCATCCACTTTGATTTGTTGGGGCAAGTAGACATATTTGCCTGGGCATGGGCGCTTTCCACGTTGGCTGCAAGATCGAGGACCACGTAGACCGCAGACAAGCGGTGACCTTTGCCAACGCCCTTGTGGATACTAGAAGCGGTCTCATAAATACCTGCCGATGGACTTTGGGCGGACGTTTCCCTCTGAGGAGTGCCCGGCAAAATGAGCCGCTCGGTATTTATGAGACCACTTCTAGAAGTGAGTACACTTGGACCCCTGCGAAAACTTTGGAGAAGATCGGTGTAAACCGAGACAAGAAAGACCTCGCTTGCACCATGGCAAATGGACAAACCATCACCCGTAGCGTTGGCTTCGCCATCCTGCGTGCAGACAAACACTTCACGATTGATGAAGTGGTGTTTGCTGAACTGGGAGACATGACCGCACTAGGAGCGCGCACCTTGGAAGGTCTGTCGCTAAACGCAGTGCCTTGACGGCCTCCACTGCATGAAACTTCGTACCCAGTTCCCAGTCGACCTGATGATGTTGCTGCTCGCGCCGGTCTTCGTGGTGACAGTCATCGGAGTGATGACCAACTGTGCACTTTCATTCTTCAGCTGGCTCATGGCGCACCGCTGAGCCTTATGGACCCGACCCAACGCTCTCGCTTCAACGCCGCCTTCACGCTGGAGGGCTACGCCCAACTCGTGCGTGGCGCCAACGAGACTGAACGCTGGCCGACAGACTTCCGGGTTTCGGAGACACCGATCTTCCTGACGCGTGAGTTCACCGACGAGGTAATGCAGGCGGGCTGGGAAATCGTCCGCCAACTGCAAACCCTCGAGTTCGCGCAACACGCGCAGACCGCCATCCCGGCTGGGCTTGCGGTGCCCGGCGAGACGCCGCACCCGCTCTTTTTGCAGGTGGACTTCGGCATCTGCGAGGACCCGGCTGCCCCGGGCAAGCTCACGCCGCGGCTCATCGAGTTGCAAGGCTTCCCGAGCCTGTACGCGTTCCAGCCGTTCATCCTGAGCTGCCTGCGCGCGGCGTTCCCGTCGATCCCGGCGGACTGGAGTTCGTTCTTCTCGGGGCTGGACGAGGTGGCGTACAACGCCCTCCTTGCCCGCGTGATCCTCGGCGGCCATCCGCCGGAGAACGTCATTCTGTTAGAGATCGACCCTGACCGGCAGAAGACCCGCATCGACTTCGCCCGTACCGAGCGACTCCTCGGCGTGCGGCCGGTTAATATCACGGATGTCATCCGGCGCGGGCGTGAGCTTTTCTATGTCCGCGACGGGCGCGAGACGCCGGTGCGGCGCATTTACAACCGCCTCATCTTCGACGAACTCCTGCGCCGTCCCGACCTCGACGGCAAACTCTCCTACCGTTTGCAGGACGAGGTGGACGTGGAATGGGCCGGGCACCCGAACTGGTACTTCCGCGTCAGCAAGCATTCGCTGCCCTTCCTGCGGTCGCCGCACGCCTCCGCTGCGTTCTTCGCCGACGAGTTCCCGTCGGGCGAGTCGCTGGACGACTACGTGCTCAAGCCGCTGTACTCCTTCGCCGGCCTCGGCGTGGACGTGGAACCAACGGTCGAAAAGCTGCGTGCCCTCAACCGACCGCACGACTGGATTCTGCAAAAGAAGGTGACCTACGCGGAGTTCGTGCCGACGACCGATGGCCCGCGCTCGAAGGCCGAGATCCGGTTGATGTTCCTCTGGCCGCCAGATGGCGAACCGGTCCTGGCGAACAACCTCGTGCGCATGAGCCAGGGCAAGATGATGGGCGTGGACTTCAACCGCGAAAAGACCTGGGTGGGCTCCAGCATCGCGCTGCTGCCGCCGGCGTGAACCGGTTGGCCTGTGCGCGGCCGGAGGAAAGATTGTTCTTGGATGGCATCACCCCTGCTCTAATGATCCGCCTTCCCGCCTAGCGGAAACCATCACAAATCACATGAAGAAACCTCTGATTTACACCCTTCTCGCCTGCACCCTGCTCGCTGCCCCCGCCGTGGCCGGCACCTTCAAGGTGCCCAACGACGACTTCGGCATCGCCAGCGTCAGCATCCCCGAAGCCTGGAAGCCCGAGGCCATCGACCGCGGCGTCCAGGCCAACAGCCCGGCCAGCGAAATTTACCTCGCCGTCGCGGCCCTCGGCCCCGCCAACAGCATCGACGCCGCCCTCGACGAAACCGAGAAGATGCTCAAGGAAAACAAGGTGACCATCGACGCCTCCAGCCAGAACAAAAGCACCTTCCAGGTCGCCGGCGCCGAAGCGACGGAACTCGACTTCAAGGGCAAGCAGGACGGCGAGGCGCAGACGGTGTCCGTCGTGTTCGTGCCGCTCAAGGGCAAGCTGGTTATCATGACCTACTGGGCCACGGCGTCCAAGGAGAAGGCCCACGCGACCGAGATCGGCAAGATCGTCAACAGCCTCAAGGCGCTCTGAGGCCGCGCCGGTCTCCCGGCCAATCTGGAACATGGGCAGGGGCGGCTCCGCGCAGGGCCGCTCCTTTTTGTTTGCCTGCCTTCGCTCAGGCTGCTTCCTCGTGTAGGTGCGTGAGCGCGAACGTCGCGCAGTACGTCGAGAGCAGGAACAAAAACGCCACGCTCACGAACGCCACCACCCCCAACTGCCCACCCGCGTCCTCGATTGCCTTGAGGCTGCCGCGCACCAGGCCCTTCGGGTTGCTCAGCACGTCCCAACTGTTCCAGCGCAGGAACCGCCCCATGTAGATCCCGACGCTGCCCAGCAAGAGCATCACCACCACGAACCCCCAACTCGGCCACCGCCCGAACCTCGCCCGGGCGATCTCCTGCATCAGGTACAGCGACAGGTAACCCAGGCACAGCCCCGTCCAGGCGAAAGAAGCGATCATCAGCAGGTCGAACCACAGCGGCACCGGCGGCCGGTGTCGCAGGTGGACGAAATCCGTCACGATGTACGGCGCGTTCGGGAAGAAAAAAAACCACGCCACCACGCACACGCCCAACAACACGTTGGGTCGGTCGCCCCGTACGTGGAAGCGGTACGTGACGAAGGCGAACGCCATCGGAATCCACGCCAGCAGCAGGTTCCAGGGCAGGAAATGGTACTCGGAGAGGAAGTCCCCCACGTAGAAGCCGCGCACGGCCATCATGGTCAGCGACGCCGCGCTGGCGAAGACGAGTGCCGCCAGGGTCAGGAACGCCCGCGGTCGGCCGATGCGGCGCAGCTTGGGGCGTGGCAGGACAGCGGCGGGCGGCGGTGATTCGGCGGCAGACATGGCAAGGGAGACAACGCGGCAGCGCGAGCGTTCACCGGACGACGGGTCCGGCGGTCTTCAGAATGGGAACAGGTCGTCTTGGGTCGCCGCCGGCGTCTCGGGAGCCTTGCCGCCCGCGGAGAGTGCCGCCCCCGCGCGCGTAGCCTCTGCGCGCACCTCAGCCAGCATCGAACGGAACTCGCACCACTCCAGCGCCGCGATCAGTTCGTCGTAGCGCGGGGCGATGACGAGTTCCTCCAACGGCACGGGCACGGACAGGTCGTGATCCAGGCGCACCATCTCGCGGTTCTGGATGATCTGTTCGCGCGCGTCGGCGATCTTGGTGCGCAGTTTCTCGTTTTTGACCGTGTCCACGTCGGCGAGCAGTTTGTCGAGCGAACCGGCGTTCTGGATGAGCGTCGTGGCGGTCTTCGGGCCGACGCCAGCCACGCCGGGGATGTTGTCGCTGGCGTCGCCGCTGAGGGCGAGCACGTCGAGAATCTGCGGCGGCGGCACACCCCACTTCTTGGAAATTCGCTCCGGCCCGAGCAGGGTGAAGAACTCTTCGGGCGAGGGCAGGTCAGCCTTGGCCGTCGAGTAGACAAGGATGTTGTCTTCCACCAGGGAGAGCAGGTCCTTGTCGTTCGTGGCGAGGATGACTTCCATCCCCTGCCCGTGCGCCGCGCAGCAGTACGAGGCCATCAGGTCGTCGGCCTCCGTGTCGGGCAGGCTCACGCCGTGCAGGCCGAGCTTGGGCACGAGTTCGCGGATGAAGGGAATCTGCGGCTTCATGTCGTCGGGCATGTCGGCACGGTGCTGCTTGTAGGCGGGCTGGAGTTCGGTGCGCCGGGCGGGCATTCCCTGATCCCAGCACACGGCGGCGAGATCGGGTTTGAGGTCCTTGAACATCCGCCGCACAGTCTTGGCGAAGCCGAAGATCGCGTTGGTCGGCTGCCCCGACGAATTGGTCAGCCCGCGGATCGCGTGGAAGGAACGGTAGGCGTAGTAATTGCCGTCGATGAGGAGCAGTTTTTTGGGCATGGGCAGGGCGCGCGGGCGGTTGCAACGGCCGGCCGGATAGGATAACAATACCCATCATGGCCGACAATCACTTCGAGTCCGGTGGCGGAGAGCGGGTCTGGGACGAATATGACTGGGAGCGGTTCCTCCAACAGCAGGATCGCAAGACCGAAAAGTACATGGAACTGTTGGAGAAGTACATCGACGATCCCAACCGCGACCAGATCATCGCCAAGGAGATGGGCTGGCACCACTTACTCGACGAAAACGGCAAGGATTGGAGCGCCAATCTCGACACCCTCTTTTCCCAACGCGGGGGCGAAAACGCCAAGACCGCCGAGGACGACGAGAATGAGGAAGACCCCGACGCCGAAGACGACCTCGACGACGAGGATGCGGACGACCTCGACGACGAAGATTTCGACGAGGATAACGACGAAGGCGCAGACGATGAGGACGCCGAGGAGGACGAGGACGAAGAACCCGAAGACCGCTACAGTCAGCACCCGCTCTACCAGGCCGCGAGTGCTTTGGCGGTCCACGTGGACCAGCTTTTCGCCGACAACGAGGCCGCCGCGCAGCGCCCCGCCGTCGCCCGCCTGACGACCAGCGCCACGCTGGCCAACGTCAAGCTCGCCGCTGCCCTGACCGACGACGACGTGGACGAACTCGGCATGACCATCGCCTACCTCAAGCGGGCGCTTAAAGCCGTCACCAATGCTCTGGAAGCCGTTTCCCAGTGCGAGGGGGAGTCGCTTCTCGATGCCCTCCAAGTCCGGGATGTGCGCGACCGGATTTTCCAGGTGCGCGACGGGATTGTGTCGCTCATGGGGCACTATCGCAACGAGTGGCGCCGCCGCTACGGGCAGGGTCATTAGCCACCACAACCCCAGCCATTTGGGGCGGCAGGAGCGTTCTTTTTGGCAGGAGCCTCCCGGATTTTTCGATTTTCGTTGAATGGATCAAGGGAAGGCATCGTCAGAATTGCTCAAAGGCGGCGTAGCTCCGTCGATGCCCGCGGTGTCTGGTTCCGAGCCGGACGATTTGGCCTTGGTCCGGCGCTGCCAGGCCGGCGACCAGCGGGCGTTCGATGAACTGGTCGCCAAGTACCGCACGCGCGTCTACGCCATGATCTACCACCTCGTCCACAACGAGCAGGACGCCTGGGACCTCGCCCAGGATGGCTTCCTGAAGGCGTGGAAGTCGCTGGACAAGTTTAGATTCCAATCGAGTTTTTATACCTGGCTGTACCGGATCATGACGAACGTGGCCATCGACTGGCTGCGCAAGAAACAGATTCAGGGCACCCAGGAGTTTGATGACACCATCGGGCTGCACGAACTGGAACCTGGCAGCGACCTCGCGCCCAAGAGCGAGCCCCACCCGATCAAAAAGTTGGAGCGTGGCGAGGTGCGCCAGCGCATCGACGCCGCCATCGCCAAACTCTCCCCCGAGCACCGGACGGTGATCCTGCTCAAGGAGATGGAGGACCTTCAGTACCACGAAATCGCGGAGACGGTGGGTTGCTCCATCGGCACCGTGATGAGCCGCCTCTTTTACGCACGCAAGAAACTTCAATCCCTCCTGAAAGACGTGTATGAAAACCTTTGAAGAACGCTACACCGCGTGGATCGATGGCCAACTCCAGGGCGACGCCCTGATGGCCTTCGAACAGGAACTCGCCCGTCGCGCTGAGGCCGGCGACGCCGAGACCGCCAAGACGGACCGAGCGCAGGCGCTTGGGCTGCGCGCTCTGCTCAAGGAGCATCTCCAAGCTCCGGCGCTGACTAACGCCGAGTTTTTCAGCCACCAGATGCGTGAGCGCATCGACGCCGAGATCGACAAGGCCGCCCGCCGCCGCGAGGCTGCGGCCCGGCCGGCTTGGCGGCTGCCGGCGTTCGCTTGGCCGTTCGCGCGGCTGGCGGGTGTGGGGTTGGGATGCCTATTCGTGGCAGGCGCGCTGTATTACGGGATGATGCCGCCGCACCAGACGGATTCTTCCAAGAACGTGGTGGCTGCGGCCACTCCCACGGTGCAGGCGGTAGCCCCAGACGTGACGCCGAAGAACGATCCGACGCTGCCGCCGGCCCAGGTTGCCGACAACCACACGAAGAACGATAACACGCTCGCCTTCCAGAACGCCCCGACGCCTCCCCCCGTTGACCTCAACAGCGACGAGGCGATCCAGGTGAAGCCCAATCCGGGCAGCACGACTTCAGCGACGACCTTCCCCTACGACAAGGCCAACGTACTCTGGGTGAACAACCTGCCGTACTTGCCCAACGTCACCGGCGCCAACGCCACGCCCGCTCCCGCA
>CAXTQD010000115.1:0-2049 GCA_964246175.1 uncultured Chthoniobacterales bacterium | reverse complement strand
CTCCCGCACCGTCGGCGGCCCCGAGCGTCACGCCCGCGCCGTAGACCATGCTCATGAACCGCTGCCGATGTGCCTCCTCGCTGTTGGCCGCGGCAGCTTTGTGGCTGGCGGCGGGAGGACCAGAGGTCCGCGCGCAGGAGAGCGATGTGCTGTACGGCGCGCTGGTGTTGGCGACCAATTCTGAACACCCGCAACCCACTCCGGACGCGCTCAAGTCCGAGGCTGCGGACATGCAGAAAATTTTCGGTTACAACGAGTTTCAACTCCTCGGTGAGAAGAAAAAGGCAGTGCCGACGGGTAGGGAAGATTGGCTGGTGGCGAGCCAGCAGTTCATCCTGAATGTAGATACCCAGAAGAAGATCGCGGGCGGATACGCGCTGACGTTGCAGCTAAAGGAAGAAGATCGTGTCCTGATCGGCGCGGACGTGAAGCTACGGCGGGATCATCCGCTTTTCATCCGTGGGCCGTTCGTGGGCGACGGGCAGATTCTGATCCTGCTGACGGTGCTCTGAGCAGGCCGCGGATGCGGTGATCTTAATCGTGTCCCACGGCCGGGTCGCCTGACGCCGTCTCGGCCGATTGCAACGCCTTCACTTCCTCCAACAGCGCCGTCAACTTCGCGTGCGCCGACAACCCGATGCGCGTCTCGACCCGTTCGCCAAAAAGCGTCAGGAGTCGCTCGGCCGTCGCCGCCGTCTTGCGCAGCTTGGGTGAATGCACCCGATCACTAAGATTGTCGTACAAATCGGCCATTTTAGCGATCATCACGGCCTCGGGCGCAGCGGCCAGACGCGCGGCGTACTCTTCTTCGCGCTCCTGCTTGGGCAGCATGACGTTCTTGGTCAGGAGCACCACATATTGCGCCACCTGCTCACCAAATAGCTCTGCCACTTCGTCGTAGTCCGTCGCCGTATCCTCGATGGTGTCGTGCAACAACGCCGCCGTGAGTACTTCCTCGTCGTAACACCCGAAGACGTGCGAGAGAATCAGCGTGACCCGGGCGACGTGCGAAAAGTATGGCGTCACGTTGTCCGCGCGCGTCTGCCCCTGGTGCTTGCGCGCCGAAAAACTCGCCGCGCGCAGCATCGACTGCACCGGACTGGCCGGTGCTGGAACGGGTGGGCCCGTCTTTGCTTTCGTGGTGGCGCGCCCCTTGCCCTTTTTGGGGGCAACCTGCTTTGCTTGCCCCTGAGCCGCCTTTTTCTTCGGCCGGACGACTCTGGACAGTTTACGCATCAGCTTCTTGCGGAAAGAACCTTTCAAGGCGATGAACGTGCGGTCAGCGAACTGATACACGCTAAATCGTTCCTCTGGCAAGAACAGGTTTCTAGAATTTAGCCTGCGTTCCCATGCGTCCGACGACCAAAATCCTCCTGGCGTGCTTGCTGGTTTTCCCCTTTGTCTGCCCCGCGCGCGCCGATCCCGGGCAGGAACAATCCTTTGCGGACGAAAACTGCGCGCTGACTCCGCCCGCCGACTGGCAACCTCTCGAAGGTCTCAACCAGCCAGGACTTTTCGCCGGCTTCAGCAACGCCGACCACACCCGCACCGTGCTGCTGATGGTCCACCAACGCGGCCACGCGGCGGCGGAACTCAGTGACGCCTGGACCGCAGCCTTCGACCGGGGCGTGACCAAAGCCGGTGGGAACGAACGCCTCTCGGGGAAGATCGTGCAGATGGCGGGTTATTCCGCTTATAAACGACGCGGAACCACCAGCACGAAAACCAACTCCAAGTCCACGGTCATGATCGCCATGCCCACGGGTGATGGCATCTATCTCCTCGAAGGCCTGACTACCGCCGGTGACGCTGGCGAGGACGCCGAGATCCGCCAGACGCTTGCGACCTTCCACTTCCTGCATTCGCCCGGCCCACCGCAGTCGGCGTCTTACCGGTCGGGATATCTTACGGGACGAATCGGCTTCGTGGCGGTCATCGTGGGCTTGGTGATCTGGCTGATCGTCCGGGCGGCGATCCGCGGTCGGCCCACCCCTCCCCCCGCACCCTCCGGTTCCTATCCTTCTCCCACCGGAGCGCCGTTTCCTCCAC
>CAXTQD010000114.1:12818-13675 GCA_964246175.1 uncultured Chthoniobacterales bacterium | reverse complement strand
TGACCTTCGACTCGGCGAGGACAGCGGTCTGGACGTGCTGGCGGCCATGCGCGAGTGCAAGGTCCAAACACCCACGCTGATGATCACCGCCTATGGCAGTATCCGCAACGCGGTGCGGGCGGTGCAGCTCGGGGCCATCGACTTCCTTGAGAAGCCCATTGAGCCAGTAGCGTTGCGCCGGATCGTCGCCGACATCCTGGGTCGCCACCAGCCCCGACCCGAGCATGTGGTACCCGGCAGCTTGGAGGACCTCGTACGAGAGGCCAAGCGGCTGATCAATCTGCAACAGTTCGACGCGGCGGCAGAGAAAGTTGCGGCGGCCCAGAAGCTGGACGACCGCACGCCCGAAGTCCACAACCTGCGCGGCATCCTTTATGAGATCGGCGGCGACTACGACACCGCCAAGAAGGCTTACGGGCAAGCCATCCGGCTAGACTCCCGGCACGAGGGAGCGCAACAGAACATGCGACGCATCTACGAGTTGTTTAACTTCGGCAGCAGCCAGGAAGCCATTCATCTGGGAGGCAAGGCTTGAACCTTCCGGCCGTGTCCATGCACACTGCTCATATCCTACTCGTGGACGACCACGAGAACATCCGGTTTACCTTCCGGCTCGCCTTGGAGTCAGAGGGCTACGACGTGGATACCGCCAGTGCCAAGGCGGAGGCGGCGGTCAAGATGGCGGAGCGTTATTACGATCTGCTCATTCTGGATCTGCGTCTCGGAGTGGAAAGCGGCCTCGAACTGCTGACCCAGGCCCGTGCGGACGGCATCGGAACGCCCGTGCTCGTCATGACCGCCTGCGGCACCGCCAAGGACGCGGTCACGGCAATGAGGCTCGGGGCCATCGACTTTTT
>CAXTQD010000114.1:0-12808 GCA_964246175.1 uncultured Chthoniobacterales bacterium | reverse complement strand
GACTTTTTAGAAAAGCCGCTTGACCCGGCCTCCTTTCGGGCCGCAGTGGCAAAGGCGCTCCGGCCGCCGCTGCCCGTGCCCGCCGCGTCTGCCGAGGGCGGCCAGTCCAACGAGGCTCGGCTCGTGGTCGAAGCGCGCCACGCTCTTAACTGCCGTGACTTCACGACAGCCCACCTGTATCTCGCCCACGCTCTGGAACTCAACAGCCAGTCGCCGGATGCCCACTACCTTTTCGGCCTGCTGCTGGAGCGAACCGGCCACCCCGACAAGGCTCGGCGTTACAGTCGCCGCGCGCTCCAACTCTATGCCGAACGCAGCTTCGCCCGTGGCTCTTCTGCCCGGCCGTGACCACCCTTCTTTTTCCATTTCTTTCACCTGACCTATATGCACAAACTCCCATCCCGATCCTTCTCCCGTCTTGCGCGCCCCCTCTGCGGCGCGCTCGGCCTTGCCGCCGGCGTCGCGTGCTGCGCCTCACCACTCATGGCGGGCGAGAACGATGACGCCAAAGACAAGAAGGCAGTCGTCGAGAAGAAGGCCGAATCGCGCGTCAAGTTCTCCTACCTGTTAGAAACCGGGGTGACTGCCAGCACCGGTGCACCCAACGACAACCAGCTCTTTGGCCGGCTCTTTGACGACCGCAACGCTGAGCCGCTGCTCAACCAAGCGACGTTCACCGTCGAGCGCGCGCTGGCACCGGAACCCGGCAAATTCGACTACGGCTTCAAGTTCCAGGCGTTGTACGGGAGTGACGCTCGCTACGTCAACCCGACCGGTGAATTTGAGAACATCACACACTACCGCAACAACGTGGCCATCGTGGAAGCTTACGGAAACTTCCATTTTCCGATCCTCACCTCCAGCGGCGTGGACCTGAAGCTGGGGCAGTTCGCCAGCCCTGAGTCTGTCGAGACGATCTATCCGACTGGCAACGCGTTCTACTCGCACAGCTATATCTTCAATTTCGGCGTGCCCTTCCAGCACCTCGGCGGCGTGGCGACGGTGCATGTCAACAAGTACCTCGACGTGTACGGCGGCGTTGTGCGCGGCGCAAACGTCGGCTTGCTCGACGACCCGAACGACGTGCCCAGCGGCATCGCGGGCTTCACGCTGACGCTCCTCGACGGGAAGGTCGTGCTGGCGGCGAACACCTCGGTGGGACCGGAGAACCCCAACATCTTCCAGCGAGTGCCCGTGCTCAAAGGGAACGGCAGCCTCGGTACCATCGATACCAACAGCGCGCTGCGCTACTACAACAACGTCAATTTGACGTGGAAGATCACGGACGCGCTCACCTCGCTAACCGACACGGACTACCTGCGGGACGACGGACTGGATGCGGAGGCCTACGGTATCTCGCAGACGTTCACCTACCAGATCAACAAGTACCTGACGGCCGCCGTGCGCGGGGAAATCTTCCGCGATGACGACAACGCGTTCGTCCTCCAGTTCGCCGCCAACGACGACTACGACAACTCCGAACGTGGCATCCTCGGCAACCTCGACCGGCGCACCGTCAGCGCGCTCAGCACGAAGGGAACCACCTACAGCGAGGTGACGTTTGGCGTGCAGATCAAGCCAATTGACCATCTGCTCATCCGGCCCGAACTCCGCTATGACCAAGCGATCAGTGGCACGGGTCCTTTCACCGACTCGACCCAGCACCATCAGTTCACCGGCGGCATCGACTTTGTGGTCACATTCTAACCTCGTACTAGAAACATCGCATCTTTCACCATGTTAGACCTCATCTATCTTCTGGCCACTATCGGCTTCTTTTTCGGCTCCATCGCTTACGCTTGGTGGTGCGGAAAAATCTGATCCCTTAGAACACCGCTAACTCTTCACCAACCTTCTTTTATGGGAACCATTATCATCGGTATCATCGCCGTTCTGCTACTCATCTATCTTTTTGCCACGATGATCTACCCGGAAAATTTTTGAACGTGCTTTCGTCCATCTCTTCTTAACTAACGATCTACATGAACGCATCTGGCTGGCTCCAACTTGCCCTGTACGTGGGCATCCTTCTCCTCATCACCAAACCGCTCGGCATTTACCTGTTCCAGGTGCTCGACGGCCGCAACACATTCCTTGAACCCGTCCTCGGACCGGTAGAACGCTTGACTTACCGTTTGCTGCGCGTCGATCCACGCCGCGAGCAGGGTTGGAAGCAGTATACCGTAGCCATGCTGCTCTTCAGCTTGGTGACGATGGCGTTCACCTATTTGGTGCTTCGCTTGCAGGATCATCTGCCTTTCCATGGCATCATCGACGGTTTGTCGAACAAGACGGCGATCACGCCTGACCTCGCCTTCAACACGGCGGCGAGTTTCACCACGAACACGAACTGGCAGGCGTACTCGGGCGAGAACACGATGTCGTACTTCTCGCAGATGGTCGGTCTAGCCAGCCATAACTTCTGGTCGGCGGCCGTCGGCATCGCCATCGCGGCGGCTTTGGTGCGCGGCATCGCCCGGCATGAGAGCGGCACGGTGGGCAACTTCTGGGTCGACTTGGTGCGTATCCACTACTACCTGCTGCTGCCAATCTGTGTTATTTACGCCGTCTTCCTGATCTCGCAGGGCATTCCGCAGAACTTCAAGCCCTACGACACGGCTCAGTTGACGGAAAAACAGACGATCCAAGTGCCCAAGACCGACAAGGACAACAACCCGGTCAAAGACGCGGCCGGCAATGTGGTCTTACAAGATCAGGCGGTGGAAACCCAAGGCATCGTCGAAGGACCCATCGCCTCGCAGATGGCCATCAAGATGCTCGGCACCAACGGCGGCGGGTACGTCAACGCCAATGCGGCGCATCCTTTCGAGAACCCGACGCCCTTGTCCAACTTCCTACAAATCCTCTCAATCTTCGCCATCCCTAGCGCCCTGACGTACTACCTGGGCCGCGCCGTCAAAAACCAGAAGCACGGCTGGGCCGTGTGGGGTGCCATGGCGGCGGTCTTCCTGGTGGGCGTTATTACCTGCTGGAAGGCGGAGGCCGACGGCAACCCTAACCTCTACAACAACGGCGTCGCTCAAGTGGATGGCAACATGGAGGGCAAGGAAGTGCGTTTCGGCGTGTTCAACTCCGCGCTCTTCGCCACGATCACGACGGACGCCTCGTGTGGTGCGGTCAACTCCATGCACGACAGCTTCACGCCCATCGGCGGGTTGGTACCGCTCTTCAACATCCAACTCGGCGAGATCATCTTCGGCGGGGTGGGGGCAGGTCTGTACGGCATGTTAATCTTCGTGTTGCTGGCGGTGTTCATCGCCGGGCTGATGGTCGGCCGCACCCCGGAGTACTTGGGCAAGAAGGTCCAGGCATTCGAGGTCAAGATGGCTGGGTTGGTTGTGCTCGTGCTCACGCTGTCTATTTTGTGTTTCTCGGCGTGGGCAGCAGGCACAGGCACGTTCGGCGCACCTGATCCGATTACCGGGAAGCTAACCGATGGCACCAACAACAGCGGCCCGCATGGCTTCAGTGAGATCCTCTACGCGTTCTCGTCGGCCACCGGCAACAACGGCAGCGCCTTTGCGGGCATCAGCGCTAACGCGCCGTGGTACAACACGACCATCGGCCTGGCCACGCTCATCGGGCGGTTCTTCATGATCGTGCCCATCATGGCCATCTCCGGGTCGCTCGCCGCCAAGAAGTTGACGCCTCCCGGCCCGGGAAGTTTCCCGGTGGACGGCTGGACGTTCATCATCCTGCTCATCGGCACGGTGCTGCTCATCGGCGCCCTGAACTTCCTGCCCGCGCTCGCGCTCGGACCGGTCGTCGAGCACTTCCTCATGCACGCGGGCAAACTGTTCTGAGCGCGACGCTATCCACCGCTTCATTGACGACACGCCATGTCCTCGACGATGCCCCGCGCCGGTCTGCGGGCATGGCGTGTCAGCCTACCTACCAACCACAACCATCTCGTTTTTCGCTGATTCATTCAGCTCACTTCTTAGATCACTTTTTTCTCACCTGACTATGGCTGCTCAATCCCGTTCTATCTTTGATCCCAAGATCATCGTTCCCGCCATCGGGGACGCCTTCAAAAAGCTCAACCCTGTCACGATGGTCAAGAACCCCGTGATGTTTGTTACAGAAGTTGGCGCGCTCATCACGACCGTGGAGGTCTTCGCCTCGCACGAGAGCCGAGCGTTCACCGGCCAGATCACCGTCTGGCTGTGGTTCACCGTGCTCTTCGCCAACTTCGCCGAGGCCATGGCCGAAGGCCGCGGCAAGGCGCAGGCCGCCACGCTGCGCGCCAGCCGCACACAGACCACCGCGCGCCGCCTGCGCGCCGATGGCCAGACGACCGAGGAGGTCTCCGCTGATCAACTCCGGAAAGGAGACACCGTGCTCGTCAGTGCTGGGGAAGCGATTCCGGGCGACGGCGAGATCATCGAAGGCGCGGCGACGGTGGACGAGAGCGCCATCACCGGCGAAAGCGCGCCGGTGGTGCGCGAAGCGGGCGGCGACCGCTCCAGCGTCACCGGTGGAACGCGGGTCCTGAGCGACGAGATCAAGGTCCGGGTCTCAGCTAACCCGGGTGAGAGTTTCCTCGATCGTATGATCGGCCTCGTCGAAGGCGCGAAACGCCAGAAGACGCCGAACGAAATCGCGCTGACGATCCTGCTCTCCGCGCTGACGATCATCTTCCTGCTCGTGTGCATGACGCTGCTGCCCTTCGGCAAGTTCCTGAGTACGGATGCGCATCCGGTGGACTTCTCGCCGACCGTGCTGATCGCGCTGCTCGTCTGCCTGATCCCGACGACCATCGGCGGGCTGCTGAGCGCCATCGGCATCGCGGGCATCGACCGCCTGGTGCAGAAGAACGTGCTCGCCATGTCGGGCCGCGCCGTGGAGGCGGCGGGCGACGTGGACGTGCTCTTGCTCGACAAGACGGGCACCATCACGCTTGGCAACCGGCAGGCGGTCGAGTTCATCCCCGCGCCGGGCATCGCCGCGCACGAGCTGGCTGACGCCGCGCAGCTTTCCAGCCTCGCGGACGAAACGCCGGAAGGCCGCTCCATCGTCGTGCTCGCCAAGCAGCAGGAGGGCATCCGGGGACGCGAGTTGGCGCAGTTGCCTAACGCCGAGTTCGTGCCCTTCACGGCGCAGACGCGCATGAGCGGCGTCAACTTGGATGGTCAGCAGTACCGCAAGGGGGCGGCCGACAGCGTCAGGAGTTTTGTCGGCGGCAACTTCGCCCCGGAAGTCGAGACCGCAGTCAAGGACATTTCCAGCAAGGGCGGTACACCTTTAGTGGTGGCAACCAAGGAGAAGCCGCTGGGCGTGATCTACCTCAAGGACATCGTCAAAGGCGGGTTGGCTGACCGCTTCGAGCGCTTCCGCGCGATGGGCATCAAGACGGTGATGATCACCGGCGACAATCCACTCACGGCCAAAGCCATCGCCACCGAGGCTGGCGTGGACGACTTCCTCGCCGAGGCCAAGCCCGAGGACAAGCTCGCCTACATCCGCCGCGAGCAGACCGGCGGCAAGCTTGTCGCCATGACCGGCGACGGCACCAACGACGCCCCCGCGCTCGCACAGGCCGACGTGGGCGTCGCCATGAACACGGGCACCCAGGCCGCCAAGGAAGCGGGCAACATGGTGGACCTCGACAGCAACCCGACCAAGCTCATCGAGGTCGTCGAGATCGGCAAACAACTCCTCATGACCCGCGGCGCGCTGACGACCTTCTCCATCGCCAACGACGTGGCGAAGTACTTCGCCATCATCCCGGCGATGTTGCTCGTGGCGTTCCCGGAGATTGCGCCCTTGAACGTCATGCGCTTGTCGAGTCCGTCCTCGGCGATCCTGAGCGCGGTGATCTTCAACGCGCTGGTCATCATCGCGTTGATCCCCCTCGCTCTGCGTGGCGTGAAATTCCTCGCGCTCGGCGCGGATGCGCTGCTGCGGCGCAACCTGCTCATCTACGGGTTGGGTGGCATCATCGTGCCCTTCATCGGCATCAAGGTCATCGACATGATTGTCTCCGGCCTGCACCTGGTCTGAAGCGACGCGGCTCCAAACCTTTCAACATCCTATGAATTCATCCATGCAAACTTCCAATCCCGCCAAACGCCGCGTGAACTCTGACGAAGCTCCGTTGCGCACGGACCGCCAGGTCGCCAACCTGCCCGCCGCTGATGGCGGCTATTCCCTGGCTAGGGAAACCATCAGTGCGCTCCTCGCCACGCTGGTGCTGGGCTTGGTGGTCAGTGGGTTGTACCCGCTGGTCGTCTGGGGCCTGGGACAGGGCTTGTTCAAGCACAAAGCCGATGGCAGCTTGGTCATGGCTGCCGATGGGCAAACGGTGCTCGGCAGCGAACTGCTCGGCCAGAACTTCTCGGGCAAGCAGTACTTTAACCCACGGCCTTCCGCCGCGGGGGCCGCCGGCTACGATCCTACCGCCAGCGGTGGCACCAACCTCGGGCCGACCAGCGATAAGCTCATCAACGGCGCACACAAAAAGGACGCCGCCGGCCAGCCGGTCAACGACCCGTCGAACTTCGACGGCATCAAGGATCTCGTCGCCGCCTACCGCACAGCCAACGGGTTGAAGGAAACCGACCCGGTGCCCGCCGACGCGGTGACGCGCTCAGGCAGCGGCCTGGACCCACACATCTCGGTGGAAAACGCCCGGTTGCAGTTGCCCCGCATCGCCCGTGAACGCGGCAAGAGCGAGGACGAGGTGCGGCAATTGGTGGACAAGTACACGGAAGGGCGTGACCTCGGCGTGTTCGGCGAGGCGCGGGTCAACACGCTGCTGCTCAACCTTGCTCTGGACGGCAAGCTCCCTTCTCCCGCTGCCAAGTAGGCCGTGACCGCCTTCATCGCCGTGGAGTTCTACGATACGAGACCACTGCTCCCTCAATGGGCAAGGGGTGGCGAGGCAGAGTTCCGCCTCCGCCACCCCGAGAATCGACTCCTCGTGAAAAGGGAGAGGGATGGAGGCATACTAATCTGCGCGACGGCAGACAACCTCAGCGCAGAGCAAAAAGAAGCGCTCGTCTTGTACCTGCAGGCGGAAGGATTTGCCCCTGTAGGGGTCGGAGGAGCAGGGTGGCTTCGCGAATCGATGTCGGGTTTGGACGGGCAAGCCGTGCGCTGGATCGTTGATCCATCCTGGCCGGAACCCGATCCGGTTTATACCAGACATCTCCAGCGGCTTTGCTGGCTGATCGTCGGAACTGTCATGGCTTGGCTCGTATGCATGGTAGCCGTGGTTTGCTGCTGATTTTTCCCAGTTTGCTGCCCCGGTTCACCGCAGACGGTGCCCGGCCGACCTCCATGCCGCCGATCCTCTCCGACCACGCTGGCCGCCTGCGTCTCCCCGCGGTTAATCCACCGGCCGTCTTGGTTGTCATTACCCTCTGGATGGCATTGGCGTGCGCAGTGCCGTTGTACCAACTGCAGGAGGCACGTCGTCAGGGACGCGAGGATTTGCTACGTGTCCTCGCCGCAGATAAGCCGCCGGCCGGAGACGTGCTCGCTGTCTTTGACCACTCGAATCAGAACCTCGACGCCGCCGCGGCTGGCCCCTGTCTCTTTCTGGCTTTTACCGGAGTCTTCCTTGCCAATCAGTTCTTCCGGCTCAAGCGGCGCTGTGACGTGCTGGCGCAACGAGATTCGCCCATCAATCAACCGCAAGACCGTGCGGATTAATCACCGCAGATTACGTTGCCGCAGTCTTCTCCATAGCCGAACCAGCCAACTTCCTTCATGGATGACTACTCGTACCGTACAGCCGGTTCCAGCAATTTATCAAACCATCGGATATCTCCGCCCCGCCGTGTACCCATGGTGACTTCCTCCCAAGGTTGGTTGCGTGCGATCCGGTGGTTGCCGGTGGTGGCTGCTCTGCTCTGGGTTGCCCTCGTGTGCGTTTTGCCTCCCCAAACCTTGCTGGATTCACGTCGCCTTGCGAGGGAGGCCCTAGCCCACCAGCTTCAGGCGGATCACCGGCCAGACACCCCGGTCATCCTGGATGCTTTCAACCGCGTGACCGAGCAGACCGTCCTATCGGTCGCCTGGCCTTCTTTTGTCCTAGGAATGACCACGCTCCTGACTGCGGCATACGGGATTGGCATCCAACGCAGGCTCGATGCGGCGGAGCGCAACGTTGAGGTTCTGCGCGATGTGATATTTGGCATCGACGGAGTTTCCCTGCGGTGACGCTTTTTTCCTTTATGGAACCAGAATCCACCGTTTTCGCCATCCCCACCTACCGGCTGCGGGACGTGGCCGAAGCGATCGAAGCCTACGACGCCAACTTCTGGCGCAACGGCCACGCCGCTAAGCTCATGGTCTTCGACGACTCCAGCGTCGCCAACCACGAGAAGTATTTCCCACTGCTGGAGAACACTCGCACGGTCAACGAGCTTTACTACGTCGGCCCGCGCGAGAAGGAGGAGTTCCTGGGGTTGCTCGGCCGCAAGCTGCGCGACCGGAAGCTGGAACTCCTCGTCAAGAACCTCTTCCGGCCCAGCTACGGCGGCAACCGCAACTGCACGCTGATGTGGACGCTCGGCCAGTTTCTCATCAGCTCGGACGACGACATGCGCCCGGAGGCACTGATCGAAGACAGTCCGGAGTCGCTCGGTGACGACGAGATCGCCCGCGGCAAGCTCTACCGCGCCGGGGAGCAGAAGGGGTATGCGCGCAAATCCTTCGACCTGCTGGAAGCCTTCGACGAGGTGCTCGGCCACAAGGTCAGCCAGGCACCGCCCAACTACGAGAAGGGCGACTTCCTCGTGGACACCTCCATGCACCTGGAGACCAACACGACGCGCGAGTTCACCCGCGACAACGCGCTCCTGCTCCAGCGCGGCAAACTCGCGCGCGACGCGCAGATCAAGATCGCGCAGACCTTCCGTACCGGCACCAATGACATCGACGCGCTCGACTATGTGTCCATGTTCCTGGACAACGCGCACCAGACCGATCCGCAGGAACTCAACGACCGCTACGTGCTGGTGAACTTCCGCCCGGTGGTCACGAGCAAGAACTGGCGCATCGACTGCGGGGTGGCCGGCTACGACAACCGCCTGGGGCTGCCGCCGTTCTTCCCGACGCGCTTGCGCTTCGAGGACTACATCTACCGGCTGTGGGTGCAGCAGGCTGGCCTCGCGAGCGCGCACGTGGACGCCGCGCAGAACCACACGAAGAACAACTACATGCGCAACCCACTCGCGATGGAAGTCTTCAACGAGGAGTTGTGCAGCCTGCTCAAGAAGAAGATCAAGGACAGCGTCTACCAGCGCGATGACCTGACCATCAAGTTTCACTACGAAGGCGAGGTGACCTTGCAGGACTCGCAGGAGATCCTCCAACGCGTCTCGACCGTGCACGGTCAGGTGCGCACCGCGGCGGGGGAAGCCGTTGGCGAGGAGCGACGACAGGCGCTCGCCCTTTTCGCCGACAGCCTCTCCAAGGCGTTCTACGGCTTCGAGCCTGACTTCTTCCAGCAGAACGTCAGCCGCATCGTGGACGACGTGATCAGCCAGATCCAAGCCTCGCTCGAACTCTGGCCCACGCTGGTCGAGGTCTGCTACTACTACAAGGACAAGAAACCGTTGCCCCAGACCAAGGTGAAGAACAAGCGGCTGGAAACGCACCGTTAGACGTTGCCCGCCACCGGTCCATCCACGCACTCCCCGACCCATCATGGACATCGATCCTCCCACTAGCTTCGGCGAACCTTCGCGCCGCAAGGCGGAGGAGTTCCTGGCCCTCATCCACCGCCAAAAGTTAGGCAAGCTCAAAATCTACCTGGGGGCGTGTGCCGGCGTGGGCAAAACCTACCAGATGTTAGTCGAGGGCAACCGTCTGAAGAAACGCGGGGTAGACGTGGTCATCGGCTACGTCGAGCCGCACGCCCGGCCGGAGACGACCGCGCAGATCGGCGAGTTGGAGATCGTGCCGCCGGTCGTCACGCAGTACAAGGGCGTCGAACTGCGAGAGATGGACACGGCGGCCGTCATTGCCCGCGCACCCACGGTGACGCTGGTCGACGAACTGGCGCACACGAACGCACCGGGGGCGAAGACCAAGAAGCGGTTCGAGGACGTGGAGGATCTGCTGTCCGCCGGGATCAACGTCATCAGCACGCTCAACATCCAGCACCTGGAAAGTCTCTACAACGTCGTCGAAGGCGCGACGGGCGTGCGGGTGAAGGAACGCATTCCCGACGAGTTTCTCACGCGCGCGGACCAGATCGTGAACATCGACCTGCCGGCTGAGGACCTCATCGAGCGGCTGCAAGCGGGCAAGATCTATGCGTCGGACCGAGTGGCGCAGGCTCTCACCAACTTCTTCACCCCGCAAAACCTCACCCGCCTGCGCGAGATGGCGCTGAGCGAGAGCGCCAACTTCCTCGACCGCCGCCAGCGGGCGGAGGAAGCGTCGGCGGACGAGCACACTCCCGGCGGGGTCGGGCAGGTGGCCGTGGCGTTGAGCAGCGGCGGGCCGGACCCGGGAGCAATTCTACGTAAGACTGCGCGGTTAGCGGCGCAACTCAACGCTCCGTGGTACGCTGTTTATGTCCGCACGCCCGGTGAAGCGCCACAGGTCATCACGGCCGAGGCTCAGCGCGCCATCGGCGAGACGTTGGAAGCCGCTCAGCGCATGGGTGGGTTGGTCATCGTGCTCAAGCGCGACGACGTGGCGGGCGCGCTCATCGACTTCGCCCGGGAGTACGGCGTCACGCACTTTGTCGTCGGCCGGCCGGGCGAGCGCCCGCTCTGGCGGCGGCTGCGACCCTCGCTGCACGAGAAGCTGTTGCAAGAACTCAAAAGCGTCGATCTCGTCGTGGTTTGAACACCGAAATCAGTGGAGTGACTGAAGCTAGCGGGTTATCCAAAAGGATTGCCTGTCATGCCCGCTTCTTCAATCATCGCGCTGCTGCTGACCTTTTCGGCGCTGACGGCCTACCTGAACCACCGCTTTCTCCGGCTGCCGACCACCATCGCTCTTGTCCTCTTTTCTCTGGGGATTTCACTTGCGATCCTGCTTGCCAGCCACGCGGGTTTCGCCTGGCCACAAAACGCCCAAGCCTTGGTGCGCCAGATCGATTTCGGCTCGGCCTTGATGAACGGGATGCTCGGCTACCTGCTCTTCGCCGGCTCCATGCATGTACGTCTGGACGAACTGCGGGAATATCGATGGCCAGTGGCGGTGTTGGCCACGGCGGGCGTGCTGATGACGCTGTTCTTTGTCGCCACCATGATGCGGTGGGTCTTCGGCGCCTTGGCGTTGGACGTGCCTTGGGAATATTGCTTGGTGTTCGGCGCGCTGATTTCCCCGACCGACCCTGTCGCCGTGCTCGACATGCTGCGCCGCGCAGGCGCGCCGCGGGTGCTGGAAACGGGCATTGCAGGTGAATCGCTCTTCAACGACGGCATCGGCGTGGTCGCCTTCGTCGCTTGCTACCAACTACTCGGCCACGACTCCGCGCAGGCACAGAATTGGCCGCATTTCTGGTTGTTATTGTTGCGGCAGGTGATTGGCGGCCTCGCGCTCGGCGTTGTGCTTGGCTGGATCGCCTACCAGCTTCTCAAAACGGTGAACGACTACAATGTAGAAGTGTTCCTGACACTGGCAGTGGTGTCCGGCGGCTACGCGCTTGCCTTGGCTTTGGGCATCTCGGGGCCGCTGGCCATCGTGGCGGCCGGGTTGATCGTGGGCAACGTGGCGCGACACCGGGTGATGTCCGAGGAAACCCGCGAGCGGCTGGACGAGTTCTGGGAACTGATCGACGGCATCCTCAACGCGGTGCTCTTTGTGCTGATCGGACTGGTGGTGCTCTCGTTGCGGCTCACGGGCGGCGCGCTGTTAGCCGGGTGCCTAGCCGTGCCGACGGTGCTCGCCGCGCGCTGGCTGAGCATTGGAGCGTTGTTCACGGTGATCTGGCCCGAACCCGGCCGGCCGTTCCCGGTGCACAGCGTCCGGCTGCTGACCTGGGGTGGACTACGCGGCGGCATCCCGGTCGCCCTGGCGTTGTCACTGCCCGGCGGACATCAGCGCGAACTGCTGCTGACGGTGACTTACGTCGTCGTGGTGTTCTCGGTTGTGGTGCAGGGATTGACGTTCCCATCCATGTTGCACCGTTTAGTGCTCGCCCCGGGTGCCAATCCGGGCAAGCCAATGATTTAGCAGGCTGCGCGAGAGCATCCGCCAGCCTCTGTTTGCCGGGGACGTGCGGGTCAGACACTGCCGCGCGGCGTTTCATCGGAGCAAGAACTCCAGCGTTTTTTCGGCCACTTTCTTGGCCGTGTCTCCGATGAACAGGTAATGGCTGGCGTTCCAGTACTTGACGTGACTACGCTTTTTCGATGCTTGCTGGCCGCCCGCGCCCGGTCCGGTTGGGTTCGGCCCGGTGTGATCCCCCCCCCTTTTTAGAGCCCGCAGGCTGGAGGAGTCGATGAGCGTGCGCCTCTCCGGTCGACTTGGCCGGCGTCGGCCAGCCTTTCCAAGCACAAGGGGTGCAGCTTGGCCCGGCCGCCGGTTCGCTCCCACGCATCACGAGCCTGCGCCAGCAGCTCATATGCCCCCGAGCCGCAGCCCATATCGCCGGCGGCAGGTCCGCCCGTTGGAGGCCGGTCTTGAGCACGCACACAAGACCCGTGAGTGCCTGCCGGTGGGAGAAAGTGGCTTGGCGCCCGGGAGGCCGTGTTCGGCGCGGCTTGGGCGCGGGCGAAAGTGGCGCGGCTTCCCTTCCACGGTGCCTCGGGTAACAACGGCTTGGCCCTGCATCCAAACCCTGCCACACGCACGCGCTGAAATCCTCATTTTGTTA
>CAXTQD010000113.1:13434-13768 GCA_964246175.1 uncultured Chthoniobacterales bacterium | reverse complement strand
CCCCACACGTGTGCCCCGCCTTGCTCCCGCTCCCCCGCTGCCCGCAAACGAAAGCCAGCGATTGGAGGCCCTGCGTAGGTACGAGATCGTGGACACCGCGCCGGAGCCTGCGTTTGACCGCATCACCCGGCTTGCCAGCAAAATCTTCTTCGTGCCCGTGGTCCGACTGGCCCTGATTGATGAGCACCGGCAGTGGCTCAAGTCGCACGTGGGTCCGGCACTCGAAGACGCGCGGCGGGAGTTATCCTTTTGCGCGCACGCGCTGCTGGCCGACAGGACGGTGCTCGTGCCAGACGCCCTGCAAGATCCGCGCTTCCGGGATCATCCGTGCGTC
>CAXTQD010000113.1:0-13424 GCA_964246175.1 uncultured Chthoniobacterales bacterium | reverse complement strand
CTTCCGCTTCTACGCGGGCGCGCTGGTTCGTTCGGACGACGGCTTGGCGCTAGGCACTTTGTGTCTGCTCGACACCAAGCCGAGGCGGTTTGCTGCCGAGGACGCCGCCGCGCTCTCGGACTTGGCCGACGTGCTCAGCGACCTGCTGGCGTTGCGCCTTGCCAAACGCCACCCGGTTGGATAAGCCGTCCTCGACGCCCTTGGTGGAAGGCCGCACTCACCGGCAGTGAACGCCGCGACACCGGCGACGGTCTACAGGAGGCCATGCAGCGACCGCCTGCGCCAACACCCGAGCTGCTGGCGGAGTTTCTGCTTTGGCGGCAGGCGCTGGCCCGTCTGCACCCAGACGGACTACCTGCGTGGTTTGAGGACGGCGCCGAGCGGTGGTTTCTGGCGCTGCTTGCACTGGACCTGCAAAGCCCGGGGACGTAGGCGCTGGCAACGTAGTGGCCAAGAGGCACGTTGCCACTGGCACCCTCCCGTGCCCGTGTGTTCCTTGAGGCTAGTTATTGCCGCCCGCGTCGGTGCCGGCGGCGAAGGGCGTCGTGCAGCCGCTCGTCAGGTTGTCCTGGTACTTGCCCTCAAGGATCCCGTAGTAAGCGTTGGCGATCGAGTTCTGGCGCGCCAAGGTGCCGACGCCCAATTGGATGCCGGTGCCGCCGACTTGGTTGACGACGCAACCCTGCACCGTGCCGCCAGGCCCGCTGATGGCGATGCCATCGCTGTCCATCTGCGTGACTTGGCAGTTGGTGACGCGGCTGCCCGGCGCGGTGTTCAAAACGATGCCAGCCACACAGTGGGTCACCCGCAGGCTGTCGACGACCTGATTGAGGTTGTTGGTCGTGCTGGCGCTGCCGGTGCCGAGAAAATAGACGCCGAAGTAGCAGTGCGAGAGTGTGCCGTTGCGCACGGTCACGCTGGCATGCTCTTGGGCGTAGATGCCGTAGACAACCTCGTTGCTGTAGCCAGCAGGACCGGGCAGAGAGTGGCCTTGCAGGTCGATGGTCACGTTGTCAGCGTTGACCATGATCAGGTTGCCGCTGCTCAGGGAGCTGCTCAGGTCTTCGTTGAGCACGTAGAGGCCAGGCTTGGCGATGGTATAAGGCAAGGACGTGATGACCGTCTCGGGCGGCTGGCGAATGACAAACAAGGGCGGAACCGCTTGGGCCGCGACGGACCTGGGGCTGGCGAAGAATCCCAGCACCGCCAGGAGCGGCAGTAGGGCGTACAGAAGACGGCAGCGAAGAGGAGATGTTTGCATGGCAGGATGGACGATCGGTTGATGATGGTTAGCGACAGGACCGATGTGGCCTGCCTCCTCCGTTCTCCGTCCCTTCCCGCTAAAAGTTGCGGCGAAGGTGACGCGAGGAGCAAAAAGGGCTCGCCGCTAGTGGATCCCTTGGCCGCTCACTCTCGATTCATCAGATCAACAGCGTGAGGAACACCGCCGGCCTAGATCGTGGCCTGCGGCACGTCCTCAATGCGGATGGTGTAGCATGGCGTCTTGTGTTCGCACTGCATCCACCACTCGTGCTGCCTAGTCCGCACGCCCGGCCGGCGGCGGGTTCCCTTGCGCCTCCGGTCTTTCCCTGACGGCCGGGCCTGCTTTGTGCTTGGCAAGCCAACCCATGTCACACGAACCGACCGCCAGCGTTGACGGCACGCCCTTGTCTCTGCACTGCGCCCTGGTGGTCGAGGATGCGCTGACCTTGGGCACGCTGTTCCAGAACGTGCTCCGAACTCATTTCGACTGCCGCACCACGCTGGTGGGCAGCGTCGCCGAGGCCATCGCCTTCCTGGAGCGTGAGCACGTGGACTTTGTGGTCAGCGACCTGATGATGACCGGCGGCAGCGGTTTAGACTTGGCGGCGTGGCTGCGCGCGCACCGCCCCACCCTGGCGGAGCGGCTGCTCATCATCACCGCGTGCGCCGGCGACACGGAACTCGGGCAGGCTCTCGCGCGGGAAGAAGTGCGCGTGCTCTACAAGCCTTTCAACGCCACGGCGCTTGTACGCGCCATCGAGCGGACCTACCAGGCAGGCGCCTGATCACCTGTATGGTGCGGTAGACGCCCGCACCATCCACGATGGCAGTCCCGCCCCGCTACACGCGGCGGCGGGGTTTGGCGTTGCGGGAACTACACGGCGCGCTGCCGCCGACGCAGCACCACCGCACCCGTACCCGCCATACCCAGGCCCAGCATGGCCCAAGTGGACGGCTCGGGCACCAGGTTGACCGCGTCGATGTTCTGCGTTCCCACCAAGTCGATGCGGACCGTGTAGTTGCCGGCCGCAAGGCTGCCGGCGTTGATGTTGTTGACCTCCCAGCCGGGGTTGGCCGACAACGTGCCACCCGGCGAGGCCAGGTCGCCGTAGCTCGTGTAAACCGCCGTGCCACCGCTGTTGAGGATCTCGACGCGGCTGGTGGTGTTACTGGCAAAGTTTGCGGCCGTGCCGGCGACGTTGCCGCCCGTGTCCCGGTAGCCAAGCGCGTAAGAGCCGGTCACGGTGGTCGTGGCTGCCAGCGTGAACCCCTGGGTGATGATCGTGTAGCCCTGGGCGTTGTCGTTGGTGCCGTCGAAGAACCGGTTGCCGCCGGTGTCGGTCGTCTGGTTGTTCAGGCCCGTGGAGGTGGTGGCTTGAGAGCCGCCGCTGTACGCCCCGTTAAACGGCGCGAGGTTCGCCGCCAAGAAACCCGTGCCGGTGGCTGCCCCTTGCTGGAGGTTCGTGTTGCCGGCAACCAGGGTCCAACCGGGCACGACGACGGGGGTCGCGGCGTTGGTGTTGTTGCCGTTGGCGTAGGTCGTGGTGGTGTTGCTGTTCTCAAAGCCGCCGTTGAGCAGCAGGTTGACGGTGGCGCGTGCCGGAGAGGCGGAGAGCAGGGTGCTGGCGGCAGAGGCGAGGAGGAGGAGGTGGCTGGGTTTCATGGATCTATTTGGCGAATTGATCCAAAGCAGGGTGGATGCCAGAAAACCCCAATTTGGGCGGAATAATCACCTCAGATCAATCCATGATCAAAATCACGCGGGCACGTGGCAGGCCGCCATGATCACCGCGTCCAACCGGTCCCTCGGAACCACCAAGTTTACAACCTCCATCCTTCGCCGATAGAGTATGGCCGTGAACATCAAAGCGATCTTGACTACTGGCTAGGGAGCTTGCCCGTTTCCCGGTGCACCATCTTTTCCCGGATCGATACGATCAACGGAACGCCCCGGACCATCTCGATGTTCATCTCCACGACAGACTCGCCACGGACCCAAGCTTTGCGCGGGGCGCTCGCGACGTAAAAAGCCGTGTGGAAGCGGGCAGAGTAGCTCTGGCCGGGTGTTGTTTCCCGGAAGTCCGGAGTGCCGACGACGCGGTTCCGCTGCACCGGCCAGCGTTGGTTGAACGCAAGGAGGTCGGTGCGGATGCGCCCCTGGTTGAGGCGTCCATCGCCGAAGTAATCCACGACCGGGCCGTAGTAGGCCAGGACGGCGCGCACGTCGTGCGTCTGGTCACAACGCATGAAGCCATCGACGAGCTCGCCGAGCGTTTGCTGCCAACCGTCCGCCAAGCGTGGCGAGCGAACGGGTGTCGCGGCGGCGACTTCTGGCGAGGACGCCGCCATCGGCGGCAACGCAGGAGTTTCCGTGGCGACCGGAGGCAGTGTGGTGGTGATGGTGGGAGGCGAAGGCGTGAACAGGTTCAGCGGCGGGGACGGGATCGCGTCCGCCAAGGTGGATGGCGAGGGATGCGGGACAAGAACGTTTCGAGCAACGGCAGCGGCAGGCGGCGCAGCGATCTGCGGAGGTGACACGGCAGCCGTGCGAGCCGGGGAAGTAGCCGGAGCCGGCGAGACTCTCCCGGTTCTGGCGGGCGGCGAGGAGTGACCCAGGAAGAAGGATGCCGCCGCGCCAGCTAAAGCGAGCAGGAGCGGCACAACCAACCAGGACCAGCGGGTGCTAGAAGACGCTCTTTCCTCCGTGCCGAAGGTTGGTTCGGCTGCCAGCGGAGCCACCGAGACTGGGCCGATCGTGGTCGGTTGTAGGGTTTGGTGACCGGCGATCTCCGCCAGAGCTTCGTAGAACCCCCGCGCCGTGCGGAAGCCAGGGTTGCCCGCGGCTGGCCGCATGGCACGACGCACCACCGCGTTCCCCTCCTCGGTCAAGCACGCGAGCGGAACGTAGCGCCCGCCCGTTGCCGCTCGGCTGGCATGGTTGACCGTCCAACGGCCACCGAGCAGTTCGTAGATCAGCTGACCCAGGGTGGCAACGTCGAGCCCGGTGGCAGGAACGTCCTCCGCCACCGCAGGTCCGTCGCCGCGCTTCGCCCCAGGCAGGGACGTTTGGTTTCCCACGATGGTGTCGTTGCCGCGGTTGTCTGGCCCTTCCAAGGACATCGTGCCCAAGACCACCCGGAAGGCCGGCCAGGCAGTCATCGGCAAGTGTAGGACTTGTTCGCGCTCCTGTTCGTCTGCAAAGCCCTGCGGAAAGTGGATGAGGACTTGGTGCTTGGACAACTCGAGCCGGGTCAAGCCGTGCAGCCGCGCGTGGTCGAAGCCTGCTGCCATCGGTTCGAGCAGGCGCAGCGCGTCTTGCGGCGTCACCGTCCCCCGCGTCCGCAGGATCGCGAGCAACGTGAAGCCCTCGATCCATTCCATGACCAGGAAGCGCCTGCCTGCACGGTCTTTGCCGAACGCCAGAGGTTGGATGAGGTTTCCGTGGGGAGCGGCCTGCAAGGTTTTTACGACTCGCTCCACTTGTCGGCAGGTTGCTACGTCGGCGGCGATGCGGGCATCGAGAACCTTGACGGCCACTGATGCATCCTGCTGCCGCAAATCGATCGCACGGAACAGCTGGCCATTCCGTCCGCCGCCGCATTCCTCCACGAGCTGCCAGCGTCCCGCCAGCACGTCATCCCCACCGTCAGGCTCCGGGGCGTCCGCGGGAACCTTGGGAGGAAGGGGGATGCGCCGGATGGGTGCGGCGCCAGCCATTGCAGCCAGACACTCTTCCACCGCACGCCTGAGCTTCAAAGCGTTGGGGAACCGGTCGGCCGGGCTTTTCTCAAGCATTCCTCCGAGCAGCGCCCGGACGACGGGCGGGACATCGCGTCCTTCGAGCTGCTGCCAAGGCACGGGGGCGAAGAGATGCTGACTGATGATCCGCGCCGGCGAGCCACTGAACATGGTCTGGCCGGTGAGAAGAAACCAGAGCGTCGCACCCAGGGAATAGATGTCCGAGCGGCCGTCCACCGGCTTGTTTTCCAGTTGCTCAGGGCTGGCGAAGTAGGCGGTGCCGACGTAACCGCTGGTCCCCGTCGAGGCACCCGCGCTTGTCTCTTCCAGAGAGCTGTTGGCCAATCCGAAACCGATGACCTTGACGGTCGGCTCATCCGCCAGCGAGTTCGTCAAGATCAGGTTGGCCGGCTTGATGTCGCGGTGGACGAGTTGGTGTTCTTTGGCCAGCACGAGCGCCTGGCAGACCTGCAGGACAATGGCCAGCGCGGTGGCTACATCGAAGGGACCTCGTTCTTCCACGATCTGCTGAAGGGTCTCGCCTTCGCAGAACTCGATCGCGTAGAAACAGGCACCGTCGGCCGTCTGGCCGAGGTGGAAGATGGCGGCGATGTTCAAGTGCCGTAGCTGTGCCGCCTGACGCGCCCCGTGCAAAAAGCGCTCTCGCGACGCTTCGTCTTGGAGGACGTGCGGCAGGATGACCTTGAGCGCCACCTCGCAGTGCAGGTTGGTGTCGAACGCCTTGTAGGTGATGCCCCTTGAACCGCGCCCCAGTTCCCAGAGCGTGCCGTCGACGCGACGCAGCACTTGGTAGTGCTGAAAGACCTCTGGCTCGTTGGTAAAGCTGGTCGGTTCCATAACGTTGCCGCGCTCATCACGAAAGCCGCCGCGATGATGGTGAGATCGTCCTTAGATCGTCCTCTCATTCCCACACGGTTGCAAACCGGACGCGGGCCAGTGCGATCAACGCACCCACCACCGCGCGGCCTAGCTCAACGCCGTCCACACCGCCCAGCCGATGGCTACCAGCAGCAGGATCGGTCCTAAGTCCGGTACGTTGAGCAAGGCGCTGCCGTCCGCGTTGCGGCAAAGGCGCTGCCAAAGGCTCATGGCATCTTGAAGGCGTCCAACTTTAGTTCGCCGCAAGGCTTACTCGGTGCGCGCGTCCACTCAAGCAACAGCAATGCCATCGTGCACTGGACCGACACGTTCCAGAGCTTCAGCCGTCGGCGGCTGCCCGGCTGGCGGCAGAATCTTCCTGGGCCACCCGCTGCCGACAAACCTCGCGGTGGAGCAAAGAGCTATACATCTTCGAGGCATCCGCTCCCGATAGCGAGATAGATGCGGCCGGGTCTGATGGAACGAGCAGAGACCTAGAGGCGAGGTCAGTGGGTAGTAGTGCCAAGTTCACCGGCTCGTTGCGGCGCTTAAGTGGGATAGTCTCTTCTGGCTGGAGCAAACCACCCGTCGGCAGACGGATGCTGATGCAGCGCGTTTCAACGCTGACGTTGTGCATCCATCATTTCACCTCAAAAGGCAGCGCCGCACGGATCGTCAACGGTGCTTTGCTCAGCGATGCGAAACAGCGCCGATAGTACTCGTAAGCCTCTCGGATTGTGTGAAAGCGTAGAGGCGTAATTTGTGGACCGACAAGTTCGACGTCGCCGTCGCCGGCCTCCCAGCGGATCTCGAAGCCTGTGAGTGTGTCCACACGGAGGCATCCGCCCGAGCGTAGGGCATGGATGCAAGTCGGCGGCAGAACGGAGGCGGTGACCCTTTCGATGCCAGCACCCTTCCGATTGCATGGACCCGAGCACTATCGGGCGGGTAAGAAGGCAAACCAGAAGCAGGTCCATTGTCACGCAACGCCTTCGAATTAGGACCTGAACACGGCCTCCTTGTAGAGGCGGTCCGTATTTCCCCCGATGAAGTCGCTCCCCTCGTTGCTGCGCTCCCTGGTGGCCGCCCTCCCGTTTGCTTGCGCCGCAGCCCCCTTGATGGCCCAGCAAGTTCCGCCAGCCGCCACCACCGCGCCCATGATGCCTAACCCCAAGCTGACACCAGGTGACACGCTGCCGGTGACCTTGGCCGACATCCAAGTCAAGGGCTACTCGGCCAAGGTGCGCAACGTGCCGGTGTCGGTGAAGCGCGAGGTGTACGCCTCCTACGGCATCGCGCACTGGAACAAGGGCGAGTACGAGGTGGACCACCTGGTCCCCCTGTCCTTAGGTGGCAGCAACTCCAAGAAGAACCTGTGGCCGGAGAGCTACCTGACCGAGCCGTGGAACGCGCACGTCAAAGACCAGTTAGAGTACAAGCTGCTTACCCTGGTGCGCGCCGGCAAGGTGGACATGCACCAAGCGCAAGCGGAGATGGCCCGCGACTGGATCGCCGCCTACAAGAAGTACGTGAGCCCCACGCCGCTGGCCGGCAAGGCGAAAGGTGGTCGGGCGCATCCATACACCGGCAAAGCGGCCGGGGACGAGAGCGCCACCCGCGACGAGGCCCCCGACAACGAGACTGCTTCGCCTGCGGCCGGCCAGACCGCCGCAAATAGCGCCGCGGGGCAGGTGTGGGTCAACACCAAGAGCGGGGTCATCTGGAAGCCGGGCACCCAGTACTACGGCAAGACGAAGCAGGGCAAGTACATGAACGAGGCTGACGCGCTTGCCGCCGGCTACCACGAAGCGAAGTAAACACCTCCACCGGACACCATCCACTCCACGCCATGCGCGCCAACCAGAAGCTCACCCACCTCATCGCTGGCCGCTCGATCAGCGGCACGGCCCAAGCCGGCGACGTGCTGACCGTCACGCTGGACGATGGCTCGGTGCTGACCATCAAGACGGCCCCGTCGAACACCAACGCTGCGGCGACCAGCAGCGGCAAGATCATCAAGGTCCAGCAGCAGGGCACCGACTTGGCCTTCGTGCTCGATGGTGGCAAGACCCTGGCCGTCAAGCTGGCGGAGGAAACCTCTTCGGTGATGATGCGCGACAAAGCCGGAGGGTTCGCCTACTCTGACTGAGTTCCTCTCGGCTAGGCAGCGCCGGTGGCACTTTGTCACGACGGCGCTGGCCGAACTCTGGTTGGCCACGTGGTGGCTGGGTTGCGCTTGGATGAACTACGCGCTGGCCTGCCACCGATGGACGATCGGCGGTTGTGTGCTGAGCATGAGCGTCTCGGTGGCTGCCGCGTCTGTTGGCTGGCAGAGGACGCGCCGCGCCGCAGACCGCTATGACGATGCCCGACTCGGAGACCTGCTGACGCGAGTCGAGGATGCCCCGGCTTGGGCACCGTTCCCACACCCGGCGCAGATCCTCAAACGCGAGCACGCCGCCTGGTGCCGACAACGCTGGGGTGTCTCTGCCCGCACGAGCGGCTGGAAGCTGTTCCGCCGGTCCTGGAGAACAGACGCGAGCGCCGCCCTTGGTTGCCTTGCCCTCGTCGGGCATGCATGGTGGCTTGGTCTGTGGTGACTCTACAGACCGTCCGCCTCAAGCGAGGGTGAGGTCAGGGTCTTTTCTTCGTGGTAGCACGAATTGACTCCGATCAACCCTGGACGCCATGGTCGGCCAAGCATGAACGCATTTGATCATCGCATCCAAGCCGCCGTGGCTTTCCTGTTCGCCGGACAACCGGTAGCGGCCGAGAGTGAGATGCAAGCCATTCCCCCCGATCTTCGGGAACGCTCGGACGTCCTTCTGGTAGGATACGAGATCAGCGCCGCCAGAGAGGATTGGCCGCAAGCAAGGCGCTTCGCCAGGATCCTTCGTCGGCGACACCGCCACCGACCTGACATGGTCTTGCTGTTAACCGAAGCGATGCGCAACGAAGCAAAGTCCTGGGAAGCTGGCTCCATGCTGCGTGCCGCGGAGAACCACTTCCCAGACGACATCGACGTTCAACATCACCTGCTACGACACGAGATTGAATGCGATGCACCCGAAGTGGCTCTCAGGCGGATCGAACGCCTCCTTGCCAAGAAGCCCGGGTGGCTGGCTGCAACCCTCGCAAGCCTTCCGGCTTCTCTTCGCCGCTAGCCGTTCGCAGCGTAAAGTTCATGCAAGCAAGCGGTCCTCGCCGGCGACGGATCCGCACCGCCGGAAGCCGGCCGCTGTCGATGGTCTTCAAAGAAAACGTCTCCCTGCATCGGTTTGTACTCGTGGCCCTCCTGCTCGGGTTTGCACCCGGCGTGGCCTCGGCTCGACCGGACGATATCCCCGGCCTGACAGCCGACAGAGTGGTGGTCACCGCGAACGATCCGAGCATGCTGTCCCCGAGCGTGGAGGAAGCCAAGGCACGGCTGCAACCGGTGCCTGGCGCCGTGGACGTGTATGGGGCCGATGACTATCGGCTCGGCCGCCACGACTACCTGGAAGACCTGCTTCGCTACCAGCCGGGACTGGCGATCTCCTCCTCGCAAGGAGCCGAGGACACGCACGTTTCCAGCCGCGGCTCCGGCCAGAACAACGACGACATCATCGGCCTTGCCATCCTCATCGACGGCGTGCCGCTCAACCAGAGCGACGGCGAGGCGTTCCTGCACGACGTGGACCTGCAAGGAGTCAAGTACGCGGAAGTATACCGCGGGGCCGACGCTCTGCGCTACGGCAGTGTGACGCTCGGCGGAGCCATCAACCTGGTCTCGCTCACCGGCCGGGATGCCGCCCCGATCTCTGTCGGCGCTTCCTTCGGCAGCTACGGCTACTCCCAGCAGACGCTTTCCAGCGGCTACAGCCACGGTGCCTGGGACCTGTTCGCCGCGTTCTCCAACCACGTGCAGGACGGCTACCAGGAGCATGCCCAGGAGAACTACCAGAAGGTGACCGGTGACCTGGGCTACCGGCTGAGCGACTCGGCCGAGAACCGCCTCTACTTCTTCTACGGTCGCCTGGACCAGAACAACCCGGCCGCCCTCGACAAAGACGCCCTGTACGCCGATCCGCGCCAGACCGAGCCGGAGGCCATCCAGGAAGACTGGAACACCCGCTGGAACTACGTCCGCCTGATGGACCGCTTCGCCGTGCACGGCCAAGACTGGATCTTCCAGGCGAGCATCGCATGGAACCATCGCCAGCAGGAACAGCGCAGCGAGTACGAGGACGACTTTCGCCTGGGCACGGTGCGCTTCTACTCGGACGACTACGCAGCCGACGTGCTCTACGAGGCGACTACGCCGCTCCTTGGCCGCCGCAACCGCTTCACGGCCGGCTTGCTGCCGACCTTCGAGCCCGAGAGCGACTCCTTCTACGCCACCCCGGACGGCAAGCTCGGTGCCCTGCTCTTTGCTGACCGCACCTACTACCTCAACCTGCCGCTCTTCGCAGAGAACCAGTTCTTCCTGACCAAGCGGTGGTCTGTGCTCGCAGGCTTCCAAGCGGTGTACGTCAACCGCGTGTTCCGCGACGGCTACCGCTCGGCCACGCTAGGTGACCAGTCGCACGACGACCACTTTCGCGCCTTCAACCCCAAGGGCGGGGTGGCCTACCAGTGGACGGACAAAAGCCTCGTGTACCTCAACCTGAGCCGCAGCTTCCAGCCGGTGTCCTTCGACGAATCCATCGGAGTACAGGAGGGCACGGATGGCGGGCAGGTGTTCCACTCCTTGGAGCCGCAGCACGCCATCATCCTGGAGGTGGGCACGCGCGGAGAAGCGGGACCGTTTACCTGGGACTTGGTATTCTACCGCTCGTGGGTCCACCACGAACTGCTTGCCCTCAACAACGCGCGGGGCGTGCCGCTGGGCACCGTCAACGCCGACGACACGATCCACCAAGGCATTGAGGCCGGCCTGGAAGTCGAACTCGCCCGCGGCTTCCTCGTTCGGGACGTGCGCCCGGATCGGAAGATGGACGCCAAGGAAGGCAAGGACTCTCGCGCGAGCAGCAAGACAGACCGCTTGTTGCTAGAGCAAACCTACAACCTGAGCGACTTCCGCTTTGATGGGGACGCGGTGTACGGCGACCACCGCATCGCGGGTAACCCGGCGCAGGCGTACAAGGCGGAGGTACGCTACGAGCACTCTTCTGGGCTCTACGGTGGGCCGAACGTGGAGTGGAGCATCGTCCGCTACCCGGTGGACGAGGCCAACACGCTCTTTGCGGATCCCTACGCGCTGCTCGGCTTCCGTGCCGGCTACCGGACACCACGGGGCTTCCAAGTGTACTTCGAGGCCAAGAATTTGCTCGACAAGAGGTACGCGGCCTACGTTGAGCCCAGCGCGGATGCACGGGTCGGTGATGACAACGCTTCGTTTAGTCCGGGGCTCGGCCGCGCCTTCTACGGCGGAGTATCATGGCAATGGTGAAGCCCTCGTGAGAGGCAGGCACTTCTAAGCTTACCCAGTGATGACCCTTTACGACCGCCACCTCCAAGCCGCCGTTGGTTACCTCGAACTGGGCATGCCACTGGATGCCAACGACGAGATCGAAGCCATTGAGCCCGAGATGAAGACGCTCTCGGAGGTGCTCGCCGTGCGGGTGGAGATCTTCCGTGCCTTGAGCAAATGGGAACTGATGGAAGTCGTCGCCCGTCAGCTCGCGTTCCAGCAACCTGACGAACCACAGAGCTTCATCACTTTGGCCTTCGCCACCCGCCGAGCCATCGGGGTACAGGAGGCGCTGGCCGTGCTCGCACAGGTGGCCAACCGCTTTCCGACCTGTGCGATGATTCTCTACAACCTGGCCTGCTACGCAGCAGTGCTCGGGCATCTGGATGTTGCCCGCAACCGGCTGGCGGAAGCGACCAAGTTGGAACCGGCTTGCCGGCAGATGGCGCTGGTTGACCCGGACCTTTCAGCACTACACGACGAACTGTGATGATGTCGGTCCGGTGACCAGAGCTTCTAAAGCGGCCTCGCTCTTGGTGGGCGGTTGGTCGCCGGCAGGCTGCATGGCGGCTCCGAAGGCACTGAGCACGGCGGCATCGAGCGCGTCGGTCTTGGCCAGGCGGCCCTGGGCGCGGGCGAAGGCACGCACGCGCGCGGCGTTGTGCACGCTGGCGGCGACGCCGGCCTCTTGCAACGCGCTGACCGTGGCGCGTTCGTAGCCGCCGGTGCCCTCGCACACCACGTGGACGCCGTGGCCCGTTTTGGCCTGGAGGCGGTGCAGGTGGGGGAGCAGGCTGCGGTGACCCGCTGGCGTGTTGGCGCAGACGAGGGGACGCCCAGCCAAATCAACTTGGAGGGTCAGCTTGGCTACGTCCAAGCCGACGTAAAGAGTGGAAGGAGTTGGAGGATGGTTCATCATGGGGTTGGCTCTGCCTTGTGGATACGAGCTGACAAGGCTAGGCTCGTCGCTCTGGCAAGTGTTCGAGTCATCAACACCAGAGAGCCCGGGGCGATTCTTGCAGTAGATGGGCAACGGTCTATGGCCGTGCTCCTCACGCGCTCTTGAACTCGCCCCTGGCTCGCCGCGGGCTGGGCGGGCCAGCCCGGCCCGCGGCTCTTCTGGCGGTCACACGCATCCGCGCGTGACAAACCAAATCTACACCGCCATCCGGCACGCTCAAAGGCAAGTGCGACCGAGCGATCCTAGCGACTTTCCCTTTCCACGGGTTGAGGCGCGACGAGCTATGCTTGCTGAAGGTGCGACCGCCGCACACGGTTCCCCCGCCCCGCTGACCGTGCAGCAGGTGCTCACCCACATGGTGCTCATCCAGCAGATCATGTCCGCCGCCATGAAAAGGGCGAACACTACGGCCGCGTTCTCGGCTGCGGCGACAAGCCGACGCTGCTCAAACCAAGGGCCGAGAAGCTCTGCCTGCTCTTCCGCTTGGCCCCACCTACGACGTGGAAGAACGTCAGCTTGAGCGCGGCCACCGCGAGTTTCGCGTGACGGCGACGCTCACGAGCATCACGAGCCAGGTACTCATCGGCCAGGGCGTCGGCTCGTGCTCCACGCTGGAAAACAAGTACCGCTTCCGCGCGGGCGCGGCGGAAGTGACCGAGCGCACCGTGCCGCGCGCCTACGGGGAAATTCGTCAGGATGACCCCGCCAAAGCGCAGGAACTCCTCGGCGGCAAAGGGCTCGCCGTCAAAAAGGTGGACAGCCAGGGCTGGATGGTCGCCAAGGGCGGCGAGAAGGTGGAAACCGACAACCCGGCCGACTTCTACAACACGGTGCTTAAAATGGCGAAAAAGCGCGCTCCGGTGGACGCCGTGCTCACCACGACCGCCGCAAGCGACATCTTCACGCAGGACGTGGAGGAATTAAACGCCAGCCTTGCCACGCTCACCCCGCAGACCCCCACGCAGCCTGCCCCGGTCCAGAGCGCCCCGGCATCCGTTCCGGCTCCGGTGCAGACGAAGCAGCCAGCGGTGGCGACCGGGGCAGTGCAGATCGAAACGGCGGACTTCCGCCGGACTCAAATCCACTTCGGCAAAAACCGGGGCATGACCCTCGCGGACCTCACTCCGCAAC
>CAXTQD010000112.1:0-13795 GCA_964246175.1 uncultured Chthoniobacterales bacterium | reverse complement strand
GGACCCATGGCCTCCTGCATAACCCGAGCCTGTTCGGCGTCCAGCTTACGCTTTGCGTCGGCATGGGCGGCGACCAGCAGGTCGCTCACCATCTCACCCTCACCCGGCGCCAGAAGGGAGTCGTCCAGCGCGATTGAGACGAGTTCACCGGAGCCCTTCAGGCTCAGCCTCACCAAGCCGCCGCCGGCCGCCCCGGCCCGCCCCCCCGGCGACGGGTCAGCCTTGCAACTCGTAGGACAGCACGCTCAGGCAGTAGATCGCGGCGGTTTCCGTGCGAAGCACGATGGGGCCGAGCGTGATCGGGCGGCAGCCGGCGCTCTTGGCCAGCGCGATTTCCGCCGGGGTGAAGTCACCTTCAGGGCCGACGAGGATCAGGGCGCTTTTAGGTTTGCCGCCGTGTTCCTCCAAGTACGTGCGCAGGTGCCGAGAGTCGGGCTGGAGAGAAGCGATCAGCATCAGGTCGAACGTTCCCGGGCGTCGGCCCGCGAAAAACTCCTTGGGCGTTTGCGGCCGGGCGACGGCCGGCAGCCAGTTCTGGCCGCACTGCTTGGCGGCCTCGACGACCGTGGTCTGCCACTTGGCCTGCTTGGCGGCGGCGCTCTCGTCGTCCTCGACCTTGGAGACGGTACGTTCGGAGAGGAGCGGGGCGATCTCGGCCGCGCCGAGTTCGGTGGCCTTCTGGACGATGAGGTCCATGTTTTTGCCCTTGGGGATAGCCTGCGCAAGCGTGAGGCGGCAGGGCAAGGGCGGCGTCTTGGCGCGGTGAATGGCCAGGAGGCGCACGGCGCGCTTGGTGGATTCGGGGGCGACCGTCGCGGTAGCCTCCGCACCCTGGCCGTTGAAGACGACGACCTTGTCGCCGGACTGGAGGCGCAGGACGTTGAGCGCGTGGTGCGATTCGCCCTCGTCGAGCGCGAGGGCGTCGGGGTTCCAGGCGGCGGGCGGGATGTAGAAGCGGTGCACGGGGGCAAGGGCAACAGCCGACCAGGTCAACCGGCTGGAGGCACTTCGCGAGGCTGCGGTGATTTCGGGAGTCTGGTCAGAAGGAAGAGTCCGTACAGAACGAACAACCCTCCCAACAAGCTCACCATGTGCAGGAAGGGCCGGCTCAGCCCCCAACCGATGAAGGCAGCGCCCATCAAGATATAAAACACCGAGGCGATGACCCGCGTCTGTCGGGTACGCGCGATGATGGATTGGGTTGTGGGCTGGTAGCGAATACTATCCCGTACCAGCGCGACGAGTTGGCGAACGTCCTCTTCACAGCGGCCCTGGCACGCGATGCCTTTGTCCTGTTCCGCCGCACAGTCACGACACAACGCGCGCTGACAGGATTTGCAGATGCCAACCGCGTTGATGCCGGAATGATAGAAACATTCCATGCGCGTTACTGGAAGAACTCCTTCGCCTTGTCGAAAAACCCCTTGTGGATGGGCGCGTTCTCCTCCCCGCAGAGCGCCGCGAACTCCTCCAGCTTCTGCCGCTGCTCGGCGTTGAGCTTGGTGGGCACTTCCACCAAGACGCGCGTCAGGAGGTCGCCGCGCACCTTGGTGTTCATGTCGGGCATCCCGCGCTGGCGCAGCTTGAACATCGTCCCGCTCTGCGTGCCGGCGGGCACCTTCAACGCCGCCTTGCCCTCCAGGGTCGGCACCTGGATCTCGCCACCCAGGGTCGCCGTGATGAACGAGATCGGCACCTCGCAGTACAGCTTATCCTCCTCGCGCTGGAACACGGTGTGTTCCGCCACGTGGACGACCACGTACAGGTCGCCCATCGGGCCGCCGCGGATGCCGGCCTCGCCGTTGCGTGTCGAACGCAGCCGCACCCCGTCGTCGATGCCCGCGGGAATCTTGAGCTTGATCTTGGCGGTCTGTTCCGTGCGCCCCTCGCCGCGGCACTTCTTGCAGGGGTTTTCGATGATGGAGCCCGTGCCCTTGCAGCGAGGGCAGGTCTGCGACACCTGGAAGAATCCGCGCGAGGTGATGACCTGTCCTCGCCCTTGGCAGGTGCGGCACGTCACGGCTTGGCTGCCGGCCTCCGCGCCGGTGCCGCTGCACACGTCGCAGGCGGCGTTCTTGGTGATCTCGATTTCCTTCTCGACGCCCGCCGCCGCTTCTTCGAGGGAGATTTGCAGGTCGTAGCGCAGGTCCGAGCCGCGCTGGCGGCCCTCGCGGTCCTGGCCGCCGCGCCCTCCGCCGAAGAACTGCTCAAAGATTCCACCGCTCTCCCCGGCACCGCCGCCGCCACCCGCGCCGAAGACTTCCCGGAACAGGTCGAAGGGATCAATGCCCCCCGCCGTGCCGCCGCGCCCCGCGCCGGCCGTGCCCTGGGCGAACGCCGCGTGGCCATAACGGTCGTAGGCGGCGCGCTTGTCGGGGTCGTTGAGAACGTCGTACGCCTCGCCGAGTTCCTTGAAACGCTCCTCGGCCTTGGGGTCGCCGGGGTTTTTGTCCGGATGATACTGCACCGCCAGCCGGCGGTAGGATTTCTTCAGTTCCTCGTCCGAGGCGGTGCGTTGGACGCTGAGCACCTCGTAGTAGTCGCGTTTGATGGTAGGCATCGGAAAAAAGGACGGCTGGCCGGCGGGAAAGGAGGCTGACCTCGTGTCCGCACAACACCTTTTCCCCACCTGCAGATGGCCGGCGGGGAAGTTACAGGATGCTTCCCCTTTACGCAACCGGTTGCTGTCGGGCACACACCCAGCCGCCCGCCGCGGCGGCCGGCACGATCAGCACCAGCGCAGCTAGGTGGTACCACACCGGCTCGTAGCGCCACTGGGTGAGCGTCGGCGGGATGCTGACGAGCAAGCCAAAGACGCCGAGCACCAGCGCATGCGCCAGCGGCCGGCGCCCGGCGACGACCCCGGCGGTATACCCGCCCACCGCCGCCGAGGCGTTCGTGGTGATCAGCAGGAGGATTAGCAGCAACGACTCGCGGTCGAAGTCGTTGACCGGCTCTCGGTGGAAAAGCGTGAGCAGGGCAAAATCTGTCCCCAGCGCTAGCACCACCGTGAGCAGAAAGCCCACGACCACCGCGCCGATGCTCCTCCCCATAACCTCCGCGGCGCGCGTCGCGGCTATTTGCCGAACATCTTGAGCACGATGAAGAGCAGGATTGCCCCGCCCAGGCCGCCGCCGCACAGGTAGTACAGGAACGCCCAACCGGCCGCCGCCACCATCATGGGAACCAACGCGAGGAGAGTAATCATGGCACAAACACTATGCGTACCCGGCACGGCGGCAAGGGCGAAAAAACCTTTCCCTCGCCGCCCACCCGGCCTAAAGTTGCGGGCTTTCTCCGCCATGAAATACTTCGCCGCTTTCCTCGCTCTCGCTTGGCTGTTGTGCGTCGACGGTCCGGCCGCTTATGCCATCGCCCCGGGCACGCCCGCGCCGGCTGCCTCGCCCGGCACCGAGGAGCAGAACGCCGAGCACATCCTCCGCTCCTTCCAGCCGCAGGCGGGCAAGATCACGCTGCAAAGCGGCCTTGCCGACCTCGACCTGCCCGAGCAGTTTCGCTACCTCAACGCCGCCGACAGCCGCAAGCTGCTCGTGGACGTGTGGAACAACCCGCCGCACACCGCCGACGACGTGATCGGCATGATCATCCCGACCGACTTCTACAAGGACGAGACCCACGAATGGGCGGCGACCGTCACCTACGCGAACGCAGGCTACATCAAGGACGAGGAGCCGAACTACGACGAACTCCTCAAGCGCATCCAGGAAGCGCGCGAACAGGCCAACGCGGAGCGCGTCAAGGAGGGTTACCCGCCGCTGCATATCGTCGGCTGGGCGGAGCCGCCGCACTACGACAAGGACACGAAGAAACTCTACTGGGCGAAGGAACTTCAGTCCGGCGACAACCCGCGCCACGGCCTGAACTACGACATCCGCATCCTCGGCCGGCGCGGGGCGTTGCAGTTGAGCATCATCGCGGGCATGGACCAGCTCGCCCAGATCAACAACGTTTCCCCGTCGTTGCTCTCCACCGTCAACTTCAACCAGGGCAACCGCTACGCCGACTTCAACCCCAAGACGGACAAGACGGCGGCGTACGGGCTGGCGGGCTTGATCGGCGGCAGCCTGGTGCTAGCGAAAGTCGGGGGCTTGAAATGGATCATCGGCATCCTGCTGGCGGCGAAGAAATTCGTGGTGATCGGCGCCGTGGCGGTGGTGAGCTTTTTCAAGCGCCTGTTTGGCGGCGGCACGAAGGTCAACACTGACCGGCCGGGCCCGCCAACGGGGGCGGCGTAGATTTTACAAACGTCGTTCCTCTCCGGGGGATCAGTGCAGCGCCGCCTGCTCCAGCTCTCGCGCGATGGCATCAGCCCAGCCGGCGAAAATCTCGTCCCGCCGGTCCACGAAGAACGTCTGCTCCAACCCCGGGTTGTCCAGAAACTCCACCTCCAGGTGGCAAGCCGGGATCGTGCGTGTCGTCGGCTGGCGCCGGAGTTGGTAGAACAAGTACGAACCCCACTGGCCGTGTAACTCGTGGTCGTCGTGCCACGTCGCGCCCGGGGTCTGCGGACGGTAGGTCTTCGACACGCCCTCGACCGCGCCCGCCAGCGCGAGGCCAAACGCCTTGTCGGCCTCGAAATTCGGGTTGTTCGACGCCCGCCCGATGATCGCGCGCGGCCCGCTGGCGTGGTGGCTCTCGTCCGAGTTGAAGTGGATCGACACCCAGCACACCGCGTGGACCTCGGCCGCCACGGCGGCGCGCCGGGCGAAATCCAGGTTCACGTCGGCGTCGCGGGTCAGGACGGCATGAACACTCCCATCGGCGTTGACGCGCGCGGCGATCAGGCGGGCGAGTTGGAGCGTGAGGTCCTTTTCGAGCAGGTGGTGGACGACACTCGTGGCGTTGTTGCTCGTGCTTTTGTCGTGTGCCGCGTCGCTGCCGGCGTCGTGCGCGCCGCCGTGTCCCGCGTCGATCACCACCGTGGGTGTCGCCGACAAGCCGCCTGCGCCGAGCACGAACAGGCCCAGGAGCAACCGCGCAGTCACAGCATGAACCCTCAAAACGCCTCGACGAACGCGCTCACCCGCCCCATCACCTCGCCCGGGTCGGGCAGGGACATGATTTCGATGAGTCCCTCGCGCATGGCTTCGTACTTGCGCTGGCCCTCTGTCTCATCCGCTGCGAACGCCGTGTGCATGAACACCCCGTAGACCCCGCACGTCACCGCGAAGGGGGCGACGTGGCTGCCGCGTTCCAGGGTGATCCGCGCCCCGGCCCCGTGTTCCTCGTCGCGCAGGATTTCGCCGCCCTCCGCGCCGTGCAGGCCGACCGTCCGGCCGCCCTCGAAAGGCTGCCAGCCGGGCAGCGAAGCGCTCTCGGCGGGCCTTTCCACCTAGCCTTTCCCCTTGGAAACGAACACGCTCGCCGGCCGCAAGAGGCGGTCGCGCAGCTTATAGCCCTTGCGCTGTTGGCGAACGACGCTGCCTTCAGGCACGTCGGCGCTGGGTTCCTCGCCGAGGGCCTCGTGCTGGTTGGGGTCGAACTTCTGCCCGGCCGCGTCGATGACGGTCAGGCCGCTCTCGGACAAGAACCCTTCCAACTGTTTTTGCACCATGCTCATGCCCATCAGCACCGCCGAACCCGAGCCTTCCGTGCGGCGCGCTTCCATCATGCCCAGCTCGAAGTTGTCGAGGATCGGCAGGAGCCGCTCCAACACGTTGCCGTTGGCGTAGCGCACGGCATCCTCTTTCTCGCGCTGGAGGCGCTTGCGGGTGTTGTCAGTTTCAGCGCGGTCGCGCAGGGCCTGGTCGCGCAAACGGTCGATTTCGGCTTGCAGCCGCTCGGCGCGGGCCTCGGCGGTCTCCGGGGCGGGGGTGGTTTCCTGTTGCGTGCCGTCCTCGCCGGGGGAGGCGGGCTTGCCGTCGATGCGCGTGGTCGTGTTCTCTGGAGTCGTCATAACTTACGAATTACAATCAATGTAATATCATCGTTTTGCGGCGTTGCGCCCGCGAAATTGCGCAGGTCGTCGGTCAGCCGCTTGACGATGGCCGGCGCGCCCTCGGGGGCGCTGGTCTGCACGGCCTGCGTCATTTTGTCCATGCCGAACTCCATGCCGTGGGTGTCGAGGGCCTCCGTGACGCCATCGGTGTAGAGCACCAGACAGTCGTTCGTGTCCAGGTGGACGAGGTGGTTGCGCGTGAGCCGGTCGAACACCGAGCCGCTGTCCACCCCGAGCGCCATGCCGGGCGGGTTGACCTTGGCAACCTTGCGGTCCTTGGCCGTGTAGAGCAGCGGGGCGTCGTGCCCGGCGCGGGCGATGGAGATGTCTCCCGCCGCCCCGTCGAGGATGATGTACGCCATGGAGATGAACATGTCCTCCTTCATGTCCGGGAAGAGCTGCCGGTTGACCTTGCGCAGCACGTCGGCCGGGCTGGCGTTGGTCGGGGCCTGCGAACGTAACACGCTGCGGCACATGGCCATGATGAGGCTCGCCGGCACGCCCTTGCCCGACACGTCGGCGATGACGATGCCGAAGTGCTGCTCGTCCACCTTTATATAATCGAAGTAGTCCCCCGATACCTGCCGCGCGGGGATGTTGACCCCGCTGATCTCGAAGCCCTTGACCTCCGGCGACGTGCTTGGCAACAGGATGCGCTGGATGTCGCGGGCGATCTCTAGGTCGCGGTCGAGGCGCTTCTTCTCGTTGGCCTCCGAGTAGACGATGGCGTTGTAGAGCGCGAAGGCCGATTGCTCGGTGATGGCTTTGAAGACCTCAAAGTCCACCTCGGTGAACGGCGCGCTCATCGGGCCGTTGGCGAGGGCGAGGACGCCGAGGTTCTCGCCCGCGTAGAGCAAGGGGGCAACCATGGCCGACTCGGTGCGCAGGGCCGTGTCGCGCAGGGAGTGAAGGCGGGCATCCTTTTCGGCGGAGGGCAGGAAGAGCGACTCCTTGTTGAGCCACACCCCGCGCAGGATGCCGTCACCATCGGCGTTGGCCGTGCTCTTGGCGGGGTCGAGCGGGACAGGGTGCAGGCGCAGGTAGCTGTCGAGCGCGACAGGCGTGGTGGCGGCCTGTTGGAGGATGTGCGCGGGCACGGCGACCAGCGGTGGACAGCCCTTGGAGATGAAGGTCGGGATCAGGATGCCGCCGTTGCGGTCCACGAGGTACAGGGCGCCACCGTGGGCGTCGAGGATGCGGGCGGCGCCCTCGACGATCATGCGGTGGAGTTCGGTCGGACGCAGGGCGTCGGAGAACGCCGAGCCGAGGCCGTGAAGGAAGTCAAAGACGCGGCTTTCCTCGGTGCGCAGGGCGTCCAGACGAAGCTGGATGTTCGCCAAAGCCCGGCGCTGCCGCCGCCAGACGTAGTAAAAGCTCGCTGCCGTCAGGACCAAGAGTCCGAGGAGCAGGGGCGTCCACATGAGTCAATTCCTAGTCGTAAAAAGCAGAAGTCAGAAGCGAAAAACGCTTGGGCGGCGGAGGCACTTCCTCCCCATGGTAACGAATGGCACGGAGCATTTGCTCTCTCTTTTTTGCGCCGGACGAAATTTTCCCGAATGGGCAGCCACCCGGGCGCCCGACCTTCCTCAATCCACCGTCTCGTTCGAGTGCAAGTCGTTCTTGAGGTAGTCGAGCACGTCCTTGAACTTGCAAAAATTCTGCGGGTCAGCGTCCACGAGCGCCTGGTGGGCGGCGATCATGGTCTCGGTGACCGCGCGCTTGTCCTCGGGCGCGGCGGCGTCGACCGGCAGCGCGTCGCGGGCGTCGGGCTGCAAGGTGGCGCAGTCGTCGGCGGCCGCGCTGTGGCCGCCCTCCAGGGAGAGGATCTGGTCGAGGCCAAGGCCTTCGAGCAGGTTGGTGTTGCGCTCGTTGGAGTTGATGACGTGCAGGTCGCCTTGGCCGATGCCGTGCAGCCGCAGGGCCACGCCGGTGAGCGTGCCCATGAACGTGGAGTCCATCATGGGACAATCCGCCAGGTCGACCACGAAGTTGCGGTGGCCGCGGTCGATCATGGCATTGGCGAACTTCTTGACGCCCGTGCTGTTTTGAAAGGAGCCTTTGCCCTGGACGCGGATGCAAACCACCTTTTGGTTGCAACCGACCAGGATGGTAGGGTGAGGGTTCACGATAGGAAAAATAGGGAGAGGGACCAATGTAGTGTCTAGCGCGAGGTCGTCAAAGCGGGGAAATGCTAGCGCCAGAGGTAGGATTGCTTGAGCGCGACGATCCGGCGGTGGTCTTCGATGATCACCACCCGCCAGGCCGACACGCGGCCCTGCTCGACGTAGTCGTCGCCGTTGATGGCCAAACGCGTGACGTGGCTGCCCTCGCCGGCAGGGTAATCCACCTCGCGAGCCTGCACGAACGCACCGAGCTTTTGTTGGCGGTATTCGAGCCGCAGGGTGAAGTGCCCGGGCCGGCGCGCCCGCCAGAAGAACGTGTAGTAGTTCCCGTAGCGCGCCCGCTGGTCGGAGGGCGTGACCGCCCCGTAGAGCAGCCGGCGGCGCTCGAACGCGAGGCTCTGGTCCTCGCTGCTCTCGGTGTGCAGCCGGCGGATGCCGGTGACCTCCGGGGTTTCGAGGAAGTCGGTCTTGACCTTGCGCACCTCCACCGCCGCGTCGAGATCGAGCGGCAGGACGTTGGCATGACCAAGGAGCACGACCGGCGGCTGTTCGGCCGCGGCTCCGGCGGACGAGCCACCCACCGCAAACAACAGGCAGGCGGCCAGCGCGAGGAGCGGGAAACAACGGAACGTAGGCATCGGGGGTCGGCGCGGGGTCAGCCCGGTCTCATCAGATTCGGACGCCGGAAGGAATCCGGACATTCAAACGATTTCGCTGCGCCCGGCCCCGATGAGACGAGATTCCGGGCCCTTCGTCAAGCCTCAGCGCGATGGCAGTGGCACGCCCCGCGCGAACGCCGCCGCCCGGTCGATGTCCTCGTAATAGCTGCGGGTCATGTAATTGGGCGTGTAGAAGGCGTCCAGCATGGGCGTCGGCGGGTAACCGCCGGGCCGGTGCTTCTCGCTCGCGCGGAACTCCTGCGCGTTGAGGTTGGCCCCCGGTTCGAAGGCCACGCCGGGGCTGTAGCCGCCGGAGATCAGGGCGGGGATCGCCCACAGGCGGCGGTCCCAGATCGTGCCATTGTCCTTGGTGAGCAGGTCGTGCGCGGCCTTCTGAGCCTGGGCCTGTTCGTCGAGCGCGGCGGTGGCGGCGGTGGCCTGGAGATCGAGGCGGCGGCTCAAGGTAAAGGTGCCACCGTCGAGTGAGGGCGCGGTGTCCGGGGTGTTTTGCAGGGTGAGGCGCACGCGCTCCTGCTGACGTGCCTCGTGGGCGCGGACGAGTTTTTGGGCCTGTTCGTCGGCTTCCCGGCGGGCGGGGGCCTGCCGGTCACGGTAGGCGGCGGCGCGGGCAGCATCGTAGTGGTAGGCCGCGCGGACGGATTCCGGGCTGTCGGCGAAGTCCACCTTAACGATCCCCGAGTCGTGCCGCCAAGTGACCCCGTCGGGTTCGACGCGCTCGGGGATGACGTGGTGGTACGTCGCGCCGGAGAGCGTCACGAGATCGTCGGCGCGGACCGGCACGGCGACGAGCACGACGACGGACAAGGCGGCAAGGAGAGTCCGCTTCACGTCCGGGAGGCTAGCACAGCCCGTAGTTCCTTGCGAGATGAGCCAAGCCCAAGCCCCCGCCGCCGTGCGCTACCAGCGCGGCGTGTACCTGCCCTCGCACGACCTGTGGCTCGACCCGTGGGACGACCAGCCCTTCGCCTTCGTCTCGCACGCCCACGCCGACCACATCGGCAAGCACAGAGAAGTCATCCTCTCCAACGTCACCGCGCGCCTGATGCACGCCCGCCTGCCCGACCAGCGGCGCGAGGAACACCGCTTGGACTTCCTCCAGACCGCCACCGACATCCGGCCGGGGATGCGGATCACCCTCTACCCGGCCGGGCACATCGCGGGCTCCGCGCAGAGCTTCATCGAGACCGACGACGGCGCGGGCAGCCTGATGTACACGGGCGACTTCAAGCTGCGCGCGGGGCTTTCGGCCGAGGCGACGGGCTGGACCCAGGCCGACACGCTCATCATGGAGACGACCTTCGGGCTGCCGCGTTTTGCGTTCCCGCCGACCGAGCAAGTGCTCGCGGACATCGTGAAGTTCTGCCGCGAGGGCCTGGAAGAGGACGAGGTGCCGGTGCTCTTCGGCTACTCGTTGGGCAAGAGCCAGGAAATCCTCATGGCGCTTTCCCAGGCCGGCCTGCCCGCGATGCTCCACGGCGCGGTCCACCGAATGACGGAGGTATACCGCGAGCTTCAGCCCGATTTCCCGCACTTCGAGCGGTACGACGCGAACAACCTCACCGGCAAGGTCCTCATCTGCCCGCCGAGCGCCAACCAATCGCGGATGCTGCAAAAGATCAAGGCCCGCCGCACCGCCATGCTCACCGGCTGGGCGCTGACGCCCGGGGCCGTCCACCGCTACCAGACGGACGCGTGCTTCCCCCTGAGCGATCACGCCGACTACCCTGACTTGTTGCGCTATGTCGAATTGGTCAAGCCCCGGCGCGTCCTGACGCTCCACGGCTACGCGGCGGCCTTCGCCCGCGATCTGCGCGCCCGCGGGGTCGAGGCGTGGGCGCTCAGCGAGGAAAACCAGATGGACTTCTCCTTCGCCTTGGGCGGCCTTGAACCCGCCGCGGAGGAGGCTCTCGCCCCCACCCCGCCGCCCTCGCCCGTGGAAGAAGACATGGACGACGCCCCCCCGGCGGAGGAAACCTCCGAGTTCACCCGGTTCGCGCGGGTCGGCGACGCCATCGCGGCGACCACGGGCAAGCTCAAGAAGATCGAAATCCTGAGCGAATACTTCCGTACCCTCACCGATGACGCGCTGCCCTCGGCAGCCAACTTCCTCGCCGGGCGCGCCTTCGCGCAGAGCGACCCACGCGTGCTCAACGTCGGGGGTGCCGTCGTCTACCGCACCCTGGAAAGCCTCAGCGGCATGGGCAAGGAACGCCTGCGCCAGCTCAACCACGCCGCGGGCGACCTGTCCGAGGTTGCCGGCCAAGTCCTGCCCGGCAAGACGCAGCCGCAGCCTTTTTCCATTGCCGAGGCGCAGAAGCTTTTCGACGAACTCGAAAGCACCCGCGGCCCACTCGCCAAGGGCGCGCTCTTGGAAGCCACCGTCGGCCGCCTGGAAGCCAACGAGGCGCGCTACGTCATCAAGATTCTCACCGGCGAACTCCGCATCGGCCTCAAGGAAGGCCTCCTCGAAGAATCCCTCGCCGTCGCCTTCGAGCAATCGGCCGACGACATCCGCGAGGCCAACATGCTCCTGGGCAACCTCGGCCGCGTCGCCCTCCACGCCCGTGCGGGCACGCTCCACAAGGCCGAGTTGACGCTCTTCCAGCCCATCAAGAGCATGCTCGCCAGTCCCGAGCCGACCGCCGAGTCCATCTGGAAGCGCCACGAGGAACTCCACGCCGCCACGCAGACCGATGCCCCCGAGGCCAAGAACTCCCCGCTCGCGCCCAAGGAGGCTGCCAAGACGCCACCTTCCAAGCCGGGCGTCGTCTGGGTGGAGGACAAGTTCGACGGCGTGCGTGCGCAGCTTCACCGCGCCAAGGATGGCAAAACGGAAATTTACTCGCGCGACCTGCGGCGGGTCACGGGACAGTTCGAGGAGATCGCCCGCACCGTGGCCGGAGGGATGGCGGACGCGGTGATCTTCGACGGCGAGATCGTCGCCTATGAAAAGGGCAAGCGGCTGACGTTCTTCGACCTCCAAAAGCGCCTTGGCCGCCGTGGGCCGGACCTCTTCATGAAGGAACACGTTCCCATCGTGTTCCTCGCCTTCGACCTGCTCCACCTCAACGGCCGTTCGCTCCTGGCCGAGCCGCTCTCCGAACGCCGCCGCCTGCTCGAAGGCATCAAGATTCCCATGCCCACTGTCCGCCGTGTGGACGTGGTGCAGGCGGCCTCGGCCGACGAGATCGAGGGTGCTTTCAACTCCGCGCGCGGCCACGGCAACGAGGGCCTCATCATCAAGGACCCTGCGAGCCTCTACACGCCCGGCCGGCGCGGGCTGGCGTGGCTCAAGCTCAAAAAGGAACTCGCCACGCTCGACGTGGTCGTCGTCGGTGCGGAGTGGGGTCACGGCAAGCGCAACAGTGTGTTGAGCGACTACACCTTCGCGGTGCGCGACGAGACGACGGGCGAACTCAAGACCATCGGCAAGGCATACTCGGGCCTGACCGACGTGGAAATTCTGGAGCTAACGACGCATTTCCAGCAGAGCATCATCAGCACGCGCGGCAAGTACCACGAGGTCAAGCCGGACATTGTCCTGGAGATCGCCTTTGACTCGATCCAGCCGAGCACCCGGCACACGAGCGGATTGTCGATGCGTTTCCCGCGCATCAAGACCCTGCGCCGCGACAAGGCCCCGCACGAGATCGACACCGTGGCCTACGCGCGCACCCTCGCCGTGCCGCCGGTGGCTCCCTGAAGGGTGCCATGAGCGATTGGAGCGAGCCGGAGATCAGCGAGACGATCTCCCTCGTCGCTGCCAACGGCGTGGCGGTGGACGCCTGGGATGTTCTCAGTCGCTCCAACCGCCTGGTGCTCCGTCTTCTACCGGGCGGGCTGATCGTCAAAACCGTGCGCATCGAGGACGCCGCGCGTCTGATGAGGGAGGTGGCCGTCGCCAAGCACGTCTTCGCGCAGAGCGGCCCTGCCGTGCCACCGGCGACAGGTGCTTCGCTGTGGCTCGGCGGGCGAGTGGCGGTTTCTCTTTGGGAACCCGCCCATGCGCTCGCACCGCCGACCGACGCGGAGGTTTGCGCCGCCTACCTGGACTTGCGGCGATGCCTGGACTCGTACGCTGGCTCCGTGCCTGACTTCCGAGAACCGGTCCTCCGGGTAGCGAGTCTCCTGAACTCGGGGAAACTCCGGCACGTGACCAGCGAAGACGCCTCCCTGCTGCGGGTCGTTTGTCGTTCGAGTCTTACCCACCTCGCAGGATTTCGGTGGATGCCCTGCGTTCTCCATGGCGATCCCCACGCAGGCAACGTCGCCACTACCCGGCAGGGTTTGCAGTGGCTGGATTTCGAGTCCACCTGCACCGGCCCAGTGGAGTGGGACCTTAGTGCCTTGCCGGCCGGGGCGTGCTCGTGGGCGCACGATTCCACGCTGCTGGCCACGCTGGTCCGGCTGCGTCGCGTGTGTGTCGTTGTGTGGTGCGCATCCAAGGCGTGTCCCGACCCTGCTCAGAGGGATGCCATCGCCTACCATCTAGGCATGATCAAAGCGGAGGCTGTCGAACCGGGCCGCCCGCTCACGCATCATTTGACCTGACACGCATCGGGCGCGCGACTTCTTCCGTCGCCGTGTTTGTCCCGCGCGTGCGGACCCGACGTTTCTCGACGGAAGTGACTGCCGGAACCGCTTTACCCCGCCCGTGGGTTGTTGTTAGGTTGAAGATTTGAACGGGTTTCCGTTCCCCGGTATGGCCCGTTTCCCCTTTCCCTTCTGGTCTCGCCTGGCATGCGGGGTGGCTTTCCTCGTGGCGCCGGTTCCGGTGAGCCGCGCCCAGCAAACGCCTCCTGCCATCCCGGCGGTCGGGTTCTTCACGGGACGCACCACGCTCTGGCTGGGGCGGCCGATGGTCGTGCCTTTCCGGGTCGCACAGGCTCCGGCCGCGGACGAAACGTACTCCGCCAACGTTGCCAACGCCGCGGCGCTTGAAATTCTCCGCCCACCGACCGTCTTGGCCGGCGAGACGACCGGCTTCCTGCGCGTGCGCGCCCTGCGCGCGGGCAAGACGCGCCTCGTCCTCC
>CAXTQD010000111.1:0-13798 GCA_964246175.1 uncultured Chthoniobacterales bacterium | reverse complement strand
GTCCAGTGGCCGGGCGCGCGGTTGTCAGGTGCATTGGGCTCAGGGGCACGCAGGTCGATGACGATGGGAATCTGCCACTGGTCCTTCAAGCCGAGCACCGACAGGAAGCCCGTCTTCGTCTCCTCGGCCAGCGTCCCCACCGCCCCGCGCAACGAACCGTCGCGGGCGTAGACCACGAACTGCCGCGAACGGCTGAAGCTGTGCGGCAGCACGTCCGCCGCCCACGCTGTCAGCCCACCCACCCACCAGGCCGCGACCAAGACCGTGAGGGTACGACGGTTCATCGGCAGCCTAGTGGACGGGCGCAGCGGCTTTGTTGAGCATGTCCACCCGGCCCTTGTGGAAGGTGATGGAGCCAAGACGCGCGACGAGATTCTTATCGCGGTCTAGCACCTTCCACAGCGGCCCGAACAACCCGCTGAGGTACGGCATCGACCGCGCCGAAATCGGCAGCCGGCCGAACGTTCCGGCGCTCGGGGTGGCGACGACCTGGCCGTTTTGCAAGGCCACGCTGTCGACCGTCGTCGCATACAACGGCAGCCCGAAGATCGACTGCACGTAGGTGATGCGCACGAACCCCTCTTCAAAACGCACGTACGCGCGCTCGAACTTCAACGCCGCCCCCGCAGAGCCGCTCGATTTGCCGCGGATGGTGGACTGCAAGAACGCGTTGACCTGGTCGTCCGTGTACGTCAACCGTGCCGGAGTCGTCTGCACGACGAGGCCGTCCATGTCGTCGGTGACCGTCGGCGCGGACAGGGCTGCATCCTTGCTGATCTCGGGAATGTCGTCCGGCGGCTTGATGATGACCACGATTACCGCCAAGAGCGCCGACAACGCAAGACTCGCCACCAGATGCCGCAGCCAGCGCAGGCCGGAGCCGCGCCGCGGGCTGACCATCTTGCGCACGCGCTCCTGGGTGACCACCGGATCGGTGCGCTTGGTCGCCTCCGGCGGCAGGAGGCTGCGGTCGAGCTTCGCGCCGCAGTTATGGCAATAGACGCGCTCGGGCTCGTTCTCGAAGTTGCACTGTTTACAAACCAGCGTCGTGGTAGCCATGGCAGGAGGTAAAATCGTCAGGCAGCGCCGCCGCCGGTCTTGGGTGCCTCGGTCTTCGGCGCGGGAGCGGGCGTGGCCGGGGCGGCCGGGGTGCTTGCCTTCCCGGAGTCAGCAGGTTTTGCACCCTCACCGCCACCGGAGGAAGAGGCCGACGTGTCCTTCTTGGCCGCTTCCTTGTATTTGTCGCTACGGTAGTCGGTGATGTAGAAACCGCTGCCCTTGAAGATCAACCCTGCGCCGGTGCCGAGCTGGCGTTTGACCTCCCCATGCCCCCACTCCGCTAAGCAGCAGAGCGCCTGTGGACACTCTTTGAAATGCGGGTCCTTCATCGACTGGACGGCTTCAAAACGCTGCTCGCACTTGGTGCAAAAATATTCGTACGTGGGCATGAAAGAAGAAGGCTGCGAAAGCCCACACCGATAGCAGAAGCGGCCACGGACGGCAATTGGCGAGTTGACTCTCGGCCGCTTTCCGGTATTAATACGTCGGTTTTTCTGTGGACTTCGCGCCGGTTTCCTTCTCTCTATGCTCAACACTAAGTCTCTGCGTTTGTTGCTGTTACCTCTGACCCTCTGCGCGCTGGCCGGCTGCGGCGACGACGATGCACGGTTCGGCGGCAACACGGAGTACATGCACGGCCTGCGCGGCAACCAGGTCGCCTACAACCAGCATACCCAGCCTAACGATAGCGTGTCGTACTGGGATGGCGATGGCGTGCCCGGGGCACCGCGCATCGATATCCACCTCGGTGAACAGCGTGCGTACTACTACAAGGGCGACCAACTCGTCGGCGTCTCGCAGGTGTCCACCGGCCGTGAGGGTCACAATACCCCTACTGGAAGCTTCAAGGTCCAACAAAAAGACAAGGATCATCGCTCCAGCCTGTACGGGGATTACGTGGACGCCAATGACCAGAACGTTGTGATCCAGGCCAACGTCGAAAACGGCAAGGACCCGCGCCCGCCCGGCAGTGTGTTCCTGGGGGCGTCGATGCCCAACTTCCTGCGCGTGAACGGCGGCGTTGGCATGCACGAGGGGTATCTGCCCGGTGTGCCGGCCAGCCACGGGTGCATCCGCATGCCCGGGTTTATGGCGCAGAATTTTTTCAACAACACCCCGGTCGGCACTCCGGTGACGATCGCGGCGGACTAGCGCAGATGGCTGACGCGCCGCCCCTGGAGATCAGCGTCCAGGAAACCACCCAGCGACTGGCCGCAGGAGACGCGGTCCGGCTAGTAGACGTGCGTGACCCGGAGGAGTTCGCTTATTGCCAGCTTCCCGGCGCGCAGTTGATCCCGCTCCAGACAATCCCGGCCGACGCGGCGGCCAAGCTGCCGGACCGGGATGCAGAGATCATCGTGTACTGCCACCACGGCATGCGTTCCATGCAGGCCGTGCAGTTTTTGCGGGCGCGTGGCTACACGAACGCCCGCAGCATGGCCGGCGGTGTCGATCGCTGGTCGCGCGAGGTTGATCCTGACGTACCGCGGTATTAATTCCAAGGTCCTGATGGCTCTCGGAGCCGGTCCCTAGATTTTCTGGTTAGTGACGTTCGACTATCAGAGACTCAGGACCTTGGAACAACCGCACGGCGGCCTACTAAGAGGCCGCCTCCCCGCGCACGCGCGCCTCGACCTTCAAGCGCAACGCGTTCAGCGCGATGAAGCCCGTCGCGTCTGACTGGTTGTAAGCCTGCGTTGGGTCGGCCTCCATTGTGGCGATCTGCGGGTTGTAGAGGCTGACCGGGCTGCGCCGGCCGGCGGCGATGAGGTTGCCCTTGTAGAGCTTGAGCCGCACCTCGCCGGTGACGTTCTGCTGGCTCTCGGTCACGAGCGCCTGGAGCGCCAACCGCTCGGGCGCGAACCAGAATCCGTTGTAAACGAGCGTGCTGTACTTCGGGATCAACCCGTCGCGCAGGTGCATGACCTCGCGGTCCATTGTCAGGGACTCCATCTGGCGGTGTGCGTAGTGCAGGATTGACCCGCCGGGGGTTTCGTAGACGCCGCGGCTCTTCATGCCGACGAAGCGGTTTTCCACCATATCCACGCGCCCGATGCCGTGCTTGCCGCCGAGGCGGTTAAGAGCCTCCATCACTTCGAGCGGACCCATCTTGGTGTAATCCCCCTGCCCTTCGAGCTGGATGGCGACGCAGTTGCCGGCCTCGAAGCGCAATTGCACGTACTCGGGTCGATCTGGCGCATCTTCCGGAGCGACGCTGAGCTTGTACATGTCGCGCGACTCCGGCGCGCTCGCGTCGAACCACGGGTCCTCCAAGATGCCGCTCTCGAACGAGATGTGCAGGAGGTTACGGTCCATCGAGTACGGCTTCTTCGCGCTCGCGGCGACGGGGATGCTGTGCTTTTCGGCGAAGGCAATCATCTCCGCGCGTCCGGGGAACTCCTTGCGAAAACGTTCCTGCCTCCACGGAGCGATCACCTCGATCTCGGGCGCGAGGGCCGCGGCGGTCAACTCGAAGCGCACTTGGTCGTTGCCCTTACCGGTCGCGCCGTGAGCCACAGCCTTCGCGCCGTCCGTGTGGGCGATCTCGACCATGCGCTTGGCGATGAGTGGCCGGGCGATGCTCGTGCCGAGGAAGTACTGCCCCTCGTAGAGCGCGCCGGCCTGAATCATCGGGAAGATGAAGTCGCGCGCGAACTCCTCGCGCAGATCGTCCACTTGGCAGCGCGTGGCCCCGGTGGCGAGCGCCTTGGCTTCGAGGCCGTCGAGTTCCTCGCCCTGGCCCACGTCGGCGCAGAAGGCAATCATATCCGCCTGGTAAGTTTCCTTGAGCCAACTGAGGATCACCGAGGTGTCCAACCCACCCGAGTACGCGACGACAATTTTCATAAGCTAGGCAGCGAAGTTAGAAGGGCTCGCGGTATCCACAACGGGAAATTCGCATGGGTAGACCCTTTCGACTACGGTGCGCGCCAATGACCGCCGCGTTCACCGCTTGGGACTGGACGTGGTGCGTGCTGGCGGCCGTGTGCATCGGCCTGTCCAAGACGGGGTTCAACGGGGTGGCGTTGGTCAGTGTCGCCTTGATGGCCGGCGTGCTGCCCGCCCGGCAGTCGGTGGGCGTCGTCCTGCCGATGCTGATTTTTGCCGACTGCTTCGCGGTGCGTTCCTTCCGGCAGCACGCGCGTTGGAGCGAGATCCGCCGGGTGCTCCCGTCGGCGCTGCTCGGGGTGGTCGTGGGTGCGGCGGTGCTGCATTTCCTGAATGGGTCCGGCCGGGCGACCGACGTGCTTTTCAAGCGCGTGGTCGGAGGGATCGTGCTCGCCCTGACCGTGCTCCAGTACGTGCGCTCCGCGCGACCGGGATGGTTCGCGCACGAAGCGGAGGAGGTCGGCCGTACCTACGGCTGGGTCATGGGTGCCTTGGCGGGGGTGACGACCATGGTCGCCAACGCCGCCGGGCCGGTCATGGCCCTCTACTTTCTTGCCATTGGTTTGCCCAAGCTCGAACTCGTCGGCACCAGCGCCTGGGTGTTCCTGATCCTCAACGTGGCCAAAATCCCCTTCAACCTGCAGTTGGGCCTCATCAACGCCGACTCTCTGCGCCTGAACCTTCTTCTCCTGCCCGCCGTGGTCGCAGGCGTACTCGTCGGCCGCTGGCTGCTCCATCGCATCCCGCAAGCCGGCTTTCAGCAGCTTCTGCTCGCCTTCGCGCTCGTGGCGTCTCTGCATCTGCTGTGGGGCTAAGTTACTGTCCCTTGCCCCAGAACATGATGTGCAGGGTCTTGAGCACGATCATCGCGTCCAGCCGCAGGGAATAACGGCGGATGTAGTACAGGTCGTACTTGAGCTTCTGGATCGCGTCATCCTCGTTCTCGCCGTAAGAGTAGTTGACCTGCGCCCAACCGGTGATCCCCGGCTTCACCAAGTGGCGGAAGTGATAGCTCGGGATGTTCTTCTCGTAGAGTTCCGCGCAGCGCACCCACTCGGCACGCGGTCCGATGAGGCTCATGTCGCCGCACAGGACGTTCCAGAGTTGCGGCAACTCGTCCAGACGCAGCTTGCGCAGCCACTTGCCCACGCGGGTGATGCGCACGTCGTTCGTGCGTGTGTAGATGTCGTCCGCGGCGTCGGCCGGACGGTTCTTCATCGAGCGGAACTTGAAGATCGTGAACAGCCCTCCGCCCAAACCCACGCGTTCCTGCCGGAAGATTACCGGCCGGCCGCTGTCCCAGAGGATCAACAGCGCGATGGCTCCAAGCACCGGCGCGAGCAAGAGGAGACCCGCCGCCGCACTGGCCACGTCGAACAGGCGCTTGGCGTGTTGGTACGGCGAGGTGCGCGCCAACTGAAATCCTAGCTGGAGCGGCCACGAGGGGTTCAACGCGACCACCGGCACCCGCCGCCAGTACGTTTCGTAGAAGGTGTCCAACGTGTACACCGGCGTTTGCTGGAAATGCACCCGCACCAACTGGTCGCGCACCGGCTCGCTGAACTCCGAGAGCGGCAGCGTCAGCACGATGCCTTCGACCGAACGCGGCAGCGACTGCAACTCGGCGAGCACTTCCTCATCCGGTGTCCCGGCCACGTCCAAGGAACGCAACGACTGCCGGTTGGTCGAGGCCACGTAGGCTTTGAAGAAAGCCTGGTCCGATTCTCCGCTCCCTAACACTAGGAAATGCTTGCGCGCCATGTCCGCACTCATCCGCGTCCCGATGGCCCGGCGGTAGATCAACGACAGGGGTGCGAACGCCACGAAGCCGAACAGGAGCGTACTGCGCCCGGGCTTGATCGGGAAGTCGTACGAAGCAAAGCCGTACACCAACAGCGATGCGAGCACGAGCGCAGCCACCATGCCGATAAGGTGCTCGCTCATATAGGTAAGGCTGAGCAGGTCGGTGCGCCGGTCGTAGCCGCCGACGATGAAGAGCGTCAGCACGATGGCCGCCAGCGGCCACAACCCGAGCACCGCCAGCCGCGAAGCCCAGTCCCAGTGGAAGCCCGTCGGACCGACCCGCAACAGGAACACCGCACCGAAGCACGCCAGCCAACCCGCCGCGTCGAGCACGAAGATCAGCGCATGCCAGACCCAATCCTGCGCCTGGGACAACGCCAGCGCGAACGAAGTCTTCGAGGCCAACAGGGGCACGAGCCGACGGCGTTCGAAGGAATAAGCGGCGTTCATGACGGGAGACAGCAAATCTTCGGCTGGGGAGTACACCTTATCCGTGTAGCGTCAACAAGTACAAAGTGCGTGGGATATGGAACTTGGACCGTGTCACGAGTGATCGACCGGTTTGATTGGCTCGACCAAAGCGTGCTCTTCCGGCAGCAGGTGAGCCAGCGGCGCGGAACGCAACGCGGCCGCGGCCTCTGCCGGGTAGCTGGCCTCCCAGAGCACGGCGGCGTAAACGGCCGTCTGCCGCGGCGTGAGAACAGGCGCGGGTTCCTTGAGGTCGCGACGGCTGAAAGCGTCGAGCGCGGCGAGGCTATTGTGCAGGCGCAGTTCGCACAGGGCTAGGGTGGTGCGGAAGGCGAGGTTGGCAGGCTGGGTGCGGACGAGTTCACGGGCGACCCCGCGCGCGACGGAGACGTTTTCGTTCGAGAGAGCATCAAGGTAGGCCGAGTCGTTGCGCAGCGCGGGATCCTGCGGCCAGCGGGCGAGTGCGTCGTTGACCGCTGCGCGCAGCCGGTGGGTGTCGCCGGCCGTTTCAAGGAAGCGAATGAGTTCCTCGCGCATCGGCAGCGCGTCCGGCGCGGCGTGCGCCGCTCTCTCGAACGCCGAGGCGGCGATCTCGTCCGTGCCGTTTTTGGCGGCGTACTGGCCGAGCGACAGGAGCTTGGCTGGGTCCTGGCCCGCCGCGTCGAGCGCAGCTTGCCAGCGGGCGTCGCGGACCTCCGGCTCGCCGAGCTGACCCGCGCAACGGGCCAGGAACATCTGTGCGAGCATCGGGTCCAAGGGAAACTTGCGCGCCTGGATGGACTCGCGGATTTCTGTCCAGCGGCCTAGCGCCGCGAGGGCGTCGAGCGATTGCAAGTACAAGATGCGGTCGGTCACAGCACGCGCGGGCGGCAAGACAGCGAGGACATGTTCGTATTCGCCCTTGGCGTAGAGCCAGCCGGCCAGCGCGGTGAGGTCGGCGTCGTCCTTGGTTTGCCCGTAACGGTCTACGGCCGCCTGGAGGAACTCCGCCTGCCGGCCCGGTTCCTGGGAGAGGCGCAGGTCGAGCACCAGCAATCCCTGGGCGGCTTTGGCGAGCGGATGCGCGTCGATGCGGGCGAGCAGTTCCGGCAGCGCCGGCGTGTCATTCGGGAGCGGTACAGGATGTCCGGAGGCGCGCGCTTGCGCCAACAGCAGGAGAGCCGACAAGGACTCTGGCGTGGCCTCGGCACGGGCAAGCCCGGTCAGGTTCTCCCACGCGAGCGCCTGCTCGTCGGGGCTGGCGGTGTTCGAGGAAACGAGGGCAGCCGCGGCGCCGAGGCGTACGTGCGCCGGGATCGCACCGTCGCGGAGCAGGCGGACGGCGAGCGGCACGGCCTCGGCCGCACGTCCGCGGTGCAGGGCGATCTGCATCGCCAATAACCAGTCTTGCCAGGTCCCCTCCTCGCCTGGCGGCCAAGCGCGGCGCGCGAGCGTCTCCGCGCGGTCGGCGTCGCCGAGGTTCAATTCTACCAGGGCATAGTCGCGCGTGTCCGCCAGCGTCAGAGGACGCACCTCGTCGAGTTGCTCCCAAAATGGGGCCGCTGGTCGGTAGGCCCCGGCGCGGGTCAGGAAAAACGCGGCGGCGTGCAGCGCCTCAGGCTCCTGCCGCCAGATGGTCAGGGCATCCTGGACCCGGACGCGGGCTTCGTCGAGCTTGCCCGCTTCGGTCAGGCTCACGGCCTGCCGGGCCAACCGGCGCGCCTGCCAGGCTTTCGCCACGTGCAACGCGGGCCGTGCCCCGACGATCAAGCCGCTGATGGCGGCGGTGACGAGCCCGGCAACCAACCAACGTCGTCGCCGCCGCTGGCGCGCCCCGGCCTCCTCGCGTTGGAGCAACGCGTCGTGGGTGTCGAGCGGTTCCGCCGAGGGCAACGGAGTTTTGGAAAGAGGCATCGCGCGAGCAGGAACCGCGGGCAGAGTACCTTGGCCACCGCTTCCTGGAAAGCCTGTTCCGTGCCGCCGGATTCACGGAAGCCGATGGATGAGCGGCAGCAGTTCCCGCGTGAACACTTGCTCGGCGGCCTCGGGTGTCGCCGGACCGGCGACGAGGAACTCCAGCGTTTGCCGGCCCACGAGCGGGCGGCGTTCGAGCACCGCGCGAAAGCGGGCCCCGCGCGAGCCGGGTTCGTCCTCCCCGCCCTCCTGGCGGCCGACCCCGTCCTGCCACACGACGAAGAATACGTAGAGCACCCGTCCGTGCGCGTCGAACTCGTAGCGGCGCACCGGCAGGGTCAGCCCATCCGGCAACTCCACCGACCGGACGCCCCAGTCCGCCGTCTCCTTGAGTCCGCTGGCGGTTAGGCAGATGTGGGGTTGGTGCATGTCCGCCTGCAAGCTGGACGCGTGGCCCGGTTCCCAGCAGAAAAAAAACAGCGTGCAGTCCGCCTCCGTGTTCGCATCGGCGTCGCTCGTGCGCTGCCAGCGCAACGACAATCCGCGGTCGTAACGCAGCATCCGCGCCGTGCGCTCGTCAATCGGCGGGGCAGTCAAGCCCGGAGTGTTCACGGGCGCTTCGACGTTCCAGCGCGGCAGCGTGACCAGAGGGCTCGCCGACGGCACGCCGTACCACCACGCGTTGCCCACTTCCACCGTCCCCAGCCAGGCCGACGCCGCCACGATGACCCAGACGGGGGGCAAGGCCGCCGTTCCGGGCGACGGCGCGGCCGTTGTGGGTGATAGATCGGCTGGCGTACGGTTCAGCCACGAGGAGAGCGCAAGCAGGCTGCCGAAGACGACCAGCAGCACCGCCAGGCCCGTCGTGTCGTGCCAGCGTTCCATCGCCGCCAAGCCATGCGCGGCGGTCATCCACACCAGGAGAGAACTACGGAACACGTTGGCTGCGATGGCGATCAGCACCCCACCGGCCAGGAGCGCCAGCCGACGGAGGGGCGCGAACCGGGAGAGTTCGCCCAAAAACAGCGAGGCCATGAGCGTCGTTTGCAGCGAACGGATGCCGCTGCACGCCTCGTTGACGCCGACCAGTTGGCCGCGCACGCTCAGGACGTTGCCTTCCGCGACCGCCGGGACGCCGAGCACGGCCATCACCTCGGAGGCCGCCGCGGCCACCCCACGCATGAGTCCCTGCATGACTGCCGTCTCTGGTCCGCTGGGCCACGGCACGGCGACCAGCAGAAACAAGATCGGGAAGGCGAAGTGCCACCCCCAAAGCCAGCCACCCGCCCAGATCGCCAGCGCGAACGACAAACCTACGGCCACGGCGGCGTGCAGCCAGTAAATGGGCCGCCAATCCGGGTTGGGACCCTCCACGAGGCGCAGGGGGCCGATCAGGAACAACCCAGCGAACACCGCCAGCGCGAACCAGCCGCCGGCCGGGCGGCGAGCGGGTTGCGCCGACGGTCGGTCCTTCCAGCGCATCGCCAGTACGGCCAGCGACAACGGCGGCACGAACCAGCCATACTCATACTGTTCGTTAATCGTCCAGTCGATCCGCAGCTTGTTCCACAGTGCCGCCCAAGCCCACAGTACTGCGGCCCCGGCGAGCCACGGCGTCCAACCCCGCGTGTCCACCGTCAGCGGCACAAGGCTCGCGTCGGCGGGGGGCGAAGATTCGGCCGGGTACATGGCAAGCAACGGGAGCAGCGCGCCTATCTATTAACAGGTTCCGTCCTTGGCGGCACGGGCAATTTGCGCTGGCCGCCCTTGTCTTTGCCAGTTGCGGCAACCCACCGGCCGGGCACATGGTAGCAAGCCCGCGCCCCGCATGGAACGTTCCCTCACCGCCCGCGAACGCTCTCATAAAATCACTTCCAATGCCTTCCGGACCGTGGGCGTGCACGCGGCGCTGCTGTTCGGCGCCGCGGCGGCGGTGTTCCTGGTGGGAGGTCCGCAGCAGGGTTCGCTCGGGGTGTTCTTCGTGTGCGCCGGGGCCGTGATGGTGGCCTGCCCGCCGCGGGTACGGGTGGACTGGCCACTGTGGATCGCAGCCGGCGGGATCGTGGCCTGCGGAGGGTTAGCGTTCCTACCGGCACGTTGGTTCCACGTGCCGTTGTGGCGGTCGGCCCTGGCCTCGGTCCCAATGGTGCAACTGCCCTCGTCGGTGTCGCCGGCGCCGTGGGCGACCGGGTTCTGGCTAGGAGTGATGGCCATCACCGCGCTCACCGGGCTTTTTGCACTCGCCCATCCCCTGCGCACGGCGGGCGTGGTCGGACTCGGCACCGCCGCTGTCGTGGTGGGCATCCTCTACACCGCGCTGGCGATCTATGCCAAGGAGACCGGCTGGCACTACCCGTTCGCGGGAACGGCTACCTTCGGCTTTTTTCCCAACCGCAACCACACGGCGACGTTCCTCGTGATCGGGAGCATCCTGGCTCTTGGCCTGCTGCGCATCGCATGGCGGGACGGTCGATGGACGGTCGGAACCTTGGCCGGAGCCGGGCTGACGCTGTTCGTGGCGGCGCTGGGATACTATTCGGTGTCGCGCGGCGGAATCGTGTTCCTGTTGGTCGGCATGGCGATCTGGGCAGCCGGCCTGGGGCGACGAGAGCAAAGCCTCCCATTGGTTGTCTCGTTGGGTGTGCTGCTGCTAGCCGGTGGCGGCCTGTTCGCGGTGTCCGGCAGCGAGGTGCGCCACCGACTGCTGGCGGCTGGTGGCGATGGCAACGCTCCGAGTGCAACGGGTGAAAGCATTCCGTCCGAGCTGCGGATTCCTATCTACGAAGACGCCTCGCGCCTGGTGTGCGACATGCCGCTGACAGGCGTGGGGCTCGGCGCGTTTGCCGCGGTGTTCCCCCAGTACCGCGAGAAGTCGCTGAACGGGGCCGCCGCTATCCACCCGGAGAGCGACTGGTTGATGCTCGCCGCGGAAGCCGGCGTGCCGGCGACGGTGCTTGCCGCGCTCCTGGGTGGAGGGTTGCTGCGGCGCAGCAGCCGGTGGAGGCAGCACCCATCGTGGCCCTTGCGCTGGGCGTGCGTGGCCGCCGTCGCCGCCGCCTGCCTGCACGGGATCGTGGACGTGCCGCTACACCGCGTGGTCCTGGGATGGTGGGTGCTGGTGCTCGCCGGGATCGGCCTGCACGGCGGCTGGTCCGAGGACACTGGCCGCTCTTGGATCCAACACGCCTGCTTTGTGGCGGGCGGACTTGCCGCGCTGACCTTGGGTGTCTGCCTGATCCGTGCCCAGTGGTTCGGCTCGCCGCCGCTGCCGCCCTTCCAGGCTGCCGCCGCGGCCGAAGACATCGCCGCCCGGATCAAACGGCAAGACTACGACGGCGCCCTCGCACGCGCGCAGGACGCCGTCCAGGTCTTGCCAACCGTGGCGCCACTATACTTCCAACTAGGCACCCTGCTGCTGCACTACGACGGCACGGACGCCGAGGCGGAGCGGGCGTTCAATGCACAACGGGTCTTGAACCCGACCTGGCCGAGCGTGCCGCTGCAGCAGGGCGACGTTTGGCTGACGATTGATCCCCGGCGCGCCGCCTCGCTGTGGCTGGAGGCGCTGGAACGCCACCAGCGCGTCGAACACGCGCAGACCGGCAAGCCTACCGAGACCGAGGGGTACTTCCGCCAACTCGTCGCCAGGGCGCGCTTGGCGCCGGACGCACAGCGCGAACTCGCCCGGGCCGTTGCTGGCCATCCGGCTTACCTGCTCGCTTTCGTCGAGGAAGCAAACCTTGACGTGCTGGCTGGACTGTTGCCGCGGTTGGTGGCCGAAAACGCCGACGACCTCGAACAACTCCCTACATCCCAACGGGAGAAGTTGTTGCTCAATTGGTATCGCAGGGGCAGCCGCGAGGAACTAGCACGCTTTCTGGACGAACACCCCGCCTGGGCAGCCTCGGCTTGGCCTGTGCAGCTCCGGCAGTTGGTGGACGGTCAACATTTTGAGCAAGCCGTTCACTGCGCGGCCGAACACTACCAAATTACGCTCGACCTCCCCGAAGCGACGAACAAACCTTCGGCCAACCTGCCCGATGACCCTGCGGCGGAGTTCGAGGACGCGTGGCAACAAGGCAATGCAATCACCGCGCGACGTGTTTTGGGTGAGGCCATCAACGCTCCCAACTCGCCCGTGAACCCGGAAGTGCTGCGGCTCAAAGCGGCGCTGGCGGCGCACGATGCCGACTGGTCGGCGGCCTGGCAGGCGCTGGATGGTTATCTTCGGCAAACCCGACCACGCGATTATTTTCCCTGAGAAGCGTCTACGCCGGGCAACAAAAAGGGCGAGACCCGGAAGTCTCGGCCTTGTTCGATGAAGTTCGGCCGGACGCTCAAGCCTGGGCGCGACGGCACAAAACCAGCGCTAAACCCGCGGCACCCATCCCGAGCATCGCCCAGATGGAAGGCTCCGGCACCGAGAAGTTGTCGAAAATCAGCGCGTTGGAGCCGGCGTTTGAGTAGCCGCTGGTGGCATTCCCCGTGGTCTTGTCGAACAGGTTCCACGTCGCCGCCACTTCTTGCACGGCCGCGGGGTTGATGGCCGTCAGCAGGATGTTCAACGAGTAGTTATTGGCCCCCGCGATGGTGGCGACCGCCGTACGGGCGGTGACGTTCACCGAGAGTTGCAGATGGTAGATCCCGTTATATAGGACGGCGTTGTTGGTCGTCGTCGTGGCGCCATTGACCGTGTAGCCAAACAGCATCTGGTTCGCGCTGTTGCCGTTGCCACTGAGGTCCGGGGTGAAGTTCAGGCTGAAAAGGTTCGTCGGAGTCGCGGTCTGAAAGTTGGACCCGAAGTTGAAGCCAAACGAATCCCGCGAGTAGTTCGCGCCGGAGGTGCCCGTTGCTGGGAAGGCGATGTCGAAATCGGTGTTCAGCGCGTACGAGGTCGCGGCTCCCGGACTGTAGGGGTGTTCGAGGTAGACGATGGGCGCACCCGGCAGTTCGCCCGAGGAGTGGTAAAGGCCACCCAGCGCACCCTGGTAGTTGGTCGAGGACGATCCGGCGTATCCTGTGACCGGCCCGACGTAGTCCGACTGACCCACCGGCGATGTCGGGCTGGCTGCCGCGTCATTGGTGTCCCAATTGTCCTGGCCGCTGAGGCTAGCATTTGCGGTGAAGCCCGTGTTGAAGTTCGTGCTGTAGTTTTGGCCGAAGGCCGAGCCACCCGCCGCCAGCGACGCGGCGACAAACGCGACGGCGCAGGTTTTTGACCAAGTGGCGCGTCGGGGCGAGAGCAATTTGCAGATGGTCATAAGGGATGGCGGAAAGAAGCTTCGGCGGCAGTTAGTCGGCGCTGACGACCGGCTCGGGCATGGTCGGCGGGACCATCGGAGGATTGGGCCGCGGCGGACGGGTGATGGACACGGCGGACGCCGAGCCGACGAGCAGCAAAGAACCTCCGAGCACGAGCAGCAAAAGAGCGATGTACTTTTTCATGGAATGATCTTGGATAAATTGAGATAAAAGCCGGCAGCACAGGCGCCTGTGCCGACAAACAGCGGCATCCATATGCGGCGAGCCGATGTCTCGTCAACAGCAATTTGCATCACTAGCAGCTGTTCTGCCATCCAGGCGCGGTGCGCAGGGAAATTCGCTTTGGTCTGGTGTCGCGTGAGAACTTCCGCTACACGGTCGGCGCACCCGCGATACCCCGGCCGACCCGCCCTTTGAACACCCG
>CAXTQD010000110.1:0-14107 GCA_964246175.1 uncultured Chthoniobacterales bacterium | reverse complement strand
GGCGCGAGGAGCGTACCCGGTTCAGGTAGCCATAGAGGTAGAGCTTGAGCAGGTCGCCCGGATGGTAGCCGGGCCGGCCGGTGTCCTTGGCTTGCGCGCGCACGAAGCCGGCCTTGCTCAGGTCAAAGCCCTCCACGAACGCCTCGATGGCGCGCACCGGGTTGTCCTCGCCCACGTAGTCCTCCACCGAGGCAGGTAAGAGCAACGTTTGCGCTCGATCACTACCCTGGATGTGACGCATCACCCATCCTACCAACCTACGTCAGCAAAGGGCAGCGTTTTCACACAACCTCGGTGGTTTCGCAGGATAAAAGATGTTCGTCTTACATCGGCGGGTAAGTCTCTCTCCAGCTGTTCTGACGTTTGGTCTGCTTTGTCACCCCTTTTTGCAAAGACCGCAAGAAGCGGGTCGCGTCCAAGTGGTGCCAGCTCGAACTTGGCCGGATGCACGACGCCCCACCCGTACGCTTGCGCTCCTTGAATCTGGCAGATGAACCGCCCACGAGGCACGCTGAACCTGTCGCGGCCCGTGTGAACGCGCCTGCCGGACAACTTGATCAGGGAGCCCCGGGAGAGAGAGCATGATGGGGCGTGAACAAGCAATGAGCGTAGCCGCCTGACGGCTCCCAAGCTCAGCGACGGAGGCTGGCGACGCAAGACATGGATCATGGAAAAAAGCCGGCCGCCAACCTCCGTTCGCTAGAGCGCGCTGTATGAGCGAATGTGTGTGAATTCGTGGTGCCGTGCGTGAAGTTAGGCTCTGGATGAGGCGAGCGCCCAAGCCGCACTGAGCCAGAGCACGGCACCTGCCCCCAAGGGACCCACACTGCTCACCGGACCGCCCGACGCCAGCAATGGATAGCTGACCGCCAGCAATAGCAACGCCGCCCCCGTCAGGTAGTGCGGCCGATATCTGAGAACGCTGGCCAAGGGAAGGAGGTGCAAGCCAACGATGCCGATGATGGACGGAACGATCCATCTGGAAAGGTCAAGGAAAACGAAGAGGTTGCCGCCGGCAACGATGAGCAACCATTGGCCAGCGTTGATCCAGTGGAACAAACGGCGACGCCGTCTGGCTGACGGCAAATCGGCGGCTTCCCGCAAAGCGGGAACGTTGGCCCGGTAAACCAGAAAGGCCAACAGAACGAGCGCGAGCGTCAAGGTGGCGATGATGATTGCGAAAGCGGCGACTGGCGCAGTCGCAACTTCGCGCAGTCCGAAGAGTAGCCACACGCCGCCGAAGACGAAGAAGGACATGGCGCCAAGAGCACGCCCCCCGCGCGCGGCGCTCGGCGAAGGAGTAACGGCGAGGTGGGACATATAAAGCCTGACGCCTCCAAGCTCAGCGACGCGAGGTACGAGCGTTCGCTGGAGCGCGTGGTTAGATCTATTGGTAGTAACCTCGCATCGGTGGGTTTACCAGCAACGGCTCGGACGGTAGGCGCTCACGAGCTAGCGATCCATCCAGGCTCACCGTGACTTCCTTGGCTGGGAAATCCACAGAAGGATTGTGCTGCATCGCCTCGCGGTCGAGCACTTTGAGGGTGAGTTGGGCAGGCGCTGTCAGGGTAAACTCTTGCTCGATGACCTCACCGACCAAAGGATCAAGCAGATAAAGCCGCCGGTTCTGCCGGCGAAAGGCGTAGGTGTAAAACTGCCACGGATGATGCCCGCCTGCGCTCACCGTGCTGAAGACAAAGTAGCGCGAGTCAGGCGACCAACGAGCAAACGCTACGCCCCGGCCGTGGTCCGCATCGGGGGAACTGAAATCCTCGACCCAAAGTTTGTGCCTTCGGCGGGTGTAAACCTCGACACGGCACTCGTACTCTAGAGGATTGCCTGCGTCGGAGTTGTTGTCGATCTGCTTAGCTCCAATCGCCCGGCCAGTAGGAACAATCCGGGCAATCAGTTGACCGTCGGGTGAGCGGTAGGTCAGCGGCAGATCCTTCGCTTGTGCTGTCCAGGCGAAGGTTGCGATACAGAGGATGAACACAAACAAGCTGTGCATGGGTCTAACGTCCTGAAGCTCAGCGACGGCGGGGAAGAAGACAACCACAACCTGCGAGCAAGCCCGCCGTTCGCTGCAGCGCTTGGTTAGGCCGAGCGGCTGGCATACTCCTCTTGGATGGCTGGTAGCTCAAGCGTGGAAACAAAGCGCGCCTCGGTCCACCGCTCCCGTTGTGCGATGGCCCACCGCCAAAAGTCGTAGTCAGACGAATCGGGCGCAAAGCTACGCACACCTGTCCAACGCCAGCCGTCCTCGTGCCCGGTGGCGCGCATGACAATGGTGCCATCCCCGCGCAGTTCGTGCATACCGGGATAGTAGAACGTGATGGCGTCCGGGTCAGTCATGCTTTGTGGGCCTGACGGCTCCCAAGCTCAGCGGCGGCGGGAACAAAGGCAACCACAACCTGCGAGCAAGAACGCCGTTTGCTGGAGCGCCTTGTTAGGTCGGGCGTCCACCTACAAGAGAAAGGCCAACTCCGTGAAGTAACCAGCGGCAGGGACCTGCAAGTCGGCCACATGCCCCTGCCAAACGGGCCGCAATAACCGAGCACTCCGGGACCGGAAGTCGCCGTGCTTCACGACGCGGGTGGGGAGGTTCCCATGGCGGGCGTGTGCGGGTCGGGATTTACGATCCCGCGTCGTCTAAGACAGCGCCGCCAAAGTCAAGCCGGGAGTGCGGGTCGTGCTAGCGTCGGCGTGCAGGGCGGGCTGTCTTCGTTTCCCTGTGAAACGTGTTTGCCTCTTTGAGGGGAAGCGGTTTACGGTGGTCCGCGTTTTGTCCAGCCGACTCATCCAACACCATCATCCCGCCATGAAAACGCCCACCGCCCGCCTCGTCCTCGCCGCCGCGCTCGGTCTGTGCCTAGTTTTACCCGGCACGGCGTCCGCGCTGGTCACCGAATACACCGACCCCGCCGACTTCAACGCCGCCACCGCCAGCGCGACTTCCTATACCTTCCCGGCGCCGCAGGGGGACGGTTCCGACGAAGGCACTTCTTTTACCTCGGGGCCACTCACCTTCTCGGGTTACCGTATCGAACTGTACAACGACGGCGGCTACGGCGACGGGGTCAGCTACGTCAGCGAGCTTATCAGCCCCGAAACCATCACCCTGAGCGGGGCCACGGCGGTGAGCTTTACAATCGGCACCTTCGAGGGCCCGCAGACGGTGGCCATCAGCGTCAACGGCGTGCCCTTCACCAGTGTGACCGAGGCTGGCCCGCATCCCGACACGCTGTTCGTGGGTTTCACTGACACGGTGCCCATCACCAGCCTGACCTTCTCGGACATCACGAACCCCAGCAACGAGATCGACGTGATCAACTTCCAGGTGGGCAGTGCCGCGCCCGAGCCTTCGACGTGGGCGTTGCTGGGCGCGGGTTTGGCTGGCTTGCTCGGCCTGAGGTTGCGCCGTCGCGCCACCCGCATGTAAACGGCCACGACGGCCGCTGGTCCACCTGACTGCCTCCCTGGCACCACCCGGTCAGGCGCTGCCTCGTCGCGCAACGCTGGGGCAATACCTGTCAGGAACGGAAAAGATTTTCAACGGGCCTTTCCAGGCAGCCACCCGCCGCCGACGCAGCGCCATGACGCTCGCACTCACGACACCGAGGCCCATCAACGCCCACGTCCCCGGCTCGGGTACGACGGCGATGAAGTCCGGGTTGTCCAGGCCAGTGATGAAACTCGCGTCCGAGGAGGTCGGCACGTTGTTGAGCGTGGCCAGGGCCGGGATGCCGTACGCGCCGACCGTGGTGCCGCTGCTGGCGTTGGCCACGAGCAGTTGGTTGCCCAGGATCGCCAAGCCTTCGGGGCTGTTCAGGCCGGTGATGAAGCTCGCGTTGATGACGGCACCCGTCGTCGCGTCGTACTCGCCCACGGTGGTGCCGTGGGAGTTGGCCACGAAGAGGTCGTTGCCGTAGAGGGCCACGCCAACCGGGCCGTTTAAGCCGGTGATCTTCGCGAAACCTGCCGCCGCCGTGCCCGTGGCGAGGTTGTACGCCCCCAGCGTGCCACCTTGGAGGTTGGCGACGAAGAGCGTGGTAGCGTTCACGGCCAGGCCGGAGGGCGAGTGCAGGCCCGTGGGCGAGGTGAAGCCGCCCGCTACCGCCGCGCCGGTGACGGCGTTGTAGGCCACGACTGTGTTGTAGTCGTTGTCGTCGGCGTAGAGCACCCCGGCATTGAGCGCCAAGCCGAGAGGCTGGTTGAGCCCGGCGGCGCTGGCGAAACCGATGCTTGTCTCCGCGCCTGTGGTGGCGTTGAAGGTGCGGATGGTGGAGGCGTCGAAGTCGGCGACGTAGAGGGTGTTGTTGGCCGGATTGTAGGCGACGCCCTCCGGGGCCGAGAAGCCTGTGGGCGCGGTGTAGCCAGTGGCAGAGGCCCCCGTGGCGCTGTAGGCGGACACGTAGCCGTCACCATTGCCGAGGCCGTCGCCGTAGTTGCTCACGAAGATGGCGGGCGGGTCGGCGGTGGCGCGCCCGGGGGCGAGCGCAAGCAGGATGGCGGCGAAAACGAGAGCGGCGGATGTTTTCATGGCAGGAGGTAAGAGCATCTGCTGTGCCCGTTGGCAGGTTGGCTGTCGAGCGTTGACAATCCCGGCGGGCAAACACCCCGGGCGGTGATGCCGGTAGCGAGGCCATGCTCGACATTGAAGTAGCCGCCGCGGTCGCACCCAAGGCCAAGATCGCCGTGTACCTCGCCCCGAACACGGACCAGGGCTTCGTGGACGCCATCAAGACGGCGGTGCATGACACGGCTCAAGCCCTCGACCATCTCGGTCAGCTGGGGCGGAAGAGAGTTATACCGCGTAGTCGCTCAAAAACTACGACGGCGTCTTTTCAGGAAGCCGCTGTTTTGGGAGTCACGATCCTCGTGGCCTCGGGCGACAACGGCAGCGCCGACACGAATCCGCCCGACAAGAAGCTGCGCGTGGACTTTCCCTCGGCCAGCCCGCTGGTGCTTTCCTGCGGAGGCACGCACCTGGAAGCGAACGCCGCCAAGACCAGCGTGACTGCCGAGAAGCCGAAGACGGTTTGCAGTTCGACGAGGTGCTCGCGGCGAGTCTGCTCCCGCTTGCCGTATGCCGCCCAGTGTTCCGGCGAGAGCTTCAACTGCGCTGCCACCAGCCGCAGCAGCGTTGGCGGCGGTGGGTCATCGGCAGCCAGCACGATGCCCGGATAGCGCATGCAGCAGAGCTGCACGGCGAAGCCCAAGCGGTCGGCGGGGCCACGATGCTGCGCGATGATTGCCAGATCGGCGTCGCTGAAGGTGTAGCAGCGGATCGACTCCGCCTCCGTATCAGGCAGGGCGATTAAGCCGGCAAGTTCGGCGTCAGAGAGGATGGTGCGGCGGGGCATGGTCAAGCGTCCTTACGGACGCATGACTACCAGTTTTCCAGCGGATGCTGAACTGGACGGAGTGTCCTTCCGTGAGCACGCACCGCTCACCGCTGCTGAATGCTCCCGGGGACGATGGACGAAAAACAGCCCTCCGATGCCTTAGCGTGCTTTATAATCCGTTTTCTACGTCGTCCCCGACCTTGGGCCAGCCGTTCATCCGAACGGGCTCGCTTTTCTCCAATTTATCTTTTGAGTTGCTCCGCCATCCGCACCAAGGTGGCGACTGACTCCGCGCCCATCTTTTGCATGATGTGTGCGCGGTGGAACTTGATGGTTTTCTCCACCGTGCCCAGTTCGCCGGCGATCTGTTTGTTGAGGAGTCCAGCCACCACGAGCGCCATGACCTCATGCTCACGCGCGGTCAGACTATCATAGCGTTCGCGGATGGCGGCGCACCGCGCTTGCTGCTCGCGGGCGGCGCGGTCTCGCTCCAGGGCCTGGCGCAGTGCTTCGAGCAGGTCTTCGTCCCGAAACGGCTTGGGAAGAAACTCCACGGCCCCGGTTTTTATCGCCCGGACCGACATCGGAATGTCGCCGTGGCCGGTCATGAAGATGATGGGCAGATGGTTGCCAGTCTTCGCCAACTCGCGCTGGAGATCGAGTCCGCTCAAGCCCGGCAAGCGCACGTCGAGCACCACGCATCCGGGCGTCTGCGCAGCGTTGGCCGACAGAAATTCCGCCGCCGTGCCAAACGATTGCACCTTGTAACCCGCGGAGCGGATCAGGCGCTCGGTCGAACGTCGAAACGATGGATCGTCGTCCACGACGTACACGATGGGTTCCGACGCGCTCATATCACGCGTCGTCGCCGCACGCGGGCAGGGCACAGAAGAAAGTCGCGCCGGGGCCGTCATTGTTCGAGTGCGCCCAGATGCGCCCCCCGTGTGCCTCCACGATGGACGCGCTGATGCGCAGCCCCATGCCGAGGCCGTTGGGCTTGGTGGTATAAAACGCGTCGAAGAGATGAGGCATCTCCTGGGCGGTGATGCCCGTGCCATGGTCGCGCACGCAGAGCAGGACCGCGGGCCGTCCGTCGAGTTCATCGCGCTGTGTGCCGATGACCAGCAGGCGGCGGTCATCCGGCAAGCCCCTCATCGCCTCGATGCTGTTCATGACCAGGTTGAGGAGCACCTGCTGAAGCTCGACCCGGTTGCCAAACGCCTCCGGCAAGTCCTCGGTGAGTTCCTTACGCACGGTGATTCCGCGCTCGAGCAACTCGCGGTTTGCCAAGGCGAGCACCTCGCCGATGATCTCGCCGATCTGGAGGCGGACCTTGTCGTGCGGGGCGCGCCGGGTCAAGGCGCGCATCCGCGCGATGACGGTGCTCGCCCGGTTCGCGTCGCGCACGATGTCGCCTAACGCCTCGCGCACATCGTCGCTCGCGCCGGGCAGGAGCCGCAGGCATGCGCTGCCGTTGTTGACAATCGCGCCAAGCGGTTGATTCAGCTCATGAGCGATGGAAGCGGCGAGTTCACCGATGGTCGTCACCCGCGTGACATGCGTCATCTCCGTTTGCAGCCTTTGGAGGGCTTCCTCCGCGCGTTTGCGCTGTGTGATGTAGCGCACGAACATCGCCAGCCCCCCGTCCGGGCTGGGGTAGATCCGGGTTTCTACCCACTCGCCTAGTGGTGGATAAAAGTGCTCGTGAGTCACCGTCACGCGCTCGGACATCGCGCGGTGCAGTGGCTCCTCGGTCGGCGGGCCGGGGAACTCGTCCCACAAAACTTTACCCAACACCCTCGTGGAGTCCTTGCCCAGTTGAGCCAACTGCGCCTCCGCGTGCTGGTTGAAGCGCGTGTAGCGCCAGTCCTTGTCCACCGTAAAGAACCCCTCGGTGATGCTGGCGAGGATCATTTCCAGGTGCTCGTTCATCTTCCGCAACGCCTCCTCGGCTTCCTTGCGCACCGTGATGTCCTGGATGAGTCCGACGAAGTAATCGACCGCGCCGTCCGCCTTGCGCAGGCAGCGCGCGGACATGATGGTGTGAATGACCCGTCCATCCTTGCGAATCCAACGCTTGTCGAGCGTGTAGCCGTTGATTTCTCCCGCCAGCACGCGCTCGAAGCAGCGCACATCTTCGGCGAGATCGTCGGGATGCGTCAACTCACTCCAAGCCTTTTTTAGCAGTTCGTCGCGCGGGTAGCCGAGGATGCGGCAAATTTCGTCGTTGACCTCCAGAATGCCTTTGGTGGGCGAGGTGATCGCCGCGCCGATGAGACCCAGCTCGAAGTAGCTGCGAAACCGCTCCTCGCTCGTCCGCAGCGCCTCGGTGGCGAGATGACGCTCGATCATTTCCGCCGCGAGCCGCGCGTAGAGATCGGTCATGCGCAGCTCACGTTCACAGGGCCGGTGTGGCTGGCGGAAGTGCGTGGTCAACATGCCGAGCAAGTCCCCGCGGTGGCCGAGAAGGGGCGTCGAGATTTGCGCGCGGTAGCCGGCGCGGCGGAAGAAATCGAGCATGGGCAGGCACTCGGGATCGGTGTCCACGTCCTCGATGATGACCCGGTGTTTGTAGCGCAAGGCGCGGGCACAGGAGGTCGTGCCACTCGCCACCACCTGCTGGGAGTTTTGGACCGCCCAATCGTCCAAGCCGTGGTGCGCGACCAGTTCGAGCGCACCGCGGTCACGGTCGTAAAGCTGGACTGAGCCGAAGTCGGACTTTTGCAGAGTGACGGTGGCGCTCATGACCTCCTCAAGCAATGGCCGCCACTCGTCACTGGTGAACAACCTCGTGCTCAGATCGTGCAGGCACTGCATCGCGGACAGTTCGGCGACGAGTTCCTCCTTGGTGAGCGTTTCGGCCGTCTCGGCGGAGGCGCGCAGATCGCGCTCGCGCTCGATGGCCTTTGCCCCCGAAAGCACGCTGCCGAGGTGGCGGGCAATCAGGTTGAGAAAGGTGCGGTAGGCCGGGACCAACGGCAGCCTCGGGCTAACACCGAGCAACACCAGCCCGGCAAGTCCTCCGCTCGCCGCGTTGAAGAGCGGTTCGACCACCACCTGCCGCGTCAGATCTGGCCAGAGCGCCGCCGGCAAGTCGAGACCCGCGTCGCCGAGATCAACCGATTCCTGCGCGCGCCGGTTCCTCAACGCCGCCGCCAACGGCAGCGGCGAGCCGTTCTCCTTGTCCTCCACTGACAACGTGCGCGGAAAACACGCGGTCGCATCGGGCTTGCCGGTCCAGGCTTTCAGCGTGGCCGCCGTTTCGTCCGCGTTCACCACGTAAATGCCCGCAAACGGAATGCACCAGGGGTTCTGCGCCAGCACATCCGCCGCTTCCTGACAGGCTGCATCGATGCTCCCGCCCACCGCGGTTTCCGCTCCAAGCTGGCGCAAAGTTTCCAGGCGGCGCGCGCCGACCACTTGATCGGTGATCTCGGTGCACGGACAGAACACGCCCTGCACCGTGCGCCCATCGGAGGCGAAAATCGGCCCGTAGGTAAAGCGCACATGCACTTCCTCGCACGGCAGGTTGCGCGCGAAAAAGAAGGGCTGGCGGTCCGACCAGGTGGCGTGCCCGGTCGCGTACACGCTCTCCAGCATCGGTCCGATGGTATCCCAGATCTCGCCCCAACAATCGATCCCCGGCTGGCCGAGCATGCGCGGATGCTTCTTTTCGCCCAGGAAGGGGATGTACGCGTCGTTGTAAAGCACGCTCATCTTCGGCCCCCACCAAAGGAGGATCGGAAAGCGCGACGTGAGCGCGAGGCTCAGGGCGACTCGCGGGTTCTCCGGCCAGGTGCCGGTCGGCCCCAGATCGCTCGCTGCCCAGTCGAAACGACGCATGCGCCCGGCCATCTCGCTCTCGCCGGGAAACAGACGTTCGGATTCCTGCTGCGGTGAATACAACTCAGCCATCGCGGATACCTCGGCCCCGTTCAAGTGACCGAACCAAACGCTCGAAAACTCTGCCCTTATCGACCGGCAGCAGAATTTTCGCGCTCTCTCCGCGTGAACCCCGAAACGAGGATAAGATGAGATTCTCGCAGACTTTCAACGTCGTTGATACCTGGACCAAGGTCCAGCACTAACTACCCATTCACCATGACTCGTGCGCACGGATCAGAGGATTAAACCTGCGGAATCATTCTAACCACTCCGTCCTGACCACGCGGACTGCCATGCTGCGAGGGGCGGTGTGAGCCCGGAGGCCACGACTTCCCTGATGCCACCCAACGACTCTCCCCAACGCGCCGACGCGCAAACGCATGGCGCCGAGCGCGGGCTCGACCGCTTCGAGGGGTTCAGCGACGCGGTCTTCGCCATCGCGCTGACCCTGCTGATCGTCGAGATCAAAGCCCCCGGATCAGCCGAAGGCCCGCATGGTTACAGCAACCTGGCGAGCGCCATGGCCGGGCAGTGGCGCGAATTTCTCGCCCTGGTTCTCTGCTATGTCGTGATCGGAGCCTACTGGCTGCAGCACCATTATTCGGGCCGCATCTACGCGAAGACCGACCACTGGTTCGGCGCGCTGAATCTGTTGTTCCTGCTGGCCATCGTCGTCATCCCCTATCCAATCCGAGTCTGGTGCTTCCACCTCGGTACGGGCTTCGAGCCCGCCGCGTCGGTGACCCTGGTGGCCGGTCTCGCCCTGACCGCCTGCACTTGGATGGCGAAATGGTCTTACGGGATGCCGGGTCGCCGCGTGATGGACGAACGGCTCGCCCCCGATTTTCTCGGGCAGATGACGCGCCGCTACGGTGCCGCGACGCTGCTCCAGATCGCCGCCGTTCCCATCGCGTTCGCAGCGCCGCGGGTCGGAGTGGCCGTCGGGCTATTGTGCGTCGCCTTCTTCCTGCTGCCGCAACCCAGGCCGCGCTACAAGCCCGGCGAGGAGCCGAGCGCGGAGGAGAAATCCGACAGCTAGAACGGTGTGCCCCCGGTCGGCGCACGATTCCAACAAAACGCTGATGATGACAATCCCGTTGCCGGATGGAACCCCCGTACCCGTTCTGGGACAGGGCACTTGGAAGATGGGTGAAGGCGAACGCCCGGCAAAAGAAGAAGTCGCCGCGTTGCGCTTGGGTGTCGACCTGGGCATGACGCTCATCGACACGGCGGAAATGTACGGCGACGGCCGGTCCGAGGAAGTGGTCGGCCAAGCGATTGCCGGTCAACGCGAGCGCGTGTTTTTGGTGACCAAGGTCTACCCGCACAACGCCAGCCGCAAAGGGCTGCCCGCCGCCTGCGAGCGCAGCCTGCGCCGGTTGGGCACGGAGGTGATCGACCTTTACCTGCTGCACTGGCGCGGCAGCGTGCCGCTGGCCGAAACCGTCGCGGCTTTTGAACATCTGCGCGAAGCGGGCAAGATCCGGGCCTGGGGGGTGTCGAACTTCGACGTGGACGACCTCGAAGAACTCGGCGAACACGCCGGCGACTGCGCGGCGGACCAGATTCTTTACAACCCGGAATACCGTGGCCCGGAGTTTGACCTGTTGCCGTGGTGCCGGGAGCGCGGGTTGCCCATCATGGCGTACTCGCCGGTGGGCCAGGGCGGTGGTCTGCTACGTCACCCTGTGATCATGGACGTTGCTCGCCGCCACGATGCCACCCCGGCGCAAATCTGTTTGGCGTGGGTGTTGCGCAAGGAAGGTATTGTGGCCATCCCCAAAGCGGGGGATGAGGCGCACGTGCGTGCCAACGCCGCCGCGCTCGAAGTGCATCTGGGAGTCGAGGACCTGCGTGCCATCGACGACGTGTTCCCCCTGCCAACCACAAAACTTCCCTTGGCTCTCCTCTGAATCGAGATAAATGAGACGTGGACCGGTTCACTGAACCCCCCGCGGCGCTCCGGGTAGCCGGACCGGTCGGCCCGCATCATCGGCAAGCGATGTATCTGTTTTTCCGCTGTGCATCAACGCTGACGGCTTCTTTGGAAATGCGGGCATCAAGCTGTTGATACTGGACCAAGGTCCAGCACCAACGACCCACTCGCCGTGACCGGTGCGGACGGATTGGAGAATGAAAGCGCAGCATCATTCCAACTTCACTCCCATCCCAATCCTACTCTTATGAAAGCACTCGTTTGGCACGGCAAAGAAGACGTTCGTTTCGACTCGGTTCCCGATCCCAAGATTCAGGAACCGGGCGACTGCATCGTGCGCATCACCTCCACCGCCATCTGTGGCAGCGACCTGCACCTCTACGATGGACTGATGCCCACCATGGAAAGCGGCGACGTGCTCGGCCACGAACCCATGGGCATCGTCGAAGAAGTCGGCAGCAGCGTCACCCGGCTCAAGCGCGGCGACCGCGTGGTCGTGCCGTTCACCATTTCCTGCGGTCATTGCTGGTTCTGCGAGCGCACGCTGTTTTCTCTTTGCGACAACACCAACCCCAACCACAAGATCGCCGAGGAAGCGATGGGCCAGTCGCCGGCGGGACTCTTCGGCTATTCGCATATGCTCGGTGGCTACCAGGGTGGGCAGGCGGAATACCTGCGCGTGCCGCACGCGGACGTGGGGCCCATCGTGATCCCGGACGGCATTCCCGACGAGAAGGTGCTCTTTCTTTCCGACATTTTCCCGACCGGCTACATGGCCGCCGAGAACGCGCAGATGGAGCCAGGTGACACCGTGGCAATCTGGGGCTGCGGGCCGGTGGGGCAGATGGCGATCCGCAGCGCGTGGCTCCTGGGCGCGGGCCGGGTCATCGCCATCGACGACGTGCCTGAGCGGCTCACCATGGCGCAGGCGGGCAAGGCGGAGACCATCGACATGAGCAAGGACAACGCCTACGACGTGCTCATGCAGTGGACCAAAGGCCGGGGGCCGGACTCCTGCATCGACGCCGTGGGAGCCGAGGCGCACGGCGCACACGCGATCGAAACCATCGCCGACAAAGCCAAGATGGCGGTGGGTCTCGCGACCGACCGCCCGGCGGCGTTGCGCCAGGCCATCATGAGCTGCCGCAAGGGCGGCACGCTCTCGGTGCCCGGCGTCTACATCGGCGCGCCGGACAAGGTGCCTTTCGGTGCGCTCATGAACAAGGCGCTGACGGTCAAGACCGGCCAGACGCACGTGCAGCGCTACCTCAAGCCACTCTTGGAACGCATCCAAAATGGTGACATCGACCCTTCCTTTGTCATCACGCATGAGCGCCCGCTCTCCGAGGGACCGGACCTCTACAAGACGTTCCGCGACAAGCAGGACGGCTGCATCAAAGTCGTGCTGAAGCCCGGCACGGACGCCACCGCCTACGCTGCCTAACTTGCCTGACCCACTGGAGAAAATTCCACATGAGTTCCTACACCGAAAACACGTTGCGCCGGGGGCACGGCGATCCCGCGGGCGAGAAGATCGCCCGGGGGCTGGGCTGGTTTAGCATTCTCTTGGGCATCAGCGAGATCGTTTGCGGACGGGCGCTGGCGCGTTGGCTGGGGATGCCGGGAACGGAAACCCTCGTGCGTACTTACGGCGTGCGTGAGATTACCACGGGGATCGGCATTCTCGCTTCGGCGGACCCGACGCCGTGGATCTGGGGCCGCGTCGTCGGCGACGCGCTCGACGCCGGCAGTCTGGCATCTGGGCTCAACGACGAAAACCCGCACGAGGACAACGTGGCGCTGGCCCTGGTGAACATCATCGGGGTCACGGCGGTGGACGTGTATTGCGCGCACAAGCTCAGTGCGCAGGAAAGGCCGGAGTTGCCCGCGCACGACTACAGCGAACGCAGCGGGTTGCCCGCTTCCGTGGACCGATAACGAAGAAGGAGGAATCTTGTGGACCACACGGCAACCGAGACCACGCTGGAAGCGGATGCGCATGCGTCCGTCACGATCGGGCGATCCGCCGACGAGCTTCGCGCGCTCTGGCTGAACCGCGAAGCTCAAACCTGTATCTGGGCACACTTTGCGAAGGTGACGGCAGTAAACGATCGCACCGCCGACTGGACCGCTCACGGTCCTGCCGGAGGTAAATACCGATGGCGCACTCAAACCGAGGAGACCGGCACGGATCAGGTTCGCTGGTCCACCCTCGACGGCGCTGACGTGCCGAACGCAGGGTCCCTGACCTTCCGGCCCGCTCCCGGGGATCGCGGCACGGAAATGCACCTGACCGTGCGATTCGATCCGCCCGGCGGTGCCGTCGGGCAGGTGGTCAGCAAGCTCTTCCACATCGTCCCTCGCGAGATTGTGCTGAAGGCGCTCTACCGGTTTCGCGCCTTGGCCCTGACCGGCGAAATTCCACGGACCGATCCTCAACCCGCTGCCCGGAACGGCGGCACCGACCAATAGAAAGGAAAAACCGATATGCGCGCGCTTTGCTGGAACGGCGTCAACGATCTTCGCGTCGAGACCGTTGCAGACCCTGAAATCCTGAATCCACACGACGTGATCCTGAAAGTCCGGCTCACGACCACCTGCGGGTCGGACCTGCACTTGATCGACGGCCTCATCCCGACCATGCGGGCCGGCGATGTGCTCGGCCACGAATTCATGGGTGAGATCGTCGAGGCGGGGCGAGAGGTAACGAAGGTGAAGAAGGGGGATCGGGTCGTGATCCCTTCGTTTATCGCCTGCGGGCAGTGCTGGTATTGCCAGCATGATCTCTATTCGCTCTGCGATTGCAGTCACCCCAAGCCGGAACTGCAGGAGCCGTTGTTGGGCTACCCGACCGCTGGAATTTACGCCTATTCGCACGCCTTTGGTGGTTACGCGGGCTCGCACGCGCAGTATGTGCGCGTGCCGTATGCCAACACGGACT
>CAXTQD010000109.1:0-14177 GCA_964246175.1 uncultured Chthoniobacterales bacterium | reverse complement strand
GTTACCTCAGCCCTGTGGAGTTTGAAAAACAGCGCAACCTGAACTAATCAACCAACCGCCCAGCCCCGCCGTGCCTACAAAACCGGGGCAATCTCACGTGCCAAGGCTGGCTTGGTGGCGAACTCCACCTCCTGCGGCACCCCGGCAGCCCGACGGCGTTCCGGACCCTCGGCTCACTCTTGCGCCAGGTAGAGCGCCCGGTCGACGAGCGCATGGCCCTTGGCCGTCTGCCAGGACAGGAACACGCCGACCTGGCAGTTGTCGATCTTGCCCGAGGCCCCGCAGTACTGCCGCTTCACGCCCACGCTCTTCTTGCCCTGCTTGATGAAGCCCGTCTCGTCGATGGCGAGCACGGCATCGTCCTCGCCTAACCCAGTCAGCACCACGCCAAGTTGCTCGTCGCACAGGGCGTCGGCCTCCCACGCGCCACGTCCGAGCAGGTGCTGAAAACAATACGGCGTGTCAAAGCCTGCGACCTCGGCGAGTTGCCAACTGTTTTTGCGCTCCACGCTGCTGAGCAAATTTTGCAAATACGCCCCAGCACTCGCCCGCGCCGATAGGTTGGCGAAGTGCCGTCCCACGCGGGCGGTGGTCTCCTGCAAGGCGGCGCGCAACTGCCGCGCCTTCTTCTCGAACTGGTCTGCCCTCATCAGGCTTGACCAAACCACGGCTCCTACCTATCTACAATTGTAATACTAGTTCTGTAGCCCTAAAGTGCCCCCTTTTAAGGTTGATAAAAAACGCTTATCTGCCTTAGAACAGCGGGGTGGGGGAGGAAGACGAAAAAAGCGGCTTGACGACCGTGGGAGGCCGTGAGTTGGCCCACCCGAGCTTTTACCGGCTCAACGACGTGCCGCCGGAATTGGAGTGGTTCGCCAACATCTCCAATCCGAACACTCGGAGAGCTTATAAAAACGACGTGTCCGGGTTCATGGCGTTCTTCGGGATGAAAGATGCGCGGCAGTTTCGGGAGGTCACCCGCGCGCATCTGCTCGCCTGGCGCAAGCACCTGGAAGGCGGCGGAGCGGACCCGCCACGATCCGGCGCAAGCTCTCGGCTTTGGCTTCGCTTTTCGATCACTTGTGCGAGGTCAACGCGGTGACGCACAACCCGGTGCGCGGCGTGAAGAGGCCGCGGTCGGAAACCGGCGAAGGCAAGACCCCGGCGATTGCCGATGGGCAGGCCCGCAAGCTTCTCGATGCACCTCCGCCCAACACGCTCAAAGGCAAGCGGGACCGGGCGATTCTGGCCGTGCTGTTCTTCCACGGACTGCGGAGAGAAGAGTTGTGCAGGCTACGGGTCAAGGATGTAGAGCAACGCCACGGGGTCATGCACCTGCGCGTCCACGGCAAGGGCGGCAAGCTGCGCTTCGTACCGGCGCATCCGGCGGCGCTGGGCAGGATCTCCGAGTACCTGGCAGACGTCGGGCACGGCGAGGATGCCGCGGGGCCGTTATTTCGCCCGATCAAGAATCCTCGGGGTGGCGGGAAGCTGGATCGGGCGCTTTCGCCGGGCAAGGTCGATGAATGCGTGGTGCGTTACTACTCTAGGCGCTCGGGGATCAACCCAGCCGGGTTCGGCCCGCACGTCGCCCGCGCGACGGCGGCCACGCACGCGCTTAACCAGGGTGCGGACATTGCCAAGGTGCAGGAGTGGCTTGGACACGCGAACATCGCCACCACCCGGATTTACGACCGTCGAAGGAGCCGACCGGAAGACAGCCCGACTTTTCGGATGAACTACTAATATAGCAGTGGCAGTTGAGGAATGACCAAAACGATGGACGAAGATGCCCTTGCCCACGATCTGACAAAAATGCGGATACGGGCGTATCATATGCGCGAGTGGACACAATCATTGATCCGCCGTTACCACACGCTGGCCCTAGCGGGCACTCCCTTGGACACAGCGGCTGTACGAGCCTTCTATACATGGTTGTTCGTACCGCCAACGCTCTGGCCGTTCAATGTGCTCGATGTGCTCGCTGGTTGTCTTGACGTTCTCGCAGCCGGTGAAGGGTTGCCCGCCCGGTTGGTTTTGCTCGCAGGGTTGCTGCCCCCTGTTCCAAGCGAGGCAGTTTGTAGAGAGGTGGCCGAACACGAGCACCACGTCCAGAGCGGCACATACGAACACCTGCTCAGAACACCGGAGAAGTTCCAGCAGAGTGAGGAAGCTTTGCGCGCTGACCCCGGTTGGCAGCAGGATTGGACGAAGATCAAGCAGGTATTCCGAATCCGAGTCTACCAAGACGCTAAAGGCATTATTCGCCGCCGCATGGGTGCTGAGCGCAACCTGCGCCCCGGCTTCCATGTCAATCCACGTCGAACGAAGGATGTGTTCGCCGCCGCCTTCGACGCCTTTTGCCTGCGCTGGAATCTCTACGGAATGCAGGGTGACGAACCACTTCTACTCAGGCTCGCCGTCAACATCACTCCCTACGGCACGATGATCCACATCCCGGCTTACTGGTCGTTCGACCCAAAGCGGGACATCCGGTGGGATGTTATCAATGAACTCCACCGCCTTCGGGTCCCCGGTCGTCAGGGTGCCACACTGGCAGCGAACCTCGCAGCGCGCCGGAAAGATGGTGATCGAGTCCCCGGCTTTGGTCCAGAACGAGTGAGAGGCTCGGGTTGGTAGTACGGGTAGCAGTCTTCGTAAGGGGATCAAGCGGCAGGCACGGTGTTTAACTCCTTGGCGTCACCGGCCTGGGCTTCGTGGAACGCCTGCGCAGGCGTGCGGTAGCCGATACCACCATGAGGTCGTTCCTCGTTGTAGTGCCGGCGGTAGTCCTCGATGACCACGCGGGCTTCGGCGAGGCTGAGCATGAGCTCCCGGTCCAGACATTCGTCACGCAAGGAACCGTGGAAGCTCTCGACGTGTCCGTTCTGCCAAGGGCTGCCCGGTTCAATGTAGAGGGTCTTCACCTGGCGGTCTGCCAACCAGGCTTGCAGGGTGCGGGCGACGAACTCGCTGCCGTTGTCACTGCGGATGTGAGCAGGCACCCCTCGCTGGATTACCAACCTCTCCATGACGGCGATGAGGTCGGTCGCCGTGAGTTGGCGAGCGACGTGGAGGGCGAGGCACTCGCGGCTGTGCTCGTCGATGACTGAGAGGATGCGCCGCTTGCCGCCGTTGTCGGTGCGATCACTGATGAAGTCCCAGCTCCACACGTGGTTTACTGCCTGCGCTTTGGTGGGGATGGTGCCGGTCGAGCGGCCTCGTCGTCGGGGTCGCTTCGTCCAACGCCGGACACGCAAGCCGCACTCTCGTCGGATGCGCTGCACGAGCTTGCGCCCGACCTGCCAGCCCTCACGGCGTAGCAAGCGAACGAGCTTGCGGTAGCCCAAGCGTGGGTAGCGGCAGGAAAGATGTTCAACCTGTTGGTGAAGCCGGAGGAGCCACTCGGAGGGCGGCTTGCCTGGATGGCGATGGCTGGAGCGGTGTAGCCCCAGGTGCCGACATGCCCTTCGCTGCGAGCACAGCCCAGCATCCACCACGGCCTGGACGGCTCGCCGCTTGTGCGAAGGGCTCACCATTTTTTTGCGTTCACTTCCTCCAAAACCCGGATCTTCTAGCAGGCTGTCGGCGAGCATCTTTTTCAACTCGCCGTTTTCTTTTTCGAGTTCCCGGTACTTGCGGGCGTCTTTGAGTTCCATGCCGCCGAACTTCTTCTTCCAACGGTAAAAGCTCGCCGCCGAGATGTTGTGTTTACGGCAAACGGCTTCCAGATCTTTGTCGCTGGCGGCTTCTCGGATGATGCGGATGATCTCTTCGGTCGTGTGGCGTTTTTGCTTCATGGTCGGTTCCTGTCCTTTTGGTTGGGAACCTCTCACTCAAACCGGACCAGTTGCAGGGGCCTCAATCACTATTCATACCCCCTTTTTAAGGTTGATAAAAACCATTATCTCCCTTAGAGCAGGGGAGATGGACGCCAAAAACAGCGATTTGGTCGTGGTGACGGGTGGCAGGCACGAACTCGCCGACGCGAGCTTTTACCAGCTCAACGACGTGCCGCCGGAGTTGGAGTGGTTTGCCAACATCGCCAACGCCCACACCCGCCGGGCGTATCGCAACGATGTGGCCGGGTTCATGGCGTTTTTTGGGATGAAGGACTCCCGGCAGTTCCGGGCGGTCACCCGCTCCCATTTGCTCGCTTGGCGTAAGCACCTGGAGAAAACCGGCAGCGGCCCGGCGACGATCCGGCGCAAGCTCTCGGCCCTGGCCTCGCTCTTTGATCATCTCTGCGAGGTCAATGCGGTGACCCACAACCCGGTGCGCGGCGTCAAACGACCGCGGGCCGAGACCGGCGAAGGTAAAACACCGGCCATTGCCGACGGACAGGCTCGCAAACTCCTCGACGCGCCGCCGGAGGGCACGATCAAGGGCAAACGGATCGGGCAATCCTCTCAGTGCTGTTCTTCCATGGCCTACGGCGTGAGGAACTGTGCAAGCTACGCGTCAAAGACGTGGAGCAACGCCAGGGAGTGGCGCATCTGCGCGTCCACGGCAAGGGAGGCAAGATCCGCTTCGTGCCGGCGCATCCGGCGGCATTGGCGCGGATCTCGGATTACCTGGAGGCCTGCGGGCACAAAGACGACGCGGTGGGTGCGTTGTTCCGGCCGGTGAAGAACCCGCGCGAACAGGGCAAACTCAACCGGGCGCTCACCCCCGGCAAAGTCGACGAATGCGTGGTGCGCTATTACTCGCGGCGGATGGGGATCAACGCGGCGGGGTTCGGCCCGCATGTCGCTCGCGCGACTGCGGCTACACATGCGCTCAACCAGGGAGCGGACATCGCCAAGGTCCAGGAATGGCTGGGGCACGCCAACATCGCTACCACCCGGATTTATGATCGGCGTCGCACGAAGCCGGAAGACAGCCCGACCTTTCGCATGAGCTACTAAATAGCGAAGGCGAGCCCCCGTTCCTATGGCCAACGTCCGGCGACGATCCAGAGCTCACGCGCCTTCGGTTGGAAACGCGGATCGTTCATGCGCAGGCGCTCTACCGTTGCCCGCCCGACAGCGGTAACGCCCACGATGCTCAACCAATCCGCCGACAAACTAAAATGCTCCTCCCAGCGCTGCTGACGAGGATGGAAAAGCGGCTCGTTTCGCCCGGTTTGCGGATCGACGCCGGTCAGATGATCGCCCTTGGCGGAGTTGCACGACCAGCAGCTGAGCGCGCCATTGGCAGGGCCGTCGGCTCCGCCTTTGGCACGTGGGGTGATGTGTTCGACGTGGAACGTGTAAGCCGCGATGTCCTGTGGGGCATGGCAATATTCACAACGGCCTTGTGCCCGGCGCTCGATGATCCGCCGTTGCATGGCAGCTTGCTCAGAGGCCCTACCCACCAACCGCTTTTGCCGACGCTTTTGACGGGGTAGAACGGCCCCGTGCATGGCGTGGCGTGATCGACCGCTTCTTGGCGGCTGCTCCGTTCCCTGCCGCGCCGTGCGTAGCCAACAGGCGCGCGTTTTCCAGCGAGAGTTTTTCCACCAACCTCCCCAGCTTCTCGAACTCCCGGCGCTCGGCGGCGCTCAGCGCGCCTTCGGTGTTCTTGCCCATCAGTTCATCGAGCCGCGCCTGGGTGTGAGCATCGATCCGCTGGAGTCTGGGCGGCTGCGCGGCGGCCAGCGACCAATCGATGAGCTTGCCTGGATCGCTTAATTTCAGAACCCGGCCGATGGCGACGACGGCCGGCAGATTCACGTTGCGCATCGGCGCGTCGCTGGCGAGCCGGTAGATGGTCTTTTTGTCGAAGCGAAAGCCGCTTTCCTGCATGCGCCGCATGAGATCGGCCACAGTCAGCCGCTGACGGGCGAGGAACTTCGGCACAGCCGAGCGCACGAGCAGTCTTTCCGCCATGGCGGGAAAATACCGTGATGACGGGAAAACACAAGGCGTTTCCCCTCATCACGGAATTATACACGGGCCGGACCTTTCCGCCCGTGGGCGTCATTCCCCTTAGTCACCGTCCGCCCCTGCGACTTGCAGGTTAGCGCTGATTCCTAAGTTGATCGAAGCAAACAGAACGATGTTTTGTGGTGGTCGCTGGCCGGAGGTCAGACGTCGGGACTGTTCTCCAGCCGCTCCAAGAGCCACTGATGACTGCGCTCCAGCGCTCGTTTCGCCACACGGGTGGGAAGGCGGATGAAGCCATGAGGAGTTTCCGGCAGCAGATGGAGTTCGACCTCGGCAGCCACCCGCCAGCGTTTCGCCATCTCGACCGTGTCATCGCGCAGCGGGTCCAGTTCGCCGACGAACATCAAGGTAGGCGGCAGACCCTGCAGATCACCGTACAGCGGCGACAGAGGCGGCTGGCGGCGCTCGGCTTCGCTCAAACCCGGGGTGAGGCTGCGCAGGGCGTCCACGATGCCCGGACCATCCAACACGAGCGTTTCCGCGCCGGCTCGGCGTGCGCTGGCGCTGCCGGTGAGATCATACAGGCCGTAGTAAAGCAGCGCCCCCCGGATGCGTCCGAGCAGATCGGGCCAGGCTTTCAGTTGCAAAAGCGTCGCGGCGGCCAGGTGCGCGCCAGCCGATTCGCCGGTGATCACCATCGGCAAGTCGCGGTACTCGGGCAGACCGCCGCCCAGGAGCCAGCACGCTCCGGCCAGACAATCGTCCAGCAAGCCGCGCAACGGCGCCCGTCCAAAGAGCCGATAATCCACGGAGACGACGGCCACCTGGCAGGCGGCGATCATGGCCGCGTTCAGCCCGTCGTCCATTGCGGCGTTGCCGACCGCCCAGCCGCCCCCGTGGATGTCGAGCACCAGGCCGCGCACCGGCCCGGGCGGACGCAGGATGCGCACCGACACCATCAAACCGTTCGCGGTGGTGAACCGTTCTTCCACCCGGCACCCACGCCGCGCGATTCTGTAAGCACCGCCGATCTGCGAAATCCGCACCAAGGCTTGGATCAGCCGCGGCGCGAGTCGGTGACGGAGACGAAAACGGGGTGCCCAGGCAAGGACCCGGTTGACCCGTCTGGCCTGCGCCAAATCCTCTTCGTCGAGAGTGATCGTTTCCAAACGAACCAAACTTGCGTACCCGGAAACATCCCTTCAGAGAACGGCCTTTCGGAAACTCCAAGGTATCAACAGACCATAGGGGTCTACCTGCGAGCTTGCAATCTGGGCAGCCGGCACCTCCAGAAGGGCGGCAGCCGCGGGTGACGGTCCGACGCATCGCTGAGCACCAGCCGCGGCACGTGCATCGCCGTCTCCGCCAGCGCCAGGAGCACGTCGAAGCGCGGGTCACCAAGGGAGCGGCCTGCCGTCAGCCCGTTGACCATCGCCCCGCAGAGTCCGTGCGTGTTCACAGCACGCCGGCTCGTCGTCGTCGGCCGGGCTTAGCATCGGCAGGTGCGCAAACAGAGACCAGACAGCAGGATTTGAGTTCCGCCTCCCCGGGCCGTAGCGTTCCGGCATGAGTGAAGCCTCACCTTCTCAAGCCAAGAAAACCTGGTTCATCACCGGCGCGTCACGCGGCTTCGGGCGTGCGCTTGCCGAGGTGGCGCTCCACCACGGTGACCGCGTGTTTGGCACCGTGCGTGGAGGCCGCAGCCACGGCTTGGACCCGCTGCCCGGCCTGGAAACGGTCGAACTCGACGTGACCGACTCGGCGGCCGTCAAGCAGGCCATCGACGACGCCTGGCAGAAGGCCGGGCAAGTGGACGTCCTCGTCAACAACGCGGGCTACGGCGTCCTCGGTGCCGTCGAGGAAGTCCCCGACGAAGACATCCGCCACGTCTTCGAGACCAACGTCTTCGGCCTCATGGCCATCACCCGCGCCGCCCTGCCGCACCTGCGCAAGCAGCGTTTGGGTCACATTCTTAACCTTTCTTCGGTTGGCGGGTTGGTCGGCATCGCAGGCTACGGCTTCTACAATTCGACGAAGTTCGCCGTCGAAGGCTTCTCGGAAGCCCTTTCCTACGAACTCGCCCCGCTGGGCATCCACGTCACCATCGTGGAACCCGGTCCCTACCGCACCGATTTCCTGGAAGGCTCTTCGCTGAAAACCTCCGCGTCGAACATCGCCGACTACGAGCCCTCCGTCGGTGCCACCCGCAAAGCCGCCGACGAGCGCCGCGGCAAGCAGGTGGGCGACCCCGCTCGCGCCGCCGAGTTGATCTACCGGGTCACCCGTGAGGAAAAGCCGCCCCTGCGCTTGGTGTTGGGCAAACCCGCCATCGATCTGACCCGCAAGAAGCTTGCGCAGGTCGAGGCCGACATCGCCGCTTGGGAGCAGCCTTCCATTGACACCGCTTACCCTGGTTAGGAAAAGAATTAGCGCGTCAACCTACGCAAAGTCTTGTTGCTAGTCGGTAGGCGGCCGTTGCGCTTGGCTGCGGGCGAGCATCGTTTCGACGCGTTTGGGTGCTTGGCGCAGCAGGTCCGGGATCAGTTCGGCCTCGGGCAAGTTCTTCCAGTAACGTTTGGGCATCTCCTTCTGCATGGCGTCCGTCTTCAAGCGCGCTGGGTTGAAGATGTTGGCGTAGTACTGCCGCCAGAGGGGTTCGACGGCGTCTTCGCCTGGTGTCTGGTCGCGCGTGAGGCCCGCGGTGAATTGGATGGCCGATCCGTCCCAGTGCATGCAGCGATCCGGCGTGAGGATCGACCAGCGCATGCTCGCAAAGCGGTCTCGGAAGAAAGGCGCGTTCATTTCCACGACGTGGTGCGCCGGCTCGAACCACGCGACGTACCAAGGTGTATCGCCATCCTCGGCCGCCACGGTGCGAAAGCGCACGAAGGCACGCATCTTGTGCACGGCGCGGCGCACGGCCTTGTCCATCGCCGTGAGCAGGTAAACGTCGGAATCGACGGCAACGTTGAGCAGGTGCGCCTCGCCGTGGGTCAGCCGGAAGAGGATGCGGTATAGTAGCGCCCAGCGTTGCGGATCACGGTGGCAAGCCACCCGCTGGGCAACGTCTACGAACGCACGCGGCACCCGATGCTCGGCCGTCGGGGTGACTGGCGTTGGTTCATTCTCTTCCTTGGCGTCGAACATCCCGAGCGCAGGCTGCGTGTCATCCATTTCCTGCCAGTGGATGGTGGCCGGAACTACGTCGGCGTACAGAGCGCGTCGCGCCGCTTGCTGCCAAGTGGCGAAGGTCGGGATGAACGTAACCTGTTCCATGCTCCTACGACGTTGCTGGTGCAAAGAGGTCGAGTTGCTGTGGCTTGGCGGCAGGCAATTGGCCTACGATCTTAGGCACGTGGTCGGCTACAACGACGAAGGGCAACGTCTTGGCCACGGGCACGCGCAGCTTCGTCAGGTCGGCCAAGGTGAGCCGGTGCCAGTGCCGCATGTTCAGAATGCGGTCCACGTTACGCACGCCCAGGCCGGGCACGCGCAAGAGCAGCTCACGCGGCGCACGGTTAAGGTCTACCGGGAAGCTCGCCACGTTGCGCAACGCCCACGCCAGCTTGGGATCGATGCCCAGCGGCAAGTCGGGGTGCGCCTCGCTGGTGATCTCGGCCACGTTGAAGCCGTAGAAGCGCATGAGCCAGTCGGCCTGGTAGAGCCGGTGCTCGCGCACCAAAGGCGGGGCGATGAGCGGCAGCTTGCTCGACGCGCTCGGGATGGGGCTGAAGGCCGAGTAGTACACGCGCCGCAGCTTGTGCGCGCCGTAGAGCGTAGAGGCTTGGTGCAAGATGGCGCGGTCGTGCGTCGGTGTCGCGCCCACGATCATCTGCGTGCTCTGGCCCGCGGGCGCGAACTCCGGTGCCTTCGTGCTCTCCTTCCGCTCGGCTTTGGCCTGGTCGATCTTGCCGCGGATCACCGTCATCGAGCTACGGATGCGGCTGATGTTCTTTTCCGGTGCCAGTTTCTGCAAATCACCTTCGGTCGGTAGCTCGACGTTGATGGAGATGCGGTCCGCCCACCGACCCGCCTCGGCGATGAGTCCCGGGGCGGCTTCCGGGATGGTCTTGAGGTGAATGTAGCCGCGGAAGTGGTGCTCGACCCGCAGGGTGCGCGCCACCTTGACCACCTGCTCCATCGTGTAGTCGGCGTTGCGGATGATGCCCGAGCTCAGGAAAAGGCCTTCGATGTAGTTGCGCCGGTAGAAGTCGAGCGTGAGTTGGACCACCTCGGCAGGCGTGAAGCGCGCCCGGCGCACGTCGCTGCTCTTGCGGTTGATGCAGTACAGGCAGTCGTAGATGCAGAAGTTGGTGAGCAGGATCTTCAACAACGACACACACCGGCCGTCAGGCGTGTAGGAGTGGCAGATGCCGTGGCTGATGGTGGACCCGAGCCCTTGGCCATCGCGCGAGTGGCGCTTGTGGGTTCCGCTGCTCGCGCACGAGGCGTCGTACTTGGCGGCGTCGGCGAGGACGGCCAGCTTGGAGGAAAGGTCCATAGGAGCGGGTCTAAACTACCACAAATGGTGGTACGCGGCCTCCGATTGTTTCAGTTGCCACAAGATTTTTGCCAACCTTTGTATGCAGCTGAACTGCAGTTCAACGAGCGCGATTCGCACCGCCCCAGCGGACATCTGGCAGGGAAGGAATGTCCCAGAACTAGTACCCAGCAACGGGCCTTCTGAGAGGACAATCCGGTCCCAGAAATGGCACATCGCGCACCCGGGTCCTTTCCTCTCCGCAACGTGCTGGCGGCGCGTCTCCGCCAAGCGCGCGAAAAGCGGGGCTGGTCGCAATCTGACCTGGCGCGTGAACTCCAACTGATTGGTTGGGATGCGGGCCGAACACTCATCACGAAGATCGAGCTGCGGGAACGGTGTGTGACGGACTACGAACTGATCGTCTTGGCGCGCGTGCTTTCGGTAGGTTTGGACGAACTGACACGCGGCACCTACAAGGAAACCCTGCGCATGGCCCGGCCTGGCGGCGACGCTGCTTCTTAATTTGACCCTAATGGAAGTCATGGGAGGAAACTCCTACGGCGAGCGGACAGGCGAGCCGCTCGATTCGCGTCGCGCGCACCAGCGGCAGGCCTTGGCGGGTTTGCGCGACGCCGGTGATCTGGAGAAACTTTTCCTGGGTAACCGTCAACCGCACCTGCTCGAAGAGGTCGGGAGGCACGACCGCGTTCGCCACGCCGGACTCGTCTTCGAGCGAGATGAACATGAAGCCTTTGGCCGTGCCCGGCCGCTGGCGGCAGATGACGACACCACCAACCGTGATTTCCTCGCCGTGGGCGGCGTTGGCGATTTCGTCCGCCTTCCAGATTCCTAGTAGTTGGTCACGGATCAGGCGCATCGGGTGCGGGCCGGTCGTGAGACGCTGAGTGCGGTAGTCGGCCTGCATCCGCTCGACCGCGTTCATGGCCGGCAAGGGCGCGGTGGCTTCGTCCGCCGACTCGAAGCAAAACGTCAGGTCCTCTTCTTGGGGTAGATCGCGTTCCACCACCCAGAGCGCCGCGCGGCGGTGGCCGCAAAGTTCATTCAAGGCTCCCAACCGGGCCAGCGCGCGTAGCTCGGCCTTCGGCAGCCGTGTGCGCTCCCGGAAATCGGCGAGCGAGTGGAACGGCCGCAACGCGCGCTGCCGCGTGAGGAGTGCCGCGTGTTCCTCGCTGATACCCTGCACCTGGTTGAAGCCCAGGCGCAGGCAGTCGTCGGCTTCCACGGTGCACGGCCAATCCGAGCGTTGCACGCATACCGGCCGGATTTTGAGGCCGTGCTGCCGAGCATCTCGGATGAGCGTCGGCGGGCTGTAGAACCCCATCGGCTGGTTGTTGAGCAGCGCCGCGGTGAACTCCGGCAAGCGATGCACCTTCAAGTACGTGCTGGCATAAGCGAGCAGGCCGAAGCTGATGGCGTGGCTTTCCGGAAAGCCGTAGAGCGCGAAGGACTGGCTCATCTTGACGATTTCATAGACGCCCGCGGCCGACACTCCTTACTTCTGCAGCGCCATCCGCAGCTTGGCCTGGATGCGCTTTAGCCGCGCGCCGTCGCGCTGGTAGTTGAGCGCCCGGCGCAGTTCGTCCACCTCCGCACCGGAAAACCCGGCGAGCGCCATGGCGATGCCCATCATCTGCTCTTGGAAGAGGCAGATGCCGAGCGTGCGCTCTAAGATCGGCCGCAGCCGTTCGTCCAGGTAGGTGACGGGCTCCAGCTTCGCGCGGCGGGCGAGGTAGGGATGCATCAACCCGCCTTCGATGGGACCGGGCCGCACGACGGCCACCTCCACGACCACGTCGTAGAACGTGCGCGGTTGGAGCCGGGCGAGGGTCGCCATCTGCGCACGGCTCTCGATCTGGAACACCCCGATGGTGTCGCTGCGGCACATGGCGTCAAACGTCGCCGCGTCGTCCTTGGGCAGGTGAGCCAAGTCAATTTTCCGGCCCCGCTCAGAGCAAACCTCCAAGGTGTCCTGGATGACGGCCATCATGCCGAGGCCCAGAAGGTCCACCTTCACGATGCCCAGTTCCTCGCAGTCGTCCTTGTCCCACTGGATAACGGAGCGGCCGGGCATCGAGGAGTTTTCCAGAGGCACCACGCTGTCCAAGCGATTCTGACAAAACACCATGCCCCCGGAGTGTTGCCCCAGGTGCCGGGGCAGTCCGCGCACGGCCTGGAAAAGCTCCACGCATGCCCGGGCGCGGGGATGCGCCTGGTCCAGCCCGGACTGCCGGAACTGGTCTTCCAATTCGAGGGTGTGCGGAAAGTCGCCGGAGTGGAACAGGCTGGAAAAGCGGTCCAGCACGTCGGTCGGTAGGTTGAGGGCCTTGCCGATCTCACGCATGGTGCTTTTGCCGCGTAGCGTGATGACGTTAGCGGTCATACCCACGCCGTCGCGCCCGCAACGCCGGTACATTTCTTGGATGACCTTCTCGCGCCGCTCGCCGCTGGGCAGGTCCAGGTCGATGTCCGGCCAGGCCTTGCGGCCACCCGCCCCGCCGCGGTTCTCGTTGAGGAACCGCTCGAACAGGAGCTTGGACGCGATGGGATCGACCGCCGTGATTTCCAGGCAATAACAGACGGCCGAATTGGCCGCGCTGCCGCGGCCCTGCACCAAGATACCATGCTCTTTGCAGAAGCACACGATGTCCCAGACCATCAGAAAATATCCCTCGAACCCGAGTCCGCCGATGAGCCGAAGTTCCTTTTCGAGCTGGCCGCGCACGGTGGCGTCGAGCCGCTCGCCGTAGCGGTGCTCCGCACCTCGAAAAGTCACTTCGCGCAAGAACACGTCAGGCGGCTGGCCATCCGGCGCGGCGTAGCCCGGGAACTCGTATCCGAGCGCCGGGAACGCGAACTCCAACCGCTCGGCCAAGCACGCGGTGTTGGTGACCGCTTCCGGCAGATCGGCGAAGAGCGCCTGCATCTGCGCCGGGGATTTAAGGTGCCGCTCGCCGTTGATCGCCAAGGCCGCCCCGGCGGCGTCGAGGTGCGTGTGCAGCCGGGAGCACGCGAAAACGTCCACGACGTGGCGGCCGTCGGGCTCGGCGTACAGGACGCCGTTGGTGGCAAGCAGGCCGGTGCCGGTGGCGCGAGCCAGTTCCACGAGCCGCGCGCCCAGCCAGCGTTCACCGCGCTGGAAATGCCGCTGCACCTCGACGAACACGTTGTGGACGCCAAAGAAAGAACCCAGCCGTCGCACGATGGCTTCAGCCCCCACAAAATCTCTTCTGAAGATTGCCATGACGACCGGACCTTCCTCGTCGCCGGTCAGGCACACGGTCCCGGCGGCGATCTCCGGCAGTTCTTCCCAGCGGATGACGCTCTTGCCCTTCGGTGCGCGCAGTTTTGAGCGGGTGAGCAGTCGGCAAAGGCTTTGGTAGCCGCCGGCGTCGCGGACCAGGATTGGCAGCACGCTGCCGTCTTCCATCGTCAGTTCGCAGCCGTAGATCGCCCGGATGTTGCATCGTTCGGCCGCCTGCCAGAAACGCGGGCTGCCGTAGAAACCGTCGCGGTCCAGGAGCGCGAGCGAGGCGAGTCCGACCTCGGCGGCCCGCATCGCCAGGGCGTTGGGCAGCGAAGCCGCGCGCAAAAAGCTGAACGCGCTGCGGGCGTGCAGTTCGACGTAAGAATCCGGCACCGTGTTTCCCATGGGTTTGCCCTCGCTCCTGTTTTGATTGCCTCCTGCGAAGCGTCAGTCGTACACGCCCAGCATCCACCAATGGGCCTGCCGATGGTTGGCGAGCCGGTAAAGGCCGCCGCGCGCCAGTTCCACGTCCCATTCCTCCCACCGCCACGCCGCTTCCTGG
>CAXTQD010000108.1:0-14356 GCA_964246175.1 uncultured Chthoniobacterales bacterium | reverse complement strand
CGGTGACCCTGCTCCTGCGCAACCGCCACCAGGTCGCCGACTGGGAGCTGTTCCTGCAAACGCATGTCGCTGCCACCGGTCAGCAAGCAGCGTGATGCATTCTCTCCAATAAACCCCGTCCTTCATGGAACTTCTGATCATCCTTTGCTTGGTGGCGATCATCGTGTTCGCTGTGGTTGCTGCAAGTCGCCCTCACGCGGGACCGACCGGGATGGGTCATCCTACAGTGACGGGGGTTTGCGGGCGGGGACTCTGGCGGGTCGGACCCCGGCGGGCAGCATCACTCGCCTCATGACACCTGGCACCATGGAGGTGGCGACTCGGAGGGTGGGTATCACGGCGGATCGGACGGAGGCGGCGACGGCGACGGGTCGGATGGAGGTGGCGGTGGCCATTGATCATGCTCGTCTGTGCTGTCGGTTCAACGCTGACCTGCTGTCGTGAAGCGCACTCTGATCAGCTCCGGCTCGGCGTTTGAGCAGAAAATCGGCTACTCCCGAGCGGTTATGCAGGGTGACTGGGTGTTCGTCTCGGGCACGACGGGCTTCGACTACGCGACGATGACCATCGCCGAAGGCATCGCGGCGCAGACGGAGCAATGTCTGCGGAACATTGATGCTGCCTTGCGTCAGGCCAGCAGCAGCCTGCGCGACGTGGTGCGCGTGACCTACGTGCTCCCGGATGGCACCGAGTTCCCGAAATGCTGGCCTGTGTTAAGAAAATACTTCGGTGAGGTGCGCCCGGCCGCGATGATGATTTCAGCGAACCTGCTCGACCCGCGCATGCGCATCGAGATCGAGGTCACCGCCCTCAAGCAAACCGCTTAACTCCTCACGGCTGGTCGCGCAGCCCGACCGCGCGCCGCACCCGTTGCATGACGTGGCTCGCGCTCGCCCGCGCCTGCCGCGCGCCGTGCGCCAGGATGTCGTCCACGTAGCCCTTCTCCGCGAGGATTTCCTCCCGGCGCTTGCGCATCGGGGCGAAGAACTCCCACACCGCGCCGAACAGCCGCTTCTTAAACTCCCCGTAACCCATCCCACCGGCGCGGAACTCCGCCTCCATCGCCACCACATCCGCCGGGCTCGCCACGAGCCTGTAGAGCGCCACAATCGTCGAGCCTTCCGGGTCCTTCGGCGCTTCGACGGGAACCGAGTCGGTCACGAGGCCCATGATCTTTTTGCGCAGGGTCTTCTCGTCCGCGAAGATTTCGACCGTGTTGCCGTAGCTCTTGCTCATCTTCTGGCCGTCAAGGCCGGGGACGATGGCGGTTTGTTCCTGGATGCGGGGCTCGGGCAGCTTGAAGGTGTCTCCGTAGGTCGCGTTGAACTTAACGGCGAGGTCGCGCGTCATTTCCAGGTGTTGCTTCTGGTCCTTGCCAACCGGCACTACGTCGCTGTCGTAGAGCAGGATGTCGGCGGCCATCAGGACGGGGTACGCGAAAATGCCATGGTTGGCCGCGACGCCGTGGGCCAGCTTGTCCTTGTAGGAGGTGGCGCGTTCCAGCAGGCCCATCGGGGTGATCGTGGTCAGAATCCAGGCGAGTTCCGTGACTTGCGGCACGTCGGACTGGAGGAAAAACGACGCCCGCGCCGGGTCGAGCCCGCAGGCGAGAAAGTCCAGCGCCACGCCGCGGTTGTATTCGCGCAGCCGCGCCGGGTCCTGCAAGGTGGTCAGCGCGTGGTAATCGGCGATGAAATAGAACGCCTCGCCCTCTTCCTGCAACGCGATGGCCTGGCGCATCGCCCCAAAGTAGTTGCCGAGGTGCAGCACGCCGGTGGGCTGGATGCCGGTGAGGATTCGCTTCATAGAAAAGGGAGCGGCATCCATCGCAGACTTCCGCCGCCGGGGCAAGGCGCGCTTCAGACGGCGGCGAGCACACGGTGCAGCGCACGCGTGAGCCTTTCGCGCGCCGGGCCGAGCCTGCGCACGAACCGCACGAATGGCCCGATGTGCCTTGGATGCAGCACGAGCCACGCGGGGAGCGCAAGGTAGCGGGGACGTTGGTGGACGGGGTCGTAGAGCACGCGGCCGGGCACGGGGAAATCGTCGTCGGCCGCGTCGCTGACCACCCGTAGCGACAGCAGCGGCAGCCCCGCCGCGGCGCACGCTTCGGCGATCCAGGCCGTTTCCATGTCCACGGCGAGCGCGCCGGTGTCGCGGTAGAGGGTGGCTTTGTCACGGACGTGTTCGACGGCGGCGCGCGCGGTCAGGAGCGTGCCGACATGGACGGGTTCGCCAGCCAGAGCGTCTTTCGCGCAGGCGAGCAGGGCAGGGGAGGAACGGTTCGCGCCGAGCACGAGGTCGCCGACCGAGAGGGCAGGGGAAAGACCGCCGGCGTACCCGGCACTCACGATCAGGCGCGGCGCGGCGACGGCGGCAAGCTGGTGGGCGAAGCGTGCGCGTTGCGTCGGCGTGTCCCCGACGCCGGTGTGGAACACCGTGGCCGACGGCGCGGCGAAGCGCCGGCTTTCGTCCGGCACGGCGAAACACACGACAACTCCGCCTAGGCCAGTAGCGGCGGGCTCACTCATCGTCACCCGCCGCCTGGATGATGACATCGACGTAGTCGTGCCCGGCCGGAGTGGGTTCGTTGGAGAGGAGGCGTGGCATTTCATTGGCTGCCACCGCCTGCCGGAACCTTTCCAGCCGACCGGCGGGTAGGTCCACGGAGAGGCGCTTTTCCGTGCTGGTGGAAAGTCCCTCCGACGCCGTGCCGCCGAGGGCCTGTGCTTGTAAGATGATTTTCTTCAAACGCGCATCAAGTCGGTCGGTGCGCGTGGAAACTGTGATCGGGTCCGGCCCGAGCGCGCTGGGTGGGGGCAAGAGGTTGTTGGCGCTTTGTTCGAGCGTTTTCTGGAGGCCCTCGGTGTGCGGCGCTTCCTTCGGGGCTGGCCGTTGGCCGAAGAAGTGGGAAACCACGAGCGTCGGGATGCACACGGCCGCGGCCGGCAGCACGAGCAGGATCACGAACAATCCCAGTCTTTGCGCAGCCGAACGCGGCCGGCGGGCGGCGTCGCGCACGGGTGTGGTGGGGACGGTGTCGGGACGGTCAGGAGGCACACTCATGCGGACAGGGTCGGTCAGGTTAGCACGGCGTCTCCGGACGAAAAGGCCCAAAAGTCAGGCGCATTTGTGGTGGCAAGCCCGAGGCCGCGTCACGTCTACCCGTACTGTCTATCGACGAGGGCAGCGAGTTGCAAAATACGCTCGCCACCCCTGGGGAGCCGTGCTAGGGGGTGCCACGCGCCCGGCGCGCCCTTTCTCCCCCGGTCAGGCTCTTTTTCCGTGCGAACGATGCGTGTGTTTTCCCTTCCCCGTTGTCTCTTTCTCGCGGCCGGCTGCTCGTCGGCGCTGGCCCTCGCTTCCCTGCGTGCGCAGGCACCCGGCGCGGGCGCGGCTGATCTGAGCGCCCGTGGCAACGCCGCGTTCGAGGCCGGCGACTACAAGGGAGCTGCCGCCCTGTACGACGAACTCATCAAGGGTTATCCGAGTTCTGAAGTCGCTAACGACGCGCGCTTCCGGCTGGCGTACACGGACTTTTTCCTCGCCCAGTACGACGCCGCCGCGGACCTGTTGCGCAAGCTCATCGCCAACACCACGCTCCCGCCCGAACTCGTCGAGCAGGCCGCGGGCCTCCTGCCGCAGGTGCTCGCGCAAGGCGCGTCCGCGCTCAAGCCCGGCGACGCCAGGCGCCAGGGTGGCTTCGAGGCGGCGATCAAAGAGTACGACAACTACCTGCAAAAGTTCCCCAAGGCCGCCGGAGCCGACAACGCCCTCTACGGCCGTGCGGTGGCCGAGTATCAGATCACCCGCTACGACGCCGCGGCCAAGGACCTGCGCGCGAACATGACCGTCTTCCCCAACGGCGACACGTTCCTGGATGCCGAGTTCCTCCTGGCCGTCACGCTCGCCACCGACGCCAACCTCGCCCTCGGCAAGGAGGGACACACCGCCCCACAGACGGCCGAGGCGATGGGCCGTTTTTCCGAGGCCGAGCAGCGGCTTGGCGACATCATCAAGAAGCGCACGGACATCGCGCTCGCCAACGACGCGCAGTTCCAACTCGGCGAAGTTCTCCTTGCCCACGCCGCCAACAACACCGGGCCCGCCCAGGACGCGCTCTACAAGCAAGCGCTCGCCGCCTACCGCGCCGTCGAGCCGAAGGAACCCATGATCGCCGCGCAGCAGGGGCGTATCGCGCAGTACGCCGCCGCGTTGAAAGCCGAGCGCCTCAAAGGCCCGGCGTCCGACCCGGCACGCGCGCGGCGGCTGGCGGAACAGGGTGCGCGCGAGAACACCAAACTCGGCGCGCTCAAGAGCAAGGAAGACCCGGTGCTGACGGCGCGCGTCAAGTGTGGCGCGGTGTTCTTCAGCCTGCGCCAGTACGACGAAACCCGCGTGCTGATGAACGCCCTCGCCCCCGAGGCCAAGAAGCCGGAGGACGAAAAGCTGATCCTCTCCTACACGACGCTGAGCTACGCCTCGCAGAACATCGTGGACAAGGCCGTCGCGGCTTACGACAAGTTCCAGGCCAAGTACGCCCGCGATCCCGTTGGCGAAAACTTGCCTTTCGCGCTCTCGCTCCTGTTCCCCAACGACCCCGCCAAGGCCGAGAAATACCTCGGCGACCTGAGCAAGGATTATCCCCAAAGCCGCTTGAAGGAGATGGCGATGCTCACCCAGGCGCAGGCGTACACGCAGCAGCGCAAGTACGACGACGCGATCAAGACGCTCGACAGTTTCCTCAAAAGCAATCCCAAGCGCGACTACGCCGCCATGGCCGAACTCGCCCGCGCCGCGGCGTTCAGGGACGAGCGCAAGCTCGACGACGCACTGGCCGGTTACAAAAAGGTGCGCGACAACTTCAAGGACCAGCCGCAGGCGGAAGAGGCCGGTTTTTACGTGGCTTCGGTGGACTTGCAGAAGAAGGACTTCCCGGGTGCCATCGCCGAGAGCAAGACGTTCCAGACGCAGTTCGCCGACAGCAAGCTGATGCCCTACGCGCTGCTCATTCAAGCGCAGGCGCAGGCGAGCACCGGCGACAAGGCCGGTGCGCTCGCCACGTATGAGGACCTCGGCAAACGGTTCCCGGACACGAAGGAAGCAGAGTCGTCGTACTTCCAACGCGCGAACATCTACATCGGCGACAAAAACTTTCCCGAGATGTCGCGGGTGCTGACGCAGTTCCTGGAAAAGCATCCCGACAGCGACCAGGTGTACACCGCCTATGAGCGCATCGCCGGCGCGCAAGCGCAGGACAAAAAGACCGACGAGGCCGCCGCGACGTACGCGCGTTTCGTCGAGAAGAAGCCCGACGCGCCCGAAGCTCCCGCGGCGTTGGGTAAGGTGGCAGGGCTGTGGCTGTCGGCGGCCAAGACGATGGGTAATTTCATCTCCCTCGGCGCCCCGGACCAGGAGAAGTGGAAAGCGCTGGTGGCCAGGAGCGTCGCCGCGAGCGAGCAGCAGTTGGAGAAGTACCCCGACGCTCCCGCGACGGCGCTCGGGTTAGAGAACCTCCTGCAATGCCAGCAGATGCTCGCCGCCGCACGCGTCAAGAAGCCGGAGGAGGTCACGCAATACTTCCAGGCGCTCGCCGACAAGTACAAGGACCGCCCGGCCGCGCGCAGCCGCATCCTGTTCCGATTGGCGTCGATCACGGCTCAGACGAATCCCGCGCAAGCTCTTGCCGACATGCGTGTGGCCTACGACCCGAAGATCGTCTACAGTCCGGCGGACGTGGACCAGTACGCCGGCGCACTCCTGGCCACCGACCCCGATGCCGCCGCGGCCGTGTACGAAAAACTGGCCGCCGACTACCCGCCCCCCGCCAACGTCGCGCCCGCGCAAGCCCCGCAAGACATCCAGGAAGCACAGGCGCTAGCCCTCTACGGCCGGGCAAAGGTGGCCGAGCGCAAGGACAAGGCTGCCGCGGCCAAGCTCTACGAGGAATTGGTGACGACCTACCCGCGTTCCTCGAAAGCACCGGAGGCCAAGCTCGGTGTGGCCGAAGGTCTCATCGCGCAACAGAAATGGGATGAGGCGCTGAAGCGGCTGAACGAAGTCACAAGTGCCCAGAGTGCGCCCCAGTCCACGAAGGCGCACGCCCTTTTTCTCAACGGCGTCGTGCAGGATGGCAAGGGCGAGATCGGTGCGCTGGATGCGTACCTGAAGGTAGCGGCTTTCTTCCCCACTGCCCCCGACGCGCCGGAAGGTCTCTGGAAAGGCGGTCAACTGCTCGAAAAACAGGCTGCCACCCTGCCCGACCCCAACGCTAAGACCACTCAACTCACTCGTGCGCGCAAGGCGTATGACGACCTCGTCAAGCGCTACCCGAATTCTCAGTTCGTCGCACCGGCCAAAGACCATCTTGCCGCTTTGCCCGCGCCAGCACCGGCCCTAGTCAGGTAGGAGCGCCGTAGTGTCAGGAGCAGTTTAGGAGGTGGAAGGGGCATTTCCGCTGGTGACAGAGTTGAGCTGGAGCAGCAAAGTTTGCGATGAGGTTATTGGCACCAATAGCGCAAAATCGCTGCATCGCGATGCCTTCCATGTGGTCGCGCCACCGCTGTTCGCTGGCCCAGGATTCGATGAAGACCGGCACGAGGCCGTCCTCGCGGGATCAGTGCATTCCGTGCGTCCGCGCGTGGTCAAATCTTCCTTCGCAACGAGAACCTGATGTACGGTGGAATCCCTACCACCATGACTCGCCCCGAACGCGCCACTGAACTCGTCCGCCGCCTGCCCGCGCTCTACCCGAACGCCCGGTGCGACCTCACGTTCGGCAACGCGCTCGAACTCCTCGTTGCCACCATCCTCTCCGCGCAGACCACCGATAAGCGCGTCAACCTCGTCACCGCCGGTCTCTTCCCGCGCTGCCGCACGGCCGCCGACTACGCCGCCATCCCGCCCGAGGAACTTGAAACCCTCATCCGCACCGCCAACTTCTTCCGCGGCAAGGCGCGTAACATCCGCGCCATGGCCGCCGACCTTGTCGCGTGTCACAACGGCGAGGTGCCCCGCGACATGGACGCCTTGACCGCCCTCGCCGGGGTTGGCCGCAAGACCGCCAACGTCGTGCTCGGCAACGCGTTCGACATCAACTTCGGCGTCGTCGTAGACACGCACGTTTCCCGCCTTTCGCACCGCCTCAAGCTCACCACCCACACCGACCCGGAGAAAATCGAGCACGACCTCAAGAAGATCGTCCCGCAGGACCGCTGGACGATCTGGAGCCACTGGCTCATCGCTCACGGCCGCGCGCGCTGCACCGCCATCAACCCGGACTGCGAACAATGCGAGTTGAAGGACCTCTGCCCGACGGCGTTTCGCCACGGACCGGCGGCCAAAAAGAAGCGTTCGACAGGCGGCGCGAACCGGGGAAGGATGAAAGGCAGTCACCTACCATAATCCCGCCCGACCTATGACCACTGGAACCCTCGCCGGCAAGACCGGCCTCGTCTTCGGCGTCGCCAACAAACGCTCTATTGCCTGGGGGATCGCCCAGGCGTGGGCTGCCGCCGGCGCGAAGTTGATTTTCAGCTACCAGGGCGAGCGCATCAAGGGCAACGTCGAGGAACTCACCGGCGAACTCGGCCAGGACACACCTTTCTATCCCTGCGACGTGACCAGCGACGCGGAGATCACGGAGTTTTTCAACAACGCCCGCAAGCACACCGACCGCGTGGACATGGTGCTGCACTCGGTGGCGTTCGCGCCGAAAGAAGCGCTCGACGACCAGTTCGTGACGACCTCGCGCGAGGCGTTCCGGATCGCGCATGACATTAGCGCATATTCGCTTGTGGCGCTCGCGCGTGAGGCCGCGCCGTTGATGACGCAGGGCGGCAGCATCACCGCCATGTCGTACTACGGCGCGGCGAAGGTGATCCCGCGCTACAACGTCATGGGCGTCGCCAAGGCTAGCCTCGAAGCCTCCGCGCGCTATCTCGCCTACGACCTGGGCAAGCAAAAGATCCGAGTCAATTGCATCAGCGCGGGTCCTATGAACACCCTCGCCGCGCGCGGCATCGCGGGCTTCAACCTGATGATGAACCACTACAAGGAGCGCGCCCCGCTCGGGCGTTCGTGCACGGCGGAGGAACTCGGCGCGATGGGAGTCTTCCTCGCCAGCGACGGCGCGGCGTCCATCACCGGGCAGACGCTGTACGTGGATGGTGGTTACGAGATCATCGGCATGTGAAGACTCTCCTGCGTGCGGGCGCAATCCTTGGCTGGTTGTGCGCGTCGGTTGTTCAGGCGGGCGATACGCTGTCGCCCAATCCTTCACCGGGTGATGATCGTTACTCACTCTTCAATCCGACGCCGGAAGACAAACTGCGCGACTTCAACCCGGACCGGCCGAGTCAGTTCACCTCGCCGGGCACGGTCGACCCGGGCCATTTTCAACTGGAGATGGACCTCGTCAACTACGTCCGCGACCGCAACAACGAAGACCACGCCCACGTGGACGTGGACCAATGGAACGTCGCGCCCTTCGACCTGCGCGTCGGACTGACGGCGCGCACGGAGATTGACTTCCTCTACGACGGCTACTTGAACCTGCGCACCCGCGACCACGACGCGCGCACCGACGTGACGCAGTCGGGCTTCGGCGACCTGACGCTGCTCTTCAAATACAACCTCTTCGGCAACGACGGCGGCACGTTCGCGTTCGGCATCCTGCCTTACCTGAAGCTGCCGACCGCTAACGCGCACCTCGGCAACGGGCGCGTGGAAGGCGGCGTCGAACTGCCGCTTAACATCAACCTGCCCGCCAACTTCCAGCTCAGCCTGGAGACGGAGTTCGACGCGGTGCGCAACGACGCCAACACGCGCTACGAAGCGGCGTTCACGAATATCGCCTACCTCGGCTACACCTTCCTCGACAAGAAGCTAACGTACTACGTCGAGTGGTACAGCCGCGTCAACCAGGGACCCGACAGCGCCGTGGACGGCGAGGTGGACACAGGGCTGGTTTACTACATCGGCAAGAACGCGGAGGTGGACTTCGGGTGCAACTTCGGCGTGACCCGCGCCGCGCCGGACTACCAACCCTTCGTCGGGTTAACCGTGCGATACTAGAACCGTCATGCACACCCCGCTCGCCTCGGAACTCCGCGCCTTGCTCGCAGCGGACGCCGACACGGTCGCCGACGACACGGATACTTTGAAGGGTCATGCGGGGGACAAGTGGCACGCCGCGGCACCGCCCGAGGCCGTGGTGTTCGCGCGTTCGACGGAGGACGTGTCGCGGCTTCTGCGCTTTTGCTCGGAACGTGGCGTCCCCGTCACGGCGCGTGGGGCAGGCTACGGGTACGTCGGCGGCTGCGTGCCGTCGCACGGCGGTGTGGCGCTGTCGCTCGCGCGCATGAACCGCCTCCTTGAACTGAACGAGCGCGACTTCGTGGCCGTGGTCCAGCCGGGCGTCATCACGGGCGACTTGCAGGCGGCGGCGCGGGCGAAGGGATTGATGTACCCGCCCGATCCGGCCAGCTTGAAAAACAGTACCCTCGGCGGCAACATCGCCACCAACGCCGGCGGTCCGCGCTGCCTCAAGTACGGTGTCACCCGCGCCTACGTGCTCGGCCTGGAAGTTGTGCTGGCCGGTGGCGAGGTCGTGCGCTGTGGTGGGCGCACGCACAAGAACAAGACCGGCTTCGACCTCGTGGGCTTATTTGTTGGCAGTGAGGGGCTGCTCGGTGTCGTCACGGAGGCGACGTTGCGCCTGCTGCCGCACCCGCCCACGCGCGCGGCGCTCTCGTGCGGGTTCGCGGATATCCGCGCGGCGGCTGGAGCGGTGCAGGCGGTCTTCGCCGCCGGTTGGCTGCCGGCCGCGTTGGAGATCGCCGACCGCTTCACCCTGGAAGCCGCGCGCCGGTTTGTCGGCGACGAAGCCGTGCCGCCGGGCCAGGCGCATCTCCTCGTTGAACTCGACGGCCGCGAGACTTCCCTGCGTGGCGAGATCGACGAACTCCGAGCCCTCCTCTGCGCCAACGGTGCGACCGCACCCGAAACGGCATTCGGCGACGACTGCGAACGTCTGTGGGAACTGCGGCGTAAGTTTAGCGAATCGCTCAAGGCCACCGGGTTAGTCAAGCTCAACGAGGATATCGTCGTGCCGCGCGGCCGGTTGGTGGACCTGATCGACTTCGCCGGTGAACTCCAGGCGCGGCACGGCGTGCCGGTGGCGTGCTTCGGCCACGCGGGCGACGGCAACATCCACGTCAACCTGATGGCCGCCGATTATCACTCCGACGAATCAGTGCGCGCGAGAGTCGGGAAGGCGCTCGACGAACTCTTCGCCCAGACCCTCGCGTGGGGCGGGGCTATCACCGGCGAACACGGAGTCGGGTTAGCCAAGCGCCGCTGGTGGCCGCAGGCGCTCTCGGCCGAGGCCCACGCGTTGCACCGCCGGCTCAAGGATGCGCTTGATCCTGCCGGTGTGCTCAACCCGGGCAAGTTTCTAGACGGTGAGTAGCATTTGCGTCCCTTGCCCATCTTCGGTCTACTTGGGTTGATCCAACTCCTCATACTGGCGCGCGAGCTCGGGCGGCAAATCCCGACTCGGCTCGAACCAACTGCTGAGGACCGAGCGGGCCGGGCGATACAAACCTTCGAACTCTTTGTCCGGTGCGGTCATGGAGAACTCAATCAGGCGGCCTGGCTTCATGTGAACGTACATCAGGCTTTGACGCACGGTTTGGCCGTAGAAATCGTAACGCACAGTCACTTCCAAATCCGTCCAGCCAAACAGCGGAAGTGGATTGTAGTTGGCGGGCAGTGCTACCACGTTGGTCGCCTCCTTAGGAACCCGGGCGTTGATTTGCTGAAGCAGTGCACGCGCACCTGCCTCGTCGATCGTCAGTTCGCTGCCTTGGTAGCGTCCCAAGCGGATCCGCGCGTTGGAGCCGTTTGGGGTAAAATCCAATCCGTCCGCACCGTCGAACACCTGCCAGTTACCCGGGTATTGCAGATAAATCTTGCTTGCTCCATCAGTGATGTACGGTTTGTCCACGGCGATGGCGTCGGTCTGCATCGCCCGGCGTTGCAAGGTGAAGTCGACCTCGGCCGAAGCTGTTGCGGCCGTGAGCACGAGCGCACAGAACGGGGAGAAAGAAAGGCGGATTCTCATGGGTCAGGTTGCGGCGATGCGGGGAGCGTCCTAGCTGTTGGTGCGAATCCAGTTGCCGCGGATGTACTGAGTGCCGCTGGAGTACCCCGGCGGAGGTTGGTTGAGGAAGTTGACATCAAAGTTCCATTTTCGGTTCGGCCAGTAGTACACCTGGCCGGTTTGCCAGAGGCCGTGTGCCGCCGTGCTGCGGTACGCCTCCACCAGCGAACCCCAATAGGTGAAGTTAACGTTATCCCAATTCTCCAGGAACCGAGGGAAGTTGTGAGCGCCACCGGAAGCGGTCTTATTGCCGTTGTAGTTGGAGGGAATGTCGCCGGCCATGATCGCGGTGTTGACCGTCGTGGGAGTGGCGTTGCGACTTGTGAGCGTGGCCGTCGAGTTGTTATCGTTCCAAGAGTTGGAGAGAATCGTCACGGCATCGGCCATGACCGCGGAGGAATAGCGGGTGTAGCCGTTGATCTGCGGGGTGGCGCTGCCGTTATCGTTGCTCACGTTAGAAGGCACCGGATTCGCGGACGTGGCGACGCCGGTGTTGTAGTCGCCCTGAATGTAGACGGGATTGCTACTGGCGACGGTGACGTTCTCACCAAGGTTGGCCCCGTTGATCAAACGGATCGCTGGCTCCGTGCTCGTGGCCGTGGAAACGTCGCGAATGTAAACGGTGCCGGAGGCGAGCGTGCCGGTCGTATTGGGATCGGTGCTGCCGCTGGCGAAGATCGACTGCAAGCCGGTCAGGGAAGTGACTCCGACCTTCGGCACGGTCGCGACGGCCAGCTTGGACATGTCCAGCGTGGTGGCCGTCATGTAGTTGCCCTCACGCGCATCGAAGAACGTGTTGCCCGAGCCGACGGTGATGGCGTTGCGCACCAAGGCGGCGTCCGGCCCCGAGAGCGCATTGCCCGCGCCGTCGGTGACGGTGACTTGGCTGGCGACCGGCGTGCCCGGAGCGCTGTTGACGGTGATGATGATAGACGCGCTGTTATAGACGAAGATTGGGTTGGCCTTGTCGGCGGCGGTCTGCGGCACCTGGATGATCTGGTGCAGCGCGTTATCAGAAGAGTTCGTTCCGCCGAAGGGATCAATCGGACTGACCTGGCTGAGCTGCGAATTCTGGGAGGCGCTCCAGGTCGGCAACGGAATGTTGGTGTAGCCGCTGGTGACGCCAGGGATCAGCCCGTACCCATAGCCATCCCATCCTTTCGTGACCGTGGAGTCACCCGTCGGATGGTAGCTGCCGACGTAGGAGACGTTGTTCTTGAACAGCAGCTGATCGAAGCCACGCGCCCATAGGTCGCCGTTCGTGTGGACGAGCCCCGAAATGGTCATTGCCGCGCCCGGATGGATCTCCAACTTGTTCTCGTAGAAAATCGCCGCCTGGAAGAGCGGCACCTGGACGGAGTTCATGGAACGTGTCAGCGTAATCGTGGGTACGCTCGCCGGCGGCGTACTGGCCGGGGTGGTGCCGGATGGGGCGGTCACTCCTCCAGAGAACCCAAAATGGTATTTGGACGCCGAAGGAGCAACCGTGACCTTCGCCTGGTAGTTGTAGCTGTGGCCGTTCCAGCCAGGATACGCTGGCACGCTGATATTGGTGAAGGTGGCCGGGTTGCTCCCGGTGTCCGCCAAGGAGCCATCGGGATTGACCAAGCGGATCTGCGCGGTCGTGAAGGTGATCCCGGCCGCGTTGAAGGGCAGGTTGGTGCTGTTCAGGTTGCTGAGCAAGGTGCTGTCGAGATGGTTGTACACGTCCGCACTTGGCGCGAACGTGGCCTTGGTGAAGCCACTGGCGGCAGCCGCCTGCCATTGCGCGTAGAGATATTCCAGGCCGGAGTCCGCTGCTGCCAGTAGTTCGCTGTCACCGGCTTGACGGCCGGCGTAGCGCCCGAACTGACTGGTGATCAGCGCGGCGATGGATAGGAAGGTCACCAGCGCGGCCACGACCATCATCGTGGCGGCAAGCGCCGATCCACGCGGGCGGGACGGCAGATGCCGTGAGCAAGAGGGACAGAAGGAACAAAGTCGGAGCATGGAAGAATCAGGGTGGGCTGGTGAGCAGGGAAGGGTTGCGCGGCGAGAAAGCGGTGCTGAGATAGGTGTACGTGTTAGCGGTGCCCAGGTTGCGGTTGTTGTAGTCCGGAGCTTCCGCGTAGATGTCCACATTAACCGAGGGAGAGGGGCCGAAGGAAAATGGCAAAGGGGTCGCGCTGCCCCCAACGCTAGAGACCAGGTTGGTGATCACCCGGTAGTTGGAGGCGGTGTTCACCGCGGTTGTGCCGGGGATGAAGGTGGGATAATACCGCAGTTGCGTGCCCACGGCGATGAAGGCTACAGGGTGCCAGTCGGTGCAGGTGTATTGGATGGTCGGATAGGTGGTGCCGCTGCCGGTGGTAACCGTCGCTTGCGAGAGCACCGAGGTAAGGCCGCTCACCGAGGCCACGGTGCCTGTGAAGCTGACGATGGCGGTAGTGGGAGCCGTGCTGGGGGTGCTGGTCACGTTGGTGGCTATGGCTTGGAAGTTTAGCCCCGGAACCGTGATCAAATCGCCGGTGACCGGCGGCGGGATGAGCGTTGTTTTCTTGTTGGGATCAGGGTTGTGGAGGTCGAGCACTAGGGTGGAAGCCGTGAGGGCGGGGGTGGTGACGTTGTAGATCGGCGTGTCGCTGAAGCGCCAGAAACGGATGCCGGCATAAGGAGGCTGAGTGGTGGGAGGATTGCCGGTGGCGTCAAGCATCACCGGCGTGTAGCCGGCGGTCTGCAGGTAGCCGCCGATGCGGTCGAGCGCCCGGCGCGCGTCGCTGTAGGACCGGTTGATGGAAACGTTGCGCGAGAAGGCGTACAAACCTTCAGAAGCCACCCCGTAGATAATTAGGCCCAGCATGGCGAAGGCGGCGGTGGCTACGGACATCTCCACCAAGGTGAAAGCGCGGCGGCAAGGACGCAGGTTCATGGCAGGAAAACAGGGTACGAACGGATCGGAAAGGGACGGTCAGTGGTCCTGAGCACGGAGCGTGGACATGGAGGTGCTGTACGTGGCGCCCCGGTAAACCCAGCTCACCGTCACGGTCATCAGGACCATGTTCAGTGACGTGGTCGTGTTCGAAGATTGATTGGCGACGGAGTTGTACGTGGCCAAGTTGAGGCCGGCAGGCGAGACGGTCGTGGTGCGCGTGTAGGTCACGCTGGCCGCGCCGCTCGTCAGAGTGTTCTCCGACTGCATGAGCACCGGGATGG
>CAXTQD010000107.1:0-14453 GCA_964246175.1 uncultured Chthoniobacterales bacterium | reverse complement strand
CCTTAATGCTATCGACCGGACCGCCGGGAACGCCGAGGAAGCCGATCCCAAGACTTCGCTTGACGCCTTCCTGCGCGGGGTCCTCGCGCCCTACGTCTCGAAGAACAAAAATCCGCAGCAGGAACAATTCGTGGCCGTCGCCGACGAGGCCATCAGCGCAATGATGCGCGAGGTGCTGCACCACCCGGATTTCCAAGCGTTGGAGAGCGCGTGGCGTTCGCTGGCTTTCCTCGCCAGTCGACTGGACACGGACGAGACGCTGCAAGTCACGATGCTCGACCTGTCGGCGGAGGAGTTCGCCGCCGACCTCGCCGCCGACGGGAGCGCGCTCGGCCGTTTGCTCGTCGAGGCACCGGCGGAGGACGAGCGGACGGGACCGTTCTCGGCCGTGGTGGGCTGCTACGTTTTCGAGCGTACCCCGGCGCACGCCGACCTGCTCGGCCGCTTGGCGAGGATCGTGGCGCAGGTGCCCGCGCCGTTCGTCGCTTCGGTGCCGGCTCATGCGCTCGACGGCAAGCCGGAAGACCTCGCGCCAGAAATTCGTGATGCCTGGGATGCCCTGCGTGCCTTGCCGGAAGCCGCCTACCTGGCGCTGAGCCTGCCGCGCTTCATGCTGCGGCTGCCGTACGGCAAGAAGACCGAGCCCATCGAGTCCTTCAAGTTCGAGGAGTTCACCCCGCAGGGTGGTTTGAAGGCGATGCTCTGGGCAAACCCTGCGGTCGCGGTCGGCCTACTTTTGGCGCAAACTTTCCGCCAGCAGGGCGACGCGATGCGCCCGGGCGCGCTCGTGGGCATCGAGGAGTTGCCGTACTACACTTATACCGACGCCGACGGCGACCAGACCGCGCTGCCTTGCACCGAGCATTTTCTCACGACCAGCGTGTCGGAGAGCATTGCCAGCCAAGGGTTTCTCCCGCTGCTGGCCGTCAAGAACAGTCCGGAAGTCCGGGTGGGTGCCTTCCGCTCGTTAGGTGGGGATGGATCGCTCGCCGGTTGGTGGGCACCCGTTGCCCGTTCGTCGGCTGCCGTGGCTACCTCGGCCGCGCCGGCAGCCGCTGCCGACGCCGAGTTGGACGATCTTCTTTCTGGGTTGTCAGCCCCGGCCGGGACCGTCGATCTCGCGGAGGTGGCGGTGGAGACCGCGGAACCGGTCGATGCGGAGGCGTCCACCGAGGAACCTCCGGTTGAGGGCCTGCTGGCTACCCCGGAGGCCGACGATGAGCCGGCACCCGAAGCTCCTGTTGAGGAAACGCTGCCCGCTCCGGCGGCCGACGACGATCTGGAATCCCTGCTGGCTTCGTTGAACGACACCCCAGCCGCCGATGCTGCCGCGTCCGAGACGCCGGTCGACCCGGAGGCCGAGCCACCCATGGACTGCGACTTGGCGCAACTCCTGGGAGAACTCGGAGGTTAGAGCGTCTCCGGCGGGGTTGTTGCCCCGGGCAGGATTCAAGAAGTTGGCTGCGCGGCCAGCTTCTTGTCCAATTCTAAGGTGGCGGTGAGCAACTGGGTCAGGACAGTCTTGACGTTCGGGTTCGAGACGACCCACCCGTCTTTAGAAACCTCCTTGGCGCACTTGGAGCCGTCGCTGCTCAACCGGCGCAGCGTCTGTTCGTCGGCGCTGTCTTGCTGCGTCTCGATGGCGTCCAAGGCCGCCTGCATTCCTTCGATGGCCTTTTGCACCTTTTCCTGCGCGGTTTCGCTTTCTTCCGCGAGTCGCTCCAATTCCCGGATGTGCGCGCCAGCCATCGTCAGGAACTGCGTCTGCACATCCGCCATGTCTTCCTGCGTAGAATTGGTCTCGTCAATGGGACGGTAAACCTGCAACGCCTTTTTCGCGTTTTCCGCTTCCTTCGTCCTGGTTGCGAGTTCAGTCGGGTCGAGCACGCCGGCCCGCGCGTCCTTTCGCATTTGGATGAGGTCGTGTTTGGCCAGAGGTTTGAGGGCAGCGCAGACCTTGTCCTCGCCGGCTTTCTTCAGTTTGGGGACGGCGTCCCTGGACGCACGGTTGGCGATCTTGAAAAAGTCCACCGCGCTCAAGGCGTAGTTTTGCGGCAGCCAATCGAGTGCGACTAGGCCCGTGGTCAAGACCACGCGGTCTTCGTTCAGGAGTTCGGTCAGGAAGTCGCGCACCTTATCCTCGGTGGCACCGGCCGCGATGGTCTTCTCGTTGATGCCGAGCTTGCCCATGAGCATCCGCGCGATGGGGTCAGGTGGCTGCCGCTGGGCGCCTGCCCAGGCGATGGCGTGCATGCCCAGGGTGGGATTGCGTTGCAGGGCCTGTAGGCCCGTGACGCGGTCGCCCGGGTTCTTGTACGCCGCCACGGTGGTCGACCAGGCCCGGGTGAGCATCGCCTCGTTGTACACCTTGCCGGCGATATCGTTGGCGAGCGACGCTCCCTGCGCAGCCAGGACGACGCTCTGCCCGACGGCCGCGGCGATGGGCTCGGGCACCGATCCGACGATGGTGCCGGCAATCTGCACCGCCAAGAGCGCGTCCTCAATGGTGTGGAAGGCGATCTGCTCCTTCTTGTTGTTGAAGAAGCCCCGGATGGTACTCGTCAGCGCGCTGTTGGCCTTCTTGGCCTTGGACAAGCTGTCGCGGAACTTGTACCAGAGGACCCAGCGGTCAGCAGCTTTCTTGGTGTTGACCGCCAGCTTGACGATCAACTTGGCGGCTGACAGCACCCCGGTCACGATGGTCGGAGCGGCGGCTGAGGTCGCCACGTCCGCGATCTTGAAGCCTGCACTGGCCCCTGCGGAACCGGCCCCGATCAACGCGGTGCCCAGCGAGGCGACCAGTTCGAGGGTCTGCCTTTCCTTCTTCAGGTCGGCGATCATCTTCTCGATGCTGGCGGCGTCCTTGGCGGCCATGCCACCCTCGTCCAGCAGGATGAGTTGGTCCTGGTACGCGCGCAGTTCTTCCTCGGACTTTTCCAGGTCTTCGAGCACTGCGCCCTCGTCCGGGATCGCTCCCTTACCGAGCATCTTGTTGGCGACTTCCTCACTTTTGACCAGTGCGGCGAACTCCGCCGCATCACCCTGGGCAGCGCCGGGGTCGAAGTTTAGCTCTTTCTTGGCGGCGGCGCCCGCGGCCTCCACGAGATCGTTGAAGGCGGTGGCGGGATGTTCCTCCAGTTCTTTGGCGAGTTTGGGGCCGTCCGCCTTGGACCGGAAGCTGGCGGCCACGGCGGTCCCCACCTTTTCGAAGGCAGCCGTGTGTTCGTCCGGCGCGACCGCGGCGAACGCCGCTGGGAAACCCGCGGTGAGTGCCCCGACTATTTTCGCGCCGTCCGGGGGAGCGGCGATGGCGGCAGCGGCAACCTCGTTGGTATTGACGCTGGCGAGATAGGCGCCGGCCATGGCGACGCCGGCTTTCGCCGCGGCCTTCTGCACGGCGGCAGTCAGGGCCTGGTCAATCGCGTGCACGGCAGCGCGCGCCGCCTTTTCGGCCGCGGCGTGCTTTCTTACTTCGGCCTCTTCCTTAAGGACCTCGTCGAACTCTTGCGCCTGCTCCTTCAAGTCGGACAGGTCCTCCTTCATCTCGTCGACGACATCGTCGTACACGTCGGAAAAGGTTTGCTGGTGCTCTTTGTAGAACCCGGCCACCTCGCTGACGGCGGGTAAGTCTTTGACCTTCTCGATGTGCTCGGCCAGCTTTTGCAGCTTGTCGCCGGCCTTGCTGACCCACTCGTTGCTCTTGGCGGCGTCCTTGATCTTGGTGGCCTGCTCGGCCACGAGGTTGTAAAGGTCTCGCAACCGTTGGACCTGCTCGCCGATCAACTTCTCCTTCACCTCGTTGAACGCCCGCACCGGGTCGGCCGCGAGTTGTTCGAGCGGGTCCGTGACGGCTTCCTTGGCGGACTGGATGAAGTCGAGGGCTTCCTTGGGGATCAACTCCTTGATCTTGTCCATTCCAGGCGCTACCAAGTCCCCGATGGCATCTTTGTTTTCCGAGGCGAAGTCGTAGACCGACTTGGCGGATTCGCCCGCCAGCTTCAGACGGCGCCAGTTGGCCTCGCCGATCTTCGAGGCCAGCTTGTTCTCCATGTCTTCCTTGATCTCGAAGGCTCTGCCCGAGAGGGCCTTGCCTTGCGCGAGCCGGCCGTTGGCCCCGGTCCGGTCAACCACGGCTTGGTTGCGCTTCTCCTGCTTGGCCTTCTCAACGCTTTCGAGGGTTTCCTTGTAGCGGGCGAAGGTGTTCCGGAGGAGTTCGCTGGTGGCGCTGTAGCGGTCCATGACGAGGTTGTCCGGGATGAGACCCTCACGCACCATCGGGGTGTAAACCTCGTCGATGAACTCCCGGTCGCTATAGAAGGGGACCGCGTTGCCCTTGTCGTCCAGCATGGGTTTGCCGTCGGAGCCGAGCTTCTTCTTGGCGTGCATCTCCTCCAGCAAGCCGAGGGCCGTCTCGTAAGCCTTGCCCACGCGTTTGGCGTCCTCGTCCGACAAACGATGCCCCTTGGCCGTGGAATGGAACGAGTCGGCCGCGTACTCCTGGCCGTCTTCCGAGAAGGATGCCTCCTGCTTTTTGCCTTTGCGGTCGACGAGGTTGAACGTCATGTCGCGCCGCAGCGATTCGCGCAGGGGTATTTTCTCCTGGCCGGTCACCTTGCCGTCCTTGTCCCGGACATCGACGGTGACCGTGGCATCGAGCTTATCGCGCATCTTGTCGAGGTCCACGTCGCGCTCGATTTGGCGCTCGTGGAAGGCGGTGGCTTTACCCTCCGCGTGGATGAGGGTGTTGATGAAGCTGACTTGCGCGGTTTCCATGGTGGGGCGGGGAAGCGGGCGGTGGGACTAGGCGCCGACGAGCACTTCGAGTTCGAGACGCTTGAGCGCGATGAGCAGGTCGCGGGCAGCCCCGTTGACCTTCGAGCCTTTGAAGGCGGCGTTGGCCTCGGTCAGTTGGGTGTGGACGGGGTGTTCCTGGAGAACCTTGCGGTTGGCGCGCATGATTTTGAGCGCCTTCTCGCGAGCGGCGAGCCGTGGCTTGTTCTGGGCCGTAGCGTTGTCCTTGCTGCTGAGAATATGGATCTCCGGAGCGAAGGCCTGCGGCAGGAAGTCGTCGGCCACGCTACGAATCAGCTTGGCCGCCTTCTCCGCGTTGTCCTTGTTCGCATCGTCGGCGGCGGCGGCGACCTCGTCGGCGAGGGCGTTGACGGCCTGCGAGTATTTCTTGGTTTTCTCGCGCCAGTTCGCTTCCACCTTCTTGAGGTCTCCGGTGATATCCACGTCGGTGGTGCCGACGCCGTTACGCAGGGCGGTCACGGTGCGGTTGGCGGCGGTGAGTGCAGACTGGGCGGTCTTGAAGTCCTGCTCGGCCTGCGAGCGTTTGGGCGCCTTCGGCTTGCCCGGTTTGGGCAAGCTGGAGAGCATGTCGAGGTAAGGCTGCACCGTCTTGGTGGCGCTCTTGATCGACGCTTCGAGGTTTTCGAGCATCTCCAGGTCGCCGTTCTGCTTTTCGAGGAGTTCGCGTGCACTGGGGATCACCGTGCTCCGGAAGGCTTGCACCTGGAGCTTGAAGTCGCGCGCCAAGTCCTGGATGAAGAGGTTTTCCTGCGCGAACTCGGCGTCCTTCTCCTGCAAAGCAACGCGGGCCGCCGCGCCGTCACCGCTACCTTCGATCTTGTCGAGGAAACCCTTGAGTTCGCCGAGGAGGCTCATGCCGAGCGCTGGCCCGCTGTTCTTGTTCTTCTCGTCGGGCTCGGTCTCGTTGGCGGAGTCAGCCTGCGCCATCTGTTCGGTGAACCGGTCCGCGAAGTGGGTGGTGCGATCAGTGATCCGTGTGTCTGTCAGCTTCCTGACCCGTGCCCACTGCTTCTCCAACCGACCCTTGGCCTGCTTATATCCTTCGCGCTGTTGACGGGCATCCTCCGCGCGTGTCTGGGCGCGCTTGACCTCGATCTGCATGTTCCCGAGCAGCCCTAAGCCCTGCCTTGGGGAGGAGCGGCCCACCTCGCCCTTCAAGTCGACCAGTTTGGCGGTGAGCGCCTGATGGGTGTTCGGAAGGTACTTCCGGATCTCGCCACCCAGAGCTTCGCCGAGAGCCTTGATCGCATCGTCGACTTCCTTGTAGCGGGTCGCCTCGGCCCCGCGCTGTCTGGGGTCGATGGCCTTTACCTTGTCCCGCAGCTTGTCGGTCTGCTCTTTGCACGCTTCCAGCAGATCAGGGTCGCCCGACTCGGCCATCGCCGCGAGGTCGCTGGCCTGTGCTTCCAATTCCCGGTGGTAAGCCTCGTAGCCCTTGTGGCTGCCCTTGAGTTTCTTGAGCGGCGCATCCACGCCGAGTTTGAGGTTGCCCTGGGCTTGTTCCACCTTGGTGGCAAGCGCCGCGTCGCTCTCGCGCTTCTTGCGGTCGAGGCGTTCCTGGAAGGTCTTGCGGAAGGCCCGGAGGCCGCTTTTCTGCTTGTCCGGATCGGTCTCGGCCTGGAGTTTGCGATATTCGTCACGCTCGTTGCTGCGTAGCGTCCGCAGCCCCCCGAGTTGATCGAGCAGACTCTTGACCGCTGCGGGCAGATCGTCGTCGCCCGCCGTCGCGTCGACCTCCAACGCCTTCTTCTGGAACTCGTCGTGGGTGGACGCTCGGTGGTTTTTGTCGGCCTTGAGCGCGTCCGCTTCGATCTTGCCGAGTCGCAGGACGAAGGGCGCGGCCATGTCGGCACCCGTCGTCCCGGTTGGAGCCTTGAAGTCTGCCCAAGGCGCTTTCTTGAGGAGAAACTCCTGGGTGTAGGTCCGCCAGGCTTTGTCCACCGCTCGGAGGTCGGCGCGCAGAGGGTTGTTGCCGCGATCCGCCAACCCTTCCAACTGGGATTCCGCCTTCTTCACGGCCTGGTCGGTCTTCGTTTCGGCGGCGATGTAGAGTTCCCGGGCCGCCGGGAGTTCCTTTTGGATGTTTTCGAGCGTGTTGCCCGACTTCTCCGGGCGGCCGTCGTACGTCGCGTAATCCTTTTCGAGCTGGTCCAGGGCCTTCTTGGGGGCCAGTTCGTTGAAACGCTGCACGATGGCGACGTAGTCGAGCGAACCCTGGAGTTCCTTGTCCAACCCGTCGAGCAGGGCCCGCAGATCCATCGCCTGCTGGGTCAACGGCGGCCAACCGGCGAGTTCCACCGCGCGCTTGCGCATGTCGGCGCGGCTCTGGGCACCGTCCTTCCACTCCTTGCTTTTCTGGCCCTGCGCTTTTTCCAGGTCTTCCAGACTTTGCTTGAGCCGGTCGAACTCGCCGTGGGTGCGCTCCCATTCGTGCGCGGCGAAGTCGCGCTCGATGACGCGTTGCGCCTGCTTCTTGAGGAAGTCGAAGAGGCCCGGATCCATGCCGGCGTCCACCATCGACTGCGCCTTATCGTTGAAGGCCTTGTGTTTGAGTGCCGCCTCGTCCCGCGCTTTTTTGAGGTCGGTCATTTCGGTCTCGACCGCCGTCTTCAGGTCGCCGAGGTTTTTTGCCGCCTCGGGTGCCTTCTTGAGGGCGAGGAAACGCTGCTGCTCGATCGTGTCGCGGTGCGCGGAGGTCATGTGCTCCGGCGCGATTTGGGCGTGCTTTTCGAGCACGGGTTCCAGCGCCTTGATGGCCGCTTCCACCGCCGGGTCTGGCTTCGCCTTCTTCAAGTCCGCCCGCCGCTGCGCCGCATCCTCGACGAAGACGGTGAAGTCTCCCAGCTTCTTGATCGCCTCGACGGCGCCATCTTCACGGAGGGCGTCCTCGCCTCTGGTGATCAGTTGGCAGATCTTGCGATGCTCCTCCGTGGCGAGGGGATCGTTGGCCAGCGCGTCGCGGGCATCCTTGGCGGCGGCGTATCGCTTGGACCACTTCGGGTAGGCGTCGAATTTGTCGTTGAGGGCGTTCTCGGACTTCTCTGCGTTGTCCTTGAGAGCTTGCAACTTGGAGTCGAGACCCTTGAGCAACTCCATGGACGCGGCGACCTTGCGTGCCTCGTCCGATTTCGCTCCCCGCGCGGCCGAGGCGGCGAGTTCCAGCAGTTCCTCGGCGTCCTTGAGGATGGGATGCTTGTGGTCAGCGTCGAGGAACGCGCCGCGGTACGTGCGGGCTTTGGCCACCCGGTCGTGGGCGTCCTTGAGCTTGTCCTCGAAGTCACCGAGGTTTGCCGGATGCGCCTTGGCGTATTTGTCGGATTCTTCCTTGGCCTTCCTGGCTTCGGTCGAGACCTCGCGCAGGGCTTTGATCTGCTCGTCGACCTGATCCTTGGAGGGCGACTTCTTCATCTCGCCGTCGGCCTTCGAGAGGATATCGTTCGCGGCCTTGATGCGCGCGGAGACCTGGCTCGTTTTGTCCGCGGCACCGGGCAGCTTGCCCATGGCCCCGATGACCCGGTGCGCGTTGTTGAGCGCGGACTCGTAGTCCTTCAGGTTGGCCGGCGGGCTGGCGGCGTCGGCCGCCTTGCCGACGAGGTTGGCCGCCTGGTTGGTGGGCGTCGGTGCCGCGGCGGTGTTGGCCGCCGGTGCGGCGGGGCTGGCGGCGTCGGTGGTGCCGGAACCTTTGCGCTTGAAAGCCGCCTTGAGCCGGGCCTTGCCGCGGGTTTCAAGGTTGGTGGCCTGCTGTTTGAGTTGATCGAATGGGTTCATACGCCAGGAGCACGGTTGAGGGCGTCTTCAAGCACGGAGAGACCCCGGGTGATTTCATCGCGGATGGTGAGTCGGACGCCGAACTCGGCCTCGCATTCCTCGTCGCAGGCAGCCACGCATTCATCGGTGAGGATGTGATCGCGGAAGCCGACGATGACTTCCCGCGCCTTGGCCACGGCGTTGAGGCGGTCTTCGCCGCTCGTACTGCTCACCTCGCGCACGGCTGCCAACACGGGCGTCTTGTGGTTTCCCGTCAGCGCAGCCAGACCGAATTCGGCAATGTTCTCGAAGTCAGGATCACCGCTGTCCCGCATCGCAGTGCGGACTTTTTCGATCTGCCCATCCACGACGCCGACGCAGTCGAACCACGCTTGCGCGGCCTGATCCCAGGACGTGGTGAAGGCCGCCTCCTTGGCCGGGTCGGCCGGCGGGGTGAGCGTCTTGACCAAACCCAGCACTTCCATCAACACGGTCTGGGCTTCGACGAGCCGGCCGGTGTTGAGCGCCTCGCGAATCCTGCTCTCCATCCGCAGGAGGTCGCTCTGACGCGCCGGGTTGGCCGTCGCCGCCCGCCGCAGGCGCGGACCGACGTTCTTCAGCGCCACCGAGAGCTCGTTGGCCGACATGGCCCTGCCGCCGGGCGGCGCCTTGGGCGGGGGAGTCTTCGGCGGCGGTGGCGGCGTGCCGCCGTCCCCTGACATGGCCGCCATGAGCTGGAAGAAAATGGCCCGGGCGTTGCCGTACTCGCCGGCTTTTTCCTTCTGCAACGCCTCGCCGAGCTTGTCGAGGAGTTCCTGTTTGTTGCCGGGGTTGGCCTTGATGGCGGCGCTCAGCTTGGGCGCGACTTCGGCCTTCGTCTTGCGGTACTCACCCTCTTCGTCCAACGGCTGGCCACCGTCTGGCGCAGCCGGAGCCGCGGCGCCATCTGTGGTTTCCGAGTCGTCTTCGTCTGGTTCGTTAACTCCACGTTGCCGTAGGATCGGCTGGAAGCGGCCAGCTTTTTTTAGCGAGAACACTTTGTCGATGGCCGTCTGCCGTGTGGAGGTCGGTGCCTCCTTGGTGGCCAGAATGAGATTCTCGCCTTCCTTGAAGCAGACCCCTTTGAAGGTCATCTTGAACGCGCCGCACTCGTCCTTGAAATCCTTCTTCTCCTTGTCGCCAGCCGGTCGCGACGCGATGTAGACCTGACTGGATTTCTCGCCCATGTAGTAGGTGAAATACATCCGGGCAGGGGCTTCCTTTACTTTGGAAGCAGCGTTGGCGAGATCGTAAGCACTCATGAGAGAAGAGCAGTGGCGAAAGCTACGATGGGAACCGGTTTCAGAATCGGGACGGCCAGGAGCGGCGAGCGGAGAAGGAGACGGATTTTCTCCGAAGAGGCGGGACTTTGCACGCTAATTTTGCGCGGGCATGTACTCAGAGTTAAGCACCTGCCCGCATTGGTAAAAACCACGCCCAGGAAACTTCGAGGTTGCTTGCCTTCCCACGCGATCACGACCGGCCGGTCCGGGCGCGGGCGGCGTGGTGGCCGGATCGGCGGCGGGCGTTGCCGTCCCGGTCGGCGTGGGAGGCGCGCCGAGCGTCCCGGCGGGTCGGCGGGCGGGGACGGGCGGTGTTTGTGCCGCCGGGGCCGGTGCGGTCTGCGCCGTGGTGGTGGTCTGCGCCCCGGGTGGTGCTTTCGTTCCGGGCGGTTCTTACGTCGGTGCAGGTCGGACGATTGTACGGGAACGCGCTACGGCAATCAAGACATGCTCGACCGGTGGGCATGCCCATGGAACCATGACGCGAAAGATTGATGCAAGCGGGCAACGGTCACCGTGGATGTCGGCAGTCGCCGCCTGCAAAAGTGAACAAAGCGATGAGCAACCCAGGGTAGAAAGCCGCCAAACGCAGGGTGGAAAACACGCTAACTTGTCGCATTCTTCTATCTATGCACTCTCTCCTCGACTGCCGGCTCTACGGAATCCTCGACTTCGATGACGTTACGCTGGAGACGGCGAGCGAGGTCGCCCGGCAGATGATCTCCGGAGACGTGGACCTCCTGCAAATTCGCGCCAAAAGGTTCCCGTCTTCCGAGATCCCGACGTACGCGGCGCGGGTGTGGCCGCGCACGATGACGACCGGCACACCGCTGATCATCAACGACTACCCCTCGCTCGTCGGAGTCACCCAGGCGGCAGGGGTGCACATCGGTCAGCACGACGGCTCCATCGCCGCGGCACGCGCGCAGGCCGGGGAGGGGGCAGTCATCGGACGGTCCACGCACAGTGTCGAACAAGCTTTGCGGGCGCGGGATGAGGGAGCGGATTACCTCACGTTCGGCCCGCTGTTCGGCACGGCAGCCCAGCCCGGCTTCGCGCCGCTTGATCTCGACGAGATTGCGCGCGTGCACCAGGAGATTCCCGATTGGCCGATCTTTTGCTTCGGCGGCATCACCCTGGAAAACCTGCCGCGCGTTCTGGAAGCCGGCGCCCGCCGGATGGTGATCGTTTCAAGCCTGCTGCTGGCAAACGACGTGGCTGGCTACGCACGGCGTGCCGCGACCATGCTGCGTGCCGCGGCCCGGGCGTGAATGCTGTACGGACCAGCGCCGGCATGGTGTCGCCCCTTCGCGAGGCGCTCCTCGTCAAGCCTCGTCGATGGCCAGCAGCGCGAAGCTGCTTAGCCAGTGTTCCCCCATGTAGTCACCCGCGAGATGCGGCCAACTGGCCGCCAGGTGCGTGTCCGCCGCCACTTGCAGGACGGCGTAGCGTGGATCGCCAGGCGGCAGCGCCCCAGCCAATGCCCGGAAGCACCAGGCGCGGCTGAGGTTCAGCCCGTCGAGATGCGCGATCTTGCCGTCGCTCCGGTCGCTGGCGACGGCCGGCGCGAAGAGCGAAGCAGGCTCACGGTTTGCCAGCCGCGGCAGGAAACGATCAAACCAGACAAGGAAACGCTCTTTGGGCAGCAGCCGGCGCAGGCACTCCGCCTCCATCAGGGTGGAGGATAAGAAGTCATCGCCGCTAGGCTCGCCCCAGGCGGGACAATCCGTGTCGGCTCCGTACCAGCGTTCGGCCGTCGTCACCAGCAGGCCGGCTAGAGCATCCTCTTTTCCGCCGTGCGCGTAGTCGGCGGCCAGGCGCAAAGCGAAGGCCGTGTTCGGGTGCGTGCCTACTCGCACCGGGTAGGTCGCCAACGGGAGGAAGTCCGCCCAGCGCCGGGTAACCAAGGCCGCGAGGGGCGAGAGCGCGGCCGCCCAGGTTCCCTCGGGCAGGAACGTCAGCTCGTGGGTGAGCTTGAGCAGCCAGGCCCAGCCGTAAGGGCGCTCAAACCCCCGGCTCACCGGCCGGGAGAAATAGGCACACTCCCCCGCAACCTTCCCGGGCGTGAGTTGTTGGTCAAAGAGCCTTCGGATGGCCTGACCATGCGTCCCTTGCGGGAAGCGGCGCAGCACGCGCGCCAGCAACCAGTAACCATGCACGCACGAGTGCCAATCGTAGCTGCCGTAGAAAACTGGGTGCAGGGCGGCGGGCGTACGGGCGTCTTCCGAGCCTGCTAAAGCGTGGGTCAGGTGGTGCGGGTACTCGCGGGTGACGTGGCCGAGGGTCGTGGCCGCAAAGCGGTCGGCGACCTCGGCAGACAAGGTGTCAGACATGGGTGAGCGACAGAAAAGGCGGAGGGATCAGGCGGGCAAGTTTCGCCAGCGGCTCGCTCACCCGCATCGGTGTAACGGCACCGAGCTTCGCTCCGGGTCGACGAGAAGCAACCGGGTTCCATGCCGAGTGTTACCCTGCCAACCCACCTAGCTTGGAAACCACTCTTTTTGGACAGGGATGCCGATGAACCGACATGACCAGCTTCAAGCGGACCCGGCGTTTTCCTTGATCACGCCGAGATTATTGTTCAAAACCTCTGTCGTTTACGGACTCCGTTTCAAAGACGTTGACCGTCAGTTCGTTCTGACTCACAAAAGATGGATGCAGATCCGAGCCGGTGACAAACACCCCTGTCTTTCCGCCCTATCCCTCCGGGCTTCCAGCCGAAAACTGCTGGTGGGCTGTGGCCTTGCTTTTGTCTGGGCGTCCGCCTTGTCGATGACGCTGCGGGCGGACCTGCTAGCCGACGCTCAAGCCACTCCCACCCCTGCCAATCCGCCGAAGGCACGCGTCGCCATCGCGCACGATGCCTACTTTGGCGAAACCCTGGATGATCCCTACCGCTGGATGGAGGACGACAAAGACCCCGACTGGCTGCCGTTCCTCCAGGGCCAGAACGACCGCACCCGCGCTGTGTTAGACGCGCTGCCCGGTCGCGCCGCGTTGCTGGAGCAGATCAAGCAACTCTCCGGTGACACGGTGACCACCAGCCAAGTCCAGCGGGCGGGCGGGAAGCTGTTCTTCCAGCAACGGCCGCTTGGCGCGGACAACTTCCAGCTGTTCGTGCGCGAGGCGGGGCACGACCGCGTGCTGGTCGATCCCATCAAGCTCAGCGGCACCGCCAGCCACGTCTCGCTCGACTGGTGGCAGGCCTCCCGTGACGGCGCGCTGGTCGTGTATGGACTGTCGAAAGACGGCAGCGAGGACTCCGTGCTGCACGTCCTCACCGTTGCTACTGGTGCCGATCTCCCTGAGCAAATCGCCGACGCGCAGGACGCCAGCCCGCAGTGGCTCGATGATGGCAGCGGCTTTTTCTACAACCAGTTGACGGGCAAAGTCGGCTCCCCGGAGCGGTTCCTCGACAGCCAGGCGCGCTTCCACCGCCTCGGCACCGACCCGGCGTCCGACCCGGTCCTCATGAAGCGCGGCCTGAGCGAAGCCGTCGTCTACGAGCGTATCCAAGCGCCGTTCATCGTGACCTTCCCCGGGTCCAAGTACGCACTGCTGGTGCTCCACGACATCCGGCAGGAGGGCAGAGCTTTGATCGCGCCCTTGCAGGACGTGCTCGCCGGCCAAGCCACCTGGTCGCCGGTGGCGGGGTTCGAGGACGAGGTGACCGGGGCCGAACTGGATGGCGACGATCTTTACCTACTCTCCAACAAAGGCGCGCCACGCGGCCGTCTGCTCAAGCTTGCTGCCGCCAAGCCCGACCTCACGAGCGCAACCGAGGTTGTGCCGCAAGGCCCGCTCGTCCTCCAGGAAATCAAGCTGGCGCGGGATGGCCTCTATCTGAAGATGATGGATGGCGGACTCGGCCGGCTGCGCCGTCTCGGACGCGACGGGAGGGTCAGCGAGATCGCGTTGCCTTTCGACGGGACGGTCGGCGCGTTGTTCGCCAACCCGGAAGAGGAAGGACTGCTCTTCTCGCTGTCCGGCTGGCTGACACCAACGGGGGTTTGGTCGGCCACGGTTGACGGCAAGGTCGCTGACACCGGCATCACGCCTCGGCCCGCCATTGATGTCAGTCCCTACGAGACCCGGCGTCTTTTCGCCACCGCCAAAGACGGCGCACAAATCCCGTACAGCCTTGTCTACCGCAAGGGTCTCAAGCTGGACGGCAGCGCGCCGGCCTTCGTGTCGGCTTACGGCTCCTACGGCGCTACTCCGTACACGCCCAACTTCGTGGGGCGCGCCCTAGCGTTGATCGACGCGGGCTTCGTGGTTGGGTACGCCAACGTGCGCGGCGGCGGCGAGTACGGGCGGGAATGGCACAAGGCGGGGCAGTTGGAAAACAAGCCTAACACTTGGCGCGACCTGATCGCCGTCTGCGAGGATCTGTGCGCCAAGAAATACACGGCGCCCGCGCATCTGGCGATCGGTGGTCGCTCGGCGGGCGGGATCACCGTCGGCCGCGCCCTGACCGAGCGCCCGGACCTATTCGCAGCGGTGGTGGGAGGGGTGGGTTGGTTCAACCCCCTACGCTACGTGGTGGAGCAAAACGGCTACGGCGAGGAGCCC
>CAXTQD010000106.1:0-14525 GCA_964246175.1 uncultured Chthoniobacterales bacterium | reverse complement strand
GCGGCACCCACCACACGGAACCTTCCTGATTGCAGGTTTGCCGCGCCGCCAGCCTGTCCAAGCACCGGACTGCCGCCACCATCACCAGCACCATCAACGAGTCAAAATGCGCCGCCCCAGCACTCACGTACACCGCCAGCGGATTCCACGCGTACCAGGCCGCTTCATCCGGCGATCTCCCTTGGGACACCAACATCCGGCGCAAGAGAGCGGCAATCCCTAAGTCGGCGACGGCAAACAATCCTTTGTACCCGAGCAGAGTATTACCGCCGCGCGCCATGACCGCGAACATCACCTCAGCCAACGGAGGGTAGATGGCGGGAACGTCCCGGTGATTGATCCGGTTCCAGTCCGCGTCGCGCCATCCCGCTAACAACGGCGAGTCCGGCGCAAGTTGATAGGGATTAAACCCGTGAAGTTGGATGTTCCCCTCCCAGCGGTAACGCCAAAGGTCGTCTCCCGGGAAGATGGGCAGCATCGCCAGCCGCAACAGCACCGCGACGGTCCAGAACCAGCCCGCACGGCTTCCCGCCGGTACTCCCGAGCTTTGTAGACCGTGAACGGCGAGCCAGAACGCCGCCCCAGCCGCCACGGCAGATCCCACAAACTTGATGGACTCACCCTGCTGCACGAAGTCCCCGTGTCGGCTCATCACGACGACGCACAGGAGTTCGACCGCCACTCCGACCCACAGGCGGGCGAAGGGTAGAGAGGTCGTCGGGGACCGTTGTCGCATCATCAGGATTGTCGATGGTGGACGAGCTTTCGATAGATTAAAAACAGTGTCTTCGGAGGCACCTTCGCCAGGTACAAGGCTAGGATGATCAGGTAAAAGGCAGTCGTGCGCACGGGACCAAGCTGCTCGTACCGACGCGGACTGGAAACGATGTACGCGGACAGTTGCCGCACGCGGCCGGCGCGGCGCAGGCGGCGATAGAACTCGGCGTCCTCCATCAACGGCACTTCCGGGTAGCCGCCCACCCGCGCAAACGCCGCCCGGCGGCAGAAGATGCCGTGGTCGCCTAGCGCAACTCGGAAGAGGTCCACCGCCACGTTGCCCAAACAGTCGCTGACGCGGTACACCCATTCCCGGCGCGGGAATTTCAACCGCAAACAGCCGCCAACGGTCTTCGGGTCGTCTAGCGCGCGCGCGATGCTGCCGCTTGAACCAGACGGCACGAGAGAGTCGGCATGGAGAAACCAAAGAACTTCGCCTTTAGCAACCGCCACCCCAGCGTTCATCTGTTTGGCCCGCCCCCGCGGGCTTCGGAGCACGCGGTCCGCTTGCCGGGTTGCCAACGTGGCGGTTTGATCCTCGCTGCCGCCATCGACGACAATCAGTTCAGCGCCGGGTAATTCCTCACGCAAATGGACGAGGAAACTGGTGATCAACGCAGCCTCGTTCAGGGTCGGTATGATGATGGACAAACTGTCTGCGGATCGTGAGCCACCTGTGTCAGGCATCGTCATGCCGACGATAACCCGGGGCCTCCCGTTTGTCGCTTGGTCTGAAAGTCAGCGCCTCTATCCCTCCGCACATCTAACATTGCTGAACATGATTTCAGGACAGCGCTGCTGTTTTGGTCCCCTTTATGCCGATGAAGCCCGCATCCGCAGCAAAGCTTTCTTGCGGTGTACCGTGCCACCTACCAGCGATGAACCCTTGTCATCGCCGATTGGCGGATCATGCTAACCCTGCGCCGTGTCATACAGGAGCGCAACGCGGAGGATCACTCGTCGTTGCTGAAAAATCCCTGGAGCGTGCTCACGTCGTGGCGGCGCGTGAAGGTTTGGAAATTTTCACCCTTCTGCCGATGCCGCAGGTAGCCGCGCAACATCTTCTCGACGGTTGGCTTCAGGCTCTCGAATGACACGCTGCGGAAAAGCTCGCGGGCGACTCCTTGGTCCTGACCGAACCCTCCACCGACGTAGACGTGGTAGCCGTCTCGTTTGTCGGAGCCAACCTTCGTGCCCAGCAGGCCAATGTCGCCCATGTAGTGCTGCGCGCAGGAATTAGGACAGCCGGTGAGATGGATGTTGATGGGAAGATCGAGCGGGCAGTTCTTTTCCAGGTAGCGTGCCAGTTCGACGGCGTGCTCTTTAGTGTGGGCCGCCGCCCACTTGCAACCCGTCGCTCCGGTGCACGCGACCAGGCCGCCGCTGACGCTGCTCGCCTCGTGGTGGAAACCCATGCGCACGAGATTGCGCTTGAGCGTCTCCACGAAGCCATCGGGCACGTTGGGGATGATCAGGTTTTGCCAGACGGTTAGCCGGACCTCGCCCGTGCCGTAGTTGCGGGAGAGTTCTCCCACCGGCCGCAGCTGGTGGGCGGTGAGGCGCCCGACCGGGATGACCACGCCGACGTAGTTGAGGCCGCGCTGCCGCTGCCGGTACACGCCGACATGTCCGTGCGGGATCGCGCGCGGGCGCGGTTCGCATTGGTCAAGCGGGAGACGCGCCAGTTTGAAGTCGAGCTTCGCCTCGGCCAACGCCAGGAAACCGTCGTAGCCCAGACGGTCCACGACGTATTTGAGCCGCGCCTTTTTGCGGTTGGTGCGGTCGCCGGTTTCGTTGAACGCACGCAGGATGGCCGCGCCGAGGGCGACGGTCTGCTCCGGGCGCACGAGCACGCCTACGTCCTTGGCAAACTGCTGGTGTCCGGTGATGCCGCAGAGTTCCAGTCGGAAGTAGACGCCCGGTTCCACGCCCGCCGACTTCGCCGCGGCTTCCCCCACCCGCACCGCGATGAAGCCCACGTCGTTGGTGTCCGCCGCCGTGTCGATGGCGCCGCCACCGTCAAAGGAGATGTTGAACTTGCGCGGCAGCCCGTACAGGTCGCGGTTGTTGAGGATGTAGTGGTGGGTCGCCTTGGCGAGCGGCCGGGTGTCGATAAGTTCGTCCCGGTCGATGCCCGCTGTGGGCGTGGCGGTGATGTTGCGCACGTTGTCCACGCCGGAGCCTTTGGCGGTAAGGCCGAGTTCCTGTAATCGCAGCAGCACCTTGACGATGTGGCGTGGGGCGATCTGGCGGATTTGCAGATTTGCGCGCGTGGTGCAGTCCAGGTAACCGCCACCCCAATCCTGGGCAATGTCGGCGAGTCCGTCCATCTGCACGGCGGTCAGTTCGCCGGCGGGAATGCGCATCCGCAGCATGAGCGACTCCTGCGCGGGACCGACGTAGAACATGCCGTGGTAGCGGAAGTAAAACGTGTTCTGCTCGTCAGGTAGTTTGTCGCCCTCGGCGTGGGCGAGGAGACGATCCCAAATGTCGAGGCCGTTTTGCTCCAGCTTCCAAAGTTCGGGCTTGGTTAATTCAGAAACGGGCGTGCCGTAGACGTTGGCCTCGGTCGGTTCGGTGGACGCTGCGGCGTTGGGTAACCCACTGGCTGGTTCGCTCGTGATGGTCCCGGCCGCCGTGTGGCCGACGAACGGCACGAAGCCTGCCTGCTGAACCCCGGCGAGAAAGCCGGCGAGATATTCCTTCTGCGCGGCGGTGAAAGGTCCGGGCGGCGACAGGACGGCGCTGTTCGGTGGCGGCTGGCTGCTCATGGGAAGGTCGATTTCAGTACACGTCGCGCTGGTAGCGCTTCTCTTTTTTCATGGCGGCGACGTATTCCTTGGCGCCGTCCTCCGTGCGCCCGCCGGCCTCACGGATGACAGCGTGCAGCGTGTCGTCCACGTCCTTCGCCATACGCTTGGCGTCGCCGCAGACGTAGAAGTGCGCGCCGTCCTCCAACCAACGCCACATCTCGGCGGCGTTCTGCTTCATGCGGGTCTGGACGTAGATTTTCTCCGCTTGGTCGCGCGAAAAGGCGAGGTCTAGCCGTGTTAGGTAGCCGCTCGTCTGTAAGGCGGCAAGTTCCTCCTGGTAGAAATAATCGGTGGCGGATTTCTGCGCGCCGAAGAACAGCCAATTACCGCCCTTGGCCCCGGTGGCTCGCCGCTCCTGCAAAAACGCGCGGAACGGCGCGATGCCGGTGCCGGGACCGACCATAATGACGGGCTTTTCCGACTTCTCCGGCAAGCGGAAGTGCTTGGCTTGTTGGACGAAAACCGGCAGCATCGTCGTCTCCGTTACGCGGTCGGCGAGGAAGGTGGAACTGACGCCGTGTCGTTTCCGCCCGTGCGCGTCGTAGCGCAGGGTGTCCACGGTGAGGTGCACCTGCTCCGGATGCGCCTTGAGGCTGGACGCGATGGAGTACAGTCGGGGTTGAAGTTTGCGCAACAACTTGACAAACTCGTCCGGCGTAAACCCAAGCCTGGGCGAATCTAGCAAAAAGTCGATGATCTCGCGTCCGTAGAGATACTGGTCGAGTTCCGTGCGGATGTTGGGGTCGAGCAGGTCGCGTAGAAAGGTGTTGGCAGCGTCACGCTGAGAGACCGCGGCCAAGAACTCCTTGTGCGGCGCGCGGATTTGGTAGTCATGAACCAGAGCTTTCCGGAGCGACTTGGTCGCACCGTCGTGGCTGGTGACTTCCTCTTCCCCGTCGAAGCCGAGGGCCTGTAAAATCTCTTGTACCAGCTCGGGCGAGTTGGCGGGCAAGAGGCCCAAGGCATCGCCGACCTCGTAGGTCAGGCCGGAACCCTGAAGGCCGATCTCATAATGGCGCGTGTCCTTGTCCGAACCATCCAGCGTCAACTTGCGACTGGCGAGCAGCCGGGCCGGGAACGGATTGATGCGTGAATACACCAACGCTGCGGCGGGGACGGCCGCGCCATTGCCATTTTGCGTCGGCACCTGCTGGCTGCGCACAGGTAGACCCGCTTTGACAAGGTCGTCCGCGCCAGGGTCCGCGTGCTTGGCCTCATCGTGGTGGCCGATGGCCGGGTCGCTCGGCTGTTGGAGGATGGGCAACACCGCATCCAGCCACGCCTTGGCGGGGGCGTCGTAGTCCGTGTCGCAATCCTGCCGGGCCAGGATGCGTTTCGCACCAAGGGCGGAGAGACGCTCGTCGAGCTTGCGCCCGCAGCCGCAGAAGTCCTCGTAGTTACGGTCGCCCAGGGCGAGGACGCTGTAGCACAGAGTTTCCAAACGCGGAAAAGCATCTTCGTTCAGCTTGTCCATAAACCCGGCCGCGTTGTCGGGCGGATCCCCCTCGCCCCAGGTGCTCGTGACCACGAGGAGGTTGGCTTCCTTAGGCAACTCGGCGGCGTCGTATTTCGCCATGTCGAGGAGCCGGGGCGCGAAGCCGCCGGCCTTTTCCGTCGCGGCCTTGACCTTCTTTGCCAAACCCTCGGCGTTGCCGGTCTGACTGCCGAAAAGGATCAGCACGGGTGCGGACGGGGCGGTGAGCGCCGGTTTGGGAGCTTGGCCGAGCAGGGCAGCAGGGTTGGCGGCGGCATCCGAGAACAAGCCCGCTAGGAAGCCGTTGAGCCACTGACGTTGTTCTTCGCTGAAAGGCGCGGTGTCGGGAATGAAGGGGACCCGTCGCAGGGCATTTACTTCCATAGAGAAGGAGGTTTTAAGCACGGTACAGAACGTCGGCCGCCGCACCGGTTGCCGCCGGTCGCCAGGCTTCCACGCGCACGGGACAGTATTTGAGTTCGGGTTGGTGGGACTCGGGGCAGGCGATTTCACTGGTCACCTCGTTAACCGCCACGCCAGGAGCGAACAGATCGTTCCAGTGCATGGGAGCCCAACAACAGCCCGGCGGGATGTTCGCGGTTAGCCGTGCCGGCAGGCGCAGTTCGCCCCGGCGCGAGGTGACACGCAGTGGTTCACCCTCACCGACGCCCAAGGTCGCGGCGTCCTCCGGGTTCATCTCCAGGAAGGGAGCGGGGTTGAGCTTGTTGAGGCTGGGCACCTTGCCCGTTTTGGTGCGGGTGTGCCATTGGTGCGCGACGCGTCCGGTCAGCAGCACGAACGGATAATCGTCGTCGGGCATCTCGGCGTTGGGCAGGTAGGGTCGTGCCCAAAAGCGCGCCCGGCCGTTGGCGGTCGGGAAAAGCAATGCCCCGTCCGGGGTGACATACCGACGTTTACCTTCTGCCGCGCCGTCCTGTGGCGACAGCGGCCACGTCTTCGCCCCTTCGCGTGCGAGCCGCGCGTGGCTGAGACCACGCACGTCGTAGCCGGTGCGTGCGTTCGTACTGCCGCGCATCTCGTCGAAGATGTCTCCCGCCGATTCGTAGGAGAACGCGTAGCCGAAACCCAGTCGTCGCGCTACTTCGCAGACGAGCCACCAGTCTGGGCTGGCGTCCACCGGCGGCGGCACCGCGCGCGGGGTGAACGTCACCATGCGGGAGCTGTTGACCATCGTGCCGTCCGCCTCCGCCCACACGGACCCGGGCAAGAGGACGTGTGCGTAACGCGAGGTTTCGGTGGGATGGTAGGCGTCCTGCACGACGACGAACTCGGCCCGTTCCAAGCCGCGGCGAACGCCGGCACGGTTGGGCATCGTCACGACCGGGTTGCTGCCGATGATCCACAGGGCCTTGATCTCGCCGCGCCCCATGGCGTGAAACAACTCGACGGCCGGCGGGCCGGGCCGGGGCCGGAGCGTGCCGGCGGGTAGTTTCCACAGCGCCTCGACCTCCGCCCGGTCCTGCGGCAAATGGACGCTGCGTTGGCCCGGTAGGCCGCCGCTCATGTAGCCGACCTCGCGCCCACCCATCGCGTTTGGCTGGCCCGTGAGCGAAAACGGCCCGCTGCCCGGCCGTCCGACCTGGCCGGTGGCGAGGTGAAGGTTGCAGATGGCGTTGACGTTCCAGGTACCACGGGCGCTCTGGTTGAGACCCATCGTCCATAGTGACATCCAGCGCGGGCAGTCGGCCAGAATCTTCGCCCCGGTGATGAGGTCGTCCACGGACAACCCCGTGATTTCCGACACGCACGCGGGTGGATAGGCGTCGATGATTTCGCCCATGCCGTCCCAGCCTTCCGTGTAGCGGGCGATGAATTCGTGATCCACCCGTCCCATCTTGACGAGCAGGTGCAGCCAGCCGTTGAGCAACGCGAGGTCCGTGCCGGGCCGCAGCGGCAGGTAGAGCGTTGCCCCCGCCGCGGTAGCCGTGCGGCGCGGGTCCACCACGATGAGCTTTGCGCCTGCGGCCACCCGGCGGCGCATCCGCTGGTAGAGGATGGGATGGCACTCCGCCATGTTCGAGCCGATGACTAGGAAGCCGTCCGCGCTTTCAAAATCCTCGTAGTGCCCTGGCGGACCGTCAGCGCCGAGCGAAAGCTTGTAGCCGCTCGCCGCGCTGGCCATGCACAGACGCGAGTTGCTGTCGATGTTGTTGGTGCGCAGGAACCCTTTGGCCAGTTTGTTGGCGACGTATTGCGTCTCGGTCGAAAGCTGGCCGGAGATGTAGAGCGCCACGGCCTCCGGCCCGTGAGCGTCGAGCGTCCGCCGGAAGCCGGCCGCGACGGTGTCTAGCGCCACGTCGAGCGGCACCCGCTCGAACGTCCCGTCAGCCGCCCGACGCTGCGCGTGGGCGAGGCGGTCGGCGGTGTGGACGGTCTGGTGGACCGTGCTGCCCTTCGTGCAGAGGCTGCCGAAGTTGGCAGGATGATCCCGGTCGCCGCTGACGCGCGTGATCCGCCCGTCCTCGACGTGCAAAACCATCCCGCAACCGACCCCGCAATACGGGCAAACGGTCTTGAATTGACCGGAGTCTGACGGGGCGGCGGTCACGCGGCTCGGGCTCTAAGTGAGTTCGGGCAGACCACTGATGGCCGGCACGCCGCTTGGCGCTGGCGTGGCCACCGCTAACGCGCGACCACCGGGGGCGATCCACTTGCCGACCCAGTAGCGTTGCACGATCCGCAGGGCCACCAGCACCAGCGCCGCGAGCGCCGCGTAGCCCATGAAGCCATAGGCGTACGTCCCAAAATGCACATGGGAGTAGGTGAGCGCGAAGGGCAGGATCACTCCTCCCAAGGCGCCGATCTCACCGATCATGCTGCCAGCAACCGCCGCCGTGGCAGGCCAACGCAGCGGCACTAACTGGAACAGCGCGCCGTTGCCCATGCCCACCATCGTGAAGCAGCAAACGAGCATGACGACGGTGGCCGGGAGGGTGTTGGCGACGCTCGCCCCGAGGAAGGCGACGACCACCCCGATCAGGATCACCGAGACCGCCAGAATGCCGCCGAGCCTGTCCGCCAACCAGCCGCCGAACACGCGCACCAAACTCCCTGCGAGCACGGCGAGGGTCGTGTAATACTTCGCCTCGGACTGCTCGATGCCGAACCGGTCGTGGAAGAAGGTGGGCAGGTAGGTGCCCATGCCCACGTAAGCACCGAAGGTGATGACGTAGATGGCGTTGAACATCCAGCCGTCCGGCTGCCACAAACATTTGATGTGGTCGACGAAGGAGTGGTCGCCCTCGCGGTCCGGCGGCTCCTTGGCAAAGAGGAGCATCGTCAGGAACGGCAGCAGCATGAACATGCCCGCGAAGCCGTAGACGGCGTGCCAGCCGTAGGCCTTGGCAAGCTGGGGCGCGAAGAACGTGGCGATGGCCGTGCCGCTGTTGCCCGCCCCGGCGATGCCCATGGCCAGCCCCTTGGACTCCGGCGGGAACCAACCCGAGCCCAGCGCCAGCGCCACACCGAAGCTGGCTCCGGCGATGCCCAACAACACGCCCATGGCGAGCACCCCGTTGAACGAGTTGACGTAAAAATAACCGAACGCCATCGCAACCATGATGGTGGCCATTTCCACCAGCGCGGCATTCTTCCGTCCGATGTACTGAGACATCACGCCGAGCGGGAAGCGCATCAGCGCGCCTGCCATCGTCGGCAGCGTCACCATGAGGGTCGTCTGATCCGGCGAGAGCCCGTAAGCCTTCGTGATGAAGGGGGCCATCGCACCGTTGAGTACCCACACGGCGAAGCAAAAATCGAAGTAGAAAAAAGATGCGAGCAGCGTGGGCGGATGCCCGGACTTCATGAATGTTCTGACGTTTGCCATACCCTCAATCCCCCTGGTTAGATTCCCCTGTTTGCCTGACGGCGTTGACCAAGTCGGCCTTATAGCCAGGACCATGCCAAAGCGGGCAAAGATGCGCGGAAATCGAGGCATCCACCCGCGCGCAAAAGGTCAACCACTTTCACTGGCGCAGAGTGCAAACCGCCGCACCGCTGCCGTTTTTTGTACAGCTTGAACAAAACTGTCTCCGCGCGGCGCGGGCGTGAACAAATTCCTACGCGAGTGCCGGGGTCTGTGAACACCTCACCCCGAGTGAATGCCGGGGAACTTATCGAGTGCTTAGGACTGCACAGACCGCTTCTCGGGCGTACGCGCCAATTCCCGGTGCGAGACCCAGTCCCCCACGGATCAAACGTGCTTCGGATAAATTCTGTTCCCGGAGGATTTCTCCGATGCGATGTAATTGCCCGCTCAGCAGACGCCCGCCATGAACAGGAAGAACGGACGGCGCGATGACTTCTGGCCGTACAAGCTCGGCGACGCTTGGCTGAGGCAACGCTTGCCACCCGGTCCGGTCAAACAAAGCGTTGGCTTCTTCCCTGCCCAGGAAATGACAATATCCAGCCAAACTTCTGTCTTGTTGGCGGGTTCGGTTGGCACCGGCCGCCCACATCTCCAGCAACCGCACACATCCCGGCACCACTTGCGAAGAGGGCAGCCGCCAGCCTCCCTGGGGTCCACCCGGGATGAGCAGCAGGAAGTTCGTTTCCTCCCCGGAGTCGGAGGTAACCGTTCGGAGGATGAGTCGATCCGGCGAATCGTCGCGGCTGGCGAGCAAAGATTCGTCCGCGGCCAGGAAAATAACTTCGCATCCACCGGGCAGATCGGCCAAGCGACGGCTGTGCGCCAAGGCTTGCTCCAACTTGCAAACCAACGGGTACAGCGACTCGGGCGAGGAATCATCCCACCCGTCGTACTCGCCTCCCCGCACGCACTGCACACAGTCGCCACCGGTCTGGCGTGCGCTCAGGCCGATGCCTTCGGCCTCTCCCACAATCACGGCGGCCATCGACAACGGCACTCCTGGAATGTCCAGGCCGCCCTGTGCGTTTAAGAGGACTTCACCCGCCGCGCATCTTTGCGTGATCTCGGCAAGACCCGTGAACTGGAACGCTCGCAGCCTGCCTCCCGGCAAGCGCAGGCGCAGCCGGAAGGCGTCCTGCCGGGGAGCTTGGTAAAACAAGCCGAACCACTGGAAGCGAAACGCATCGTCCGGCGCGGGCGGGCGGTTTGTGGCCACGCATTCCAGTAGACGCGGGAACGAATCCATTGGGTGCAGGCGGCGTTTGATGTCTTCGGTCGCGGGCAACTCCGCTTGGGGTGCAACCGACGACGGCGAGGCTGACGGCGGAGCGGAGTCAGCACGACAAAGGCCGGGGCGGGCGGCGGCCAGAAATCCGTCCAGGTAGCGCGTCCCTTCGCTCACGAACGGGATTTGTCCCACTGTTCCCTCCGCCCGGCAAGCAGGATGCGCGTGCGTCGTCGCAGTGGCAGCCTTGCTAATCCCCTTCCCCACGCATCGCCGGCGCGTAGAGGACGCCATTGAGCCACAGCCGCGTGGACCCGCGCCAGAGCAGGCGGTAGCTTGGGCCATTCTCGGTCAAGATGACATGCCCGCTGCCGAGCGGTTCCTCGATCACCGACGCCGTGCCTCGCAGGAGCCGCTCCGTGTTGTCCGGCCACTCGAAGCCAGCCAGCCGCAGCGCTAGGCCGTCCGCCGGGAACGTCACCACGTTGGCCCCGCGCCGCGTCGGCGTCAGGAACTGGTCCGTGTCCACGAGGGTCGGCAGCGCGTCGCGTTCGTAGCCATAGGTAAGGAAATGGTCGCGGTTGAGCATCGCCCGGAAGATTGCTCCCGGCACGGCCACCGGGATCTGGTTGCGGTCAAAACCGCCGCTGGCCTTTAGTTTTTCCTCGGAGGCGGGCTTCTTGTCCGTGGCCGGAGTATCCGCCTCGCTCTTTTTGTCAGGATCGGTGGCCTTGCTCGTGGGCGCGGCCTTCTGGCCTTCGGGCTTCTCGTCCTTGTCGGCGGCCTTTTCGGCGGCGGGTGACTTGGCCTTGTCCTCATCCTTGTCATCGTCGGTATCCTCGTCCTGCCGGGCGAGCATGTCCGCGCCGACCACCCGCGCGCCGGAGAGATTGACCTTCTTGTCGGCCGCGAACCCCGCCGCGCCGCCCACGCAGATCAGCGTGCCGCCGTCCTTGCACCAGTCCTTGAGCTTTTCGACGCCCTCCTTGCCGAACGCCCCCGCGTACCGCTTCGCGCTGCCGTCGGGCAGGATCAGCACGTTGAAGTCGGCCATGCGCGTGTTCTTGAACGCCTCCACGCTCATCGGCACAAACTCCACTCCCATGTCCTTGCCGAGCAGATAACTGATCTCCGCATAGGAAGTCTGCGCCGCCTGGTCGCCCGCGATGAGCGCGACCTTGGGCACTTGGAGCGAGACGACCTCCTCCGAGCCGGGACCAACGTTCCCTTTATCCACGTAAGCCGTGTCGGCCGTGGTGACTGTCACGCCGAACTCCCGCGCCAAGGCCGCGATGTGTTCGTGGAGGCTCGCCGGGTTGCGCTCGACCCGGGTCAGCAGCGTGCCGCGGGGATAGTCCTTGCCGCCCGCACGCATCGACTCGGTGCAGGTCGCCAGCCGGTAGCCTTCCTGCAACAGGCGGAACGCCAACCGGTACGCCCCCTCGGTTTCCGGCGTCCAGAGGTAGGCTGTGACCGCTTTCGCCGTCAGCGGCGGGGACGCGGCGAGCGCGTCAACCTGGGCGGCGAGCGAGTTAGTCAGGCCTGTCGCGTTCTCCGTAGGAATTGCCTCCGCGCTGTACGCCGCATCGACGCCGAAGGCCAGCGGCAAGCACCACGCCGTCACGTCGTAGAACTCCGGCCTGTCCAGCGGTTCACGCCGGCCACGCTGGAGGTTGCGCGCCTGCCGTTCCAACTGGCGTTTGACGAACGGTTCGTCTAGCGGCGCGTCGGGCGCGAGCAGCGTGCGCGCGACGTGGCCCTGCGGCTGGGCGAGGTCGACCAAGTAGCTGCCCGCCGGGAACTCGCGCGAGGCCGGCGCAGCCCCCGGCGCGGGGAAGTAGTCGCGGGCGTTCGGCAGCGTCAGCTTGTCGGTTGTGCGCCGCACCTCGATGCCGTGACGCAGGAGGTTAGCGGCGAGTTCGGCCGCGCGTCCCGGGTCGTTGCCGGGCGCGATGACCACCGTGCGCAGGCCATCCTTGCCAGCCTGTCCCTCAGCGATGGCGGAGGAAAAAAACTTGTAGTAATCGCGCAGCCGTTCCTCGCGGTGCGCGGCGCTGGTCTCCAGCGTGGCGAGGCTCGCGGTGAAGTGCTTGGCAATCGCCCCACGCAGCGTCTCGACCGTGCCGTCGTCGCGACGCCAGTTGAACCCGCGCTTGCCGCCGCCGTCGCTCTCGTACGTCATGCCCGTCGAGCCGTGCAGCGAAGGCCAACTGTCCCAGTAGCCGGGGTAGTACAGGTCGAACACGTCGCGGTTGTAGTACAGCCAGTGATAGCGGTTGAACGCCGCCGCGTTCCCCTGGCCGAGCAGGCTTTGCCAATGTTCGGTTCCGTCGTGCGGCAGCGCCGCGTTGACCGGCAGCGCGGGCGGCGGGAAGAAAAAGTTCTTCGTCTCGCCGTGGTGGTCGGCGTTGACCTGCGGGTGCCACGCGAGAAAGGCGGCCATCGCCGCGCGGCTCTCGGTCTGCGAGGCGGGCAGGAGGTCACGGTTGAGGTCGAAGCCATAGTGGTTGAAGCGGCCGTAGATGCCCCAGGGCTGACGGTGTTCGTACGCAAAGGCTTCCGGTCGGCCAAGACCCTCGGCGTTGTACCACGCCGTGAAGCGTTCGTGGCCGTCGGGGTTTTGTGCAGGGTTGATAAGGACGACGCACTGCTTGAGCACATCGAGGAGCTTCGGATCATCGCTGGCGCAGAGTTGGTAAAGCACCTGCATGCCGGCCTCGAAGGCGGAAGATTCGTCCCCGTGGATGGAGTAGCTCAGCCACACGACCATCGGCGAGCGCGCCGCGATGGCGTCGGCATCGGCCTGGGAGCACGTCCGCGGATCAGCCAGGCGGGCAACGTCGGCCTGGATGGCGTCGAGACGGACGAGGTTCTCGGGCACAGAAACGGCCAGGAGGTAGAGCGGGCGGTGTTCGGGCGTCTGGCCGAGCGTGCGGATTTGGAGGCGATCGGTGTGCCCATCGAGGGCGCGCAGGAAGCGTTCGTAGTTGGCGTAAGTCGTGTGGAACTCGCCCGGTTCGTAACCCAGGAGCGTCGCCGGCCGCGGAACTTCCGGCCGGTAGGGTCCGCGCTCGTAGAAGTCGAACGGCACCTCGTCTGGCTTGAGCAGCGGCGTGGGTGTCTGCGCCGATGCACCAGTCCACCCGACAGAACAGAGGGCAAGCACAAACAGCCAGAGGAGCGACCGGGAACGGGAAACCATGGGCGACGATAGCACCGGCGCGGCGGTCGTCTATCGCCGCGTCACGTTGCTCGTAACGCCTGCGCCTCGGCCACGGCAACAGCGGTCATGTTGACGATGCCCCTCGCGGTCACCGACGGGGTCAGGATGTGCGCGGGCTTGGCCGTGCCCATCAGGATCGGGCCGACCGGCAACGCGTCGGCGAGCACCTTGATGAGTTGGTAGGCGATGTTGGCCGCGTCGCGGTTAGGCAGGATGAGGACGTTCGCTTCCCCGTGCAGCGTGGAGCCTTGCAGCACGCGGGCGCGGATTTCCTCCGAGAGCGCCGTGTCGGCCTGCATCTCGCCGTCTACCTCCAGGTCGGGGTCAAGTTCCTGGATCAACGTGCGGGCCTCGCGCATTTTTAGCGCGGAGGGCGAGTCGAGTTCGCCGAAATCGCTGTCACACACCAGCGCCACCTTCGGCGCGATGCCCAATCGTCGGACGTGGTCGGCCACGCGCACCGCCATCTCGGCGAGTTGCGGGGCGGTTGGGTCCTGGCGGACGTGCGTGTCGGCGAAGAAGTAGTTGCCTCGTTGTGTGATGAGCAGGGAAAGCGCGGCGAGTTCCGTGACGCCCGGCGCGAGGCCGACGATGTCGCGGATCAGGCGCAGGCGCGTCTGGAAACGCCCTTCCAGCCCGCAGATCATCGCGTCCGCGTCGCCGCGCTGGAGCGCCACCGCGCCGATGACGGTGGCGTTCGTACGCACCAGCGTCCGCGCGGCCTCGGGCGTCATGCCCCGGCGGCCGGCGACGGCGAGCAGCGTGGAGACGTAGTCGCGGTAGCGCGGGTCCGATGCCGGGTTGATCAACTCGAAATCCTTGCCCGCTTCGAGCGAGATTCCATATCGTTCCAATCGCGTACGGACCACTTCCGGGCGGCCGACGAGGATCGGCACGGCGATGCGTTCTTCCAGGACGACCTGCGTGGCGCGCAGGACCCGCTCGTCCTCGCCGTCGGCGTAGATCACGCGACGCGGGTCAGCCTTGGCGCTGTTGAAAACCGGCTTCATCACGACCGCCGATCGAACCACGAATTGGCCCAACCCTTCGATGTATGCGTCCCAGGCCGCCACGGGCCGCCGCGCGACGCCGGCGGCCATCGCCGCGCGCGCCACGGCCGGAGC
>CAXTQD010000105.1:0-14637 GCA_964246175.1 uncultured Chthoniobacterales bacterium | reverse complement strand
TGCTACCACCAGTACCCCGCGCACGCGGCGTTCGGCGGCTACAAGCAGAGCGGCTTCGGCCGGGAGAACCACAAGATGATGCTCGGCCACTATCAGAACACCAAAAACCTGCTGGTTTCCTACAGTCCGAAGGCACTGGGATTCTTCTAAGCCCCGGGCACCCGCATGAAAGTCGAACGCGTTCTCGCCACGCCTACCGCCGTCGAGTGGATCGAGCGGCTGCGGGCGGCACACGGCGACCTGCTGTTTCACCAGTCCGGAGGCTGCTGCGATGGCAGCGCGCCAATGTGCTACCCGGCAAAGGAGTTTCGGGTGGGTAGCCGCGACGTGCAGTTAGGCGAGATCGCGGGCTGCCCTTTCTACATCGGGGCAGCGCAGCACGCGTGCTGGGCGCACACGCAACTCATCATTGACGTGGTGCCCGGTCGCGGGGCGGGGTTCTCGCTGGAAGCCCCGGAGGGTGTGCGCTTTCTCACGCGCAGCCGGGTGTTCTCCGAACAAGAAAAAGGCTCGGCCCCATGAGTGACTCCGCCGACCGGGTCGTCATCGGGATCGACTCTTCAACGCAGAGCACCAAGGCATTTGCCTGGGACCGGTCTGGGCGGGCGGTCGCCAGCGGCAGCGCGCCGATTGCGATGTCCAACCCGTGCCATGACCGGTTCGAGCAGGACCCGGAGGATTGGTGGCGTTCATTCTGCGGGGCCGTGCGGGAGTGCCTGCGGCAGATCAACGGGCGCAGTGTCGAGGCGCTCTCCATCGCCCACCAGCGCGAGACGGTCGCGTTCCTGAACCACCGGGGAGAGGCCATTCGCCCGGCAATCCTGTGGCTGGACGAGCGTTCGCGCGACAACGTGGTTTCCTTGGGGAAAAGCGTCGGCGTGGAAACGGTCCACCGGATCACGGGGCGCTACCCCGACCTGACCCCCACGATCTACAAACTCGACTGGATGCGCCACCACGAGCCAGAGGTGTTCGACCGGACGGCTTACTTCGTGGATGTGCAGGGCTACCTGGGGCAACGCCTCGTCGGCGGTGCTTTCCGCACAAGTTGGTCGAGTGCCGACTCGTTCGGGATCTTTGACTTGGCAACCCGCCAGTGGTCGCCGCTCTTGCTTGCCGCGACCGGTTTGTCCACGGACCGGCTGCCGGAGGTCGTGCCGCCGGGGACCTTGCTCGGCAGCGTCACAGCCGCGGCGGCCAGCGACACCGGTTTGCCGGCAGGATTGCCCATCTTTGCAGGAGGTGGCGACGGTGCCCTGGCCGGGCTCGGCACGGACTGCACCCGGACCGACCGCGCCTACGTGAACCTGGGCACCGCCGTGGTCTCGGGCGTCTGGTCGCCGGAATACCGCTACGGCCGCGGGTGGCGGACACTCCTGGCGGCGCAAGGCGAAGGCTACGTCTTCGAGAACGTTCTGCGCAGCGGGGCTTTCCTGGTGAATTGGTTCGTGGACCATTTCGTGCCGCAAGGACGGGCAGACCCGAAGGTGTTCGAGCGGCTGGAAACCGCGGCACAGCAAATCCCAATCGGTTGCCACGGCCTGATGATCCAACCCTACTGGTCCGGGGTGATGGACCCCTACTGGGACGTGAACGCGCGTGGTGTCACCTTCGGTCAAAGCGGCAGTCACAAACCAGCGCACTTCTACCGGGCGATCCTCGAAGGCATCACGCTTGACCAGGTGATGCGTACCCGCGGCACCGAAGTGGCGAGCGGCTATCCCATCGCCCACTACGTCGCCAACGGCGGCGGGTCCAGCAGCCCCTTGTGGAGGCAGATGCTCGCGGATGCTTCCGGCAAGCCCGTGCTCATCAGCGACACCGTGGAAGCCTCCGCCCTCGGTGCCGGGATGATCGCGGCATACGGAGCGGGTTGGTTCTCCTCCATCGCCGAGGCCGCCCACGGCATGGCCGGCCGCACCAAGACGGTGTTGTCCAACCCGCGAGCGGGTGAGCGGTACGAGGCGTTGCTCGACATCTACCGGGACGCCTACGGGGCCTGTTCGGAAATCAACCGGCGGCTGGTCGGATTCGTGCAGCAACAAGAACCCAGCAAACCAAGAGAAATGGAAGGTGGAGCATGAACGGACACGAAGATTTCTCCGGGATCATCGGCGAGCTGGTAGCGGGCCGCTGGCATGACCCCAAGACAGGCCAAAACCGCACCGTGCCTGTGGAGAGCATCGTCATCGCGGGCTCGCTCGATGGAGCCGAGGCCGAGTTGATCGACCGCGTGCATCCCGGCAAGTCCCTGGCGGTGGTGTGCGATGAACGGACCCGCGCCGTGCTCGGGGAACGCGTCCTCCACGCGTTGCGTGCCCGTGGAAACGTGGGTGAATTTATTTGGCAAAACCCACGCATCACCCCGGACGGCATCCAAGAATTAGCCGAAGGCACGCGAGGAGCCGAGGCGCTGATCGCGGTGGGTTCGGGCACGATTAGCGACAGCGTGAAGTACGGCACATTCCTGGACGGGCGTGAGTACTCGGTCTTCGCCACCTCGCCCATGAACGCGTACACGACGCCGACGGCGTCCGTGTCGCTCAATGGCTTCAAGCAATCGATCACCTGCCACTCGGCCAAGGGCGTGTTCTTCGATCTGGGCGTGGTGTCACGGTGCCCCAAGCGGCTCATCGCCGCGGCCTTTGCGGACGTGGTCTGCCGGACCACCTCGCAGGTGGATTGGCTAGCGTCACACCTTTTCTTCGACTCCGCCTACGACGAGACCGCCTACACGCTGCTGGCCTACGACGAGGGGCCGATGATCGCGGCGGCGGACGGGATCGTGCGTGGGGAGTTCGGGGCGCTCGCCATGCTCACGCGCATCGCCGCGCTGATGGGTCTGGCGACTTCGTTCACCGGGACGACCCACGTCGGTTCCATGGCCGAGCACATGATCTCGCACTTCATCGACATGTTCGCGGGCGCGGATCATCCGCACACTTCCCACGGCGAACAGGTCGGCGTGGCTACTCTGACCATGTCCAGACTACAAAACCAGATCCTGCTCGCGGACCGGCCGCCGGTCTTTGGTCCCACGCACGTCCCGGAGGATGAACTGCGCACGCGCTTCGGTGCTGCCGCCGACGAGATGATCGTCCAGACGAAGCGCAAGGCGCTCGACGGCCGCGCCGCCGACGAACTCAACGGAAAGCTCGCCGCCGAGTGGCCGCGCCTGACCGAGCGACTGCGCGCGGTGATGCTGCCCTTCCAAACCCTGCACGACGCCATGGCGACGGCCGGCTGCCAACTCACCGGTAGCGACCTGGGTCTGCGACCGGGATTCTATCAGGACGCGGTGCGCTACTCGCGCTTCATCCGCGACCGCTTTTCGTTCCTTGACGTGGCCGGCGACACCGGCCAGCTCGACGCCTTCGTGGCGAGTTGCCACTAACCGTGTCCGATTCTCTTTTCCCAATGACGACAGACCGTTTGTTGGACCGCTCCAAGGTCGCCAAGGTAGAGGGCATTCTCTTCGACATGGACGGCGTCTTGATCGACTCCGAACCATTGCACGAGTTTACCTTGCTCGAACTCAGCAGTCAGTTCGGCCGCCGTTTCGAGACCCACACGGATTTGCAGGCCTTCAAGGGATTGCCAGAACTGACGTCGGCCAACCGGATGCTCGCGCAGTTCCCGCATGTGACTCTGAGCGCCGCCGAGATCATCGCGCTCCGCCTGGAAAAAGTTCGGCAGAACTTTCAACGCGTGAACATGGTCACGGGAGCCGACGCGTTCCTCCGGCGGTGCAAGGCTGCTGGCTACCGTCTCGGACTGACCACGTCGGCGGACCCGTCGATCCAGCAACTCGCTTTTGAAACTTTCGGGTTTTCACCTTCGTTCGACGCGGTGATCACCGGCAAGGACGTGAAGATCGGCAAACCTGACCCTGAACCATATCTGCTGACGGCCGCCAAGCTGGGCGTGTCCGCCGACCGCTGCATGGTGATCGAGGATGCGGTCAGCGGGGTACACTCGGGCAAAGCCGCCGGCTGCTTGGTGGTGGCACTCACCACTTCTTTCACCGCGACGGCGCTGTTGGACGCAGGCGCAGATTTCGTCGCCGCGTCGTTTGCCGCGTTAGCCGCCGGCTTCTTCGGCGATTGATCCATTCCTCATTTTCATGCAAGACGCTGAATATTCTTTACGCAAGGAGATCATCTCCACCTGTCTCGCCATGGAGCGGAAGGGGATCAACCAGGGCACCTCCGGCAACGTCAGCGCGCGCTGGCAAGAGGGACTGCTCATCACGCCTTCCGGGCTCCCCTACGACACCATGTCCCCGGAGGAGATCATCTACCTGGAAATGGACGGCACGCCGCACGGGCCGCACAGCCCGTCTTCCGAATGGCGCTTCCACCGCGACATCTTGGGTGCGCGCCCGGATGTCCAGGCCGTCGTGCACGCCCATCCTGCCTACTGCACCGCGCACGCCATCATCGGCAAAGAAATCCCGGCCGTGCACTACATGATCGCCGCCGCCGGCGGGTCCACGATCCGGTGCGCGCCCTACGCGACGTTCGGCACGGAAGAACTCTCGGCCGCTGCCGTCAAAGCCTTGGAAGGGCGCTGGGCGTGTCTGTTGGCCAACCACGGACTGATCGTCTGTGGAGCCAGCTTGCGGAAGGCACTCTGGCTCGCCAACGAAGTAGAGGTACTGGCTAAACAGTATTACCTCAGCCTCCAACTCGGCACGCCGGTTGTTCTGTCAGACGAAGAGATGCACACCGTCGTCGCAAAATTCCAGACGGGCTACGGTCCGAAGGGAAAGGTGTAGCGCACCCGGACGCCAACCACGCGGACCTAATCTTCCCGCGCCAAACGAAACGCGCTGTCTCCATCGATGACCAGTCCGCTGGCAAGCCCTGCTTTCAACAGTCCTCTGACACCCGGCAGTTTCTCTTGTCCACCCGACAATAAAACGACCTCGCGCTTGTGGAGGTGTTTCAGGTCCACCGCCAAGGTTCTCTCGTTGGCGTCGTGATCCACGATGCGCCCTTCCGTATCGAAGAATTTCCCCATGAAGTCACACACCGCGCCGGCCTGCTTGAGGCCGCGCACGTCTGCCGTCGAGAGATGCCGCTGTTTGTAGAGCGGACTACTCTCGTCGAAGCGGCCCAGACTGATCAGAAAGAACGTCGCTTTTTGGGCCAGGGCCACAGTTTCCTGGAAGACGGTTTGCGACATGAACACTTGGCGGTCTGCCACGGTGTTGGCGATGTACGGCACCGGCAGGAAGTGCCCTTCCGCGCCGGTCATTCGCGCGAAGAGCGAAGCCACGTCCAGCGGATTGGTGGCGGATGTTTTGGTCAGCGAGCCGATGACGGAGACAAACTTCGCCTTCGGCTTGGAAGTGCCGGTCAGGTGGATCGGTATTTGTGAAATCGTTCTCCCCCAACCAACTCCGATGACGCTGCGGTCATCCGCACGGAGCTTTTTGTCCAACAGTTCTGCCGCAACGATGCTGACGCCGCGCCGCGCGATGGGGCCTTGTTCGGCAAGCTGCGTCTGGGTAGGCGAACCGGACATCTTGCCTGCCTCGACCGCCAGCGGCGGGGTCACGCGGCAAAACTTCAGACCGTACTTGCGCCGGATAGCCTCCTCGGCTTCAGCGATCCGGGCAAAACGATGTTGGATCGAAATTTTGACAATGCCTAGATCCCTGGCTTCGGCCAGAATTTTGTGGACCTTCAAACGGGAGATCCCCAACAGCTTGGCCGTTTGCTCCTGTCGGTATCCGCCTACGTAGTAGAGCCACGCTGCCCGGGCGGTCTGCTCGGGCACCTCTTCCAAGAAGGGATCTCGGTCCATACGGTCAGTGTTGTACGGCGTCGATCTGCCGAGAGACGACGGTGAAGCACACACTATCGACCCGCCATAAGGACGGCAAACTTTCTTGCGCGCCGCGCCATGTAAATTTTGTTGTTCGCGCGAACATTTGTTGTTAAGTCTTGTTTCTACCCCAGTCGTCGAGCGAATCCTCTTCCCGACGTGCACAAAATACTCCCGTGCTGGGCAGCAGCGTCTGGTCAATCAATCCGACTCTTCGTCCCTCCGCTTCCTAGAACTTCAATCCCCCCGAACATGGAATACCAAGGTTATGACAGCGGGTTCAGCCTGGCTGGAAAAACAGCTCTGATCACCGGCGGCGGAGCCGGCATCGGCCGTGCCATTGCCACCCTTTTCTATGAAAAAGGTGCCAACCTCGTTTTAGCTGACCTCAATCCTACTATTGAAGCCGTTGGTCAGGAAATTGCCGCTGACCCACGGCGGGTGCAAACTGTCACTGCCAACGTAACCAAAGCCGACGAGCGCGAGAAGGTGGTACAGGCCAGCCTTGAGAAGTTTGGCGCCATTAACATCTTGGTGAACAACGCCGGCATCGTGCGTCTCGCCCCGGCGCTGGGAACCAGCGAGGAAGATTGGGATCTGACGATGGACATCAATCTGCGCACCGCTTTTTTCCTGTCACAGCGGATCGGCAAGGAGATGCTCAAGCAAGGGGGCGGCAAGATCATCAATCTGGCCTCGCAGGCGGGTGTGGTGGCTTTGGACCGTCACGTCGCCTACTGCGCGAGCAAAGCGGCCATCATCAGCATGACCAAAGTGCTGGCCTTGGAGTGGGGACCGCACCACATCCAGACCAACGCGATCTCGCCGACCGTCGTGCTGACGGAACTCGGCAAAAAAGCCTGGGCCGGAGAAGTCGGCGAGGCGATGAAGCTCAAGATTCCAAGCCGCCGCTTCGCTTACCCTGAGGAAGTCGCCGCCTGTGCGCTGTTCCTAGCGAGCGACGCGGCGGCGATGATCAACGGGGAAAACCTGGTCATCGACGGCGGCTACACGATCCAGTAGTCAGGAGGTTTCGCGGCATCGTTGTCGGATAGAATTCTAACCCTGTAGTTTTGCGGTGTGCCGAGAACAAATGTATCGAGCGCCTAAAAATGTTGCGCAAGACGTTGAGTTGTGGATAAAAGTAAGCGCGCCTTGAGGATTGTCCGCAAGGCGGGTTCGCAGTTCTCCCCCTGTGACTAACTCTTCCGAGCAAAGTTCTGCCGTCAGCGAGCCTTACGAAGCCGAGCGCACCCTGCTCCAGGCCCGCGGCATCAGCAAGGCTTTCAGCGGTGTCCCGGCCTTGGTCAGCGGTCAGCTAGACCTGCGTGCGGGTTCCATCCATGCGCTGTGTGGTGGCAACGGGGCAGGTAAATCGACTTTCTTGAACATCGTCACGGGCATCATGCGCCGTGACAAAGGGACAATTCAGCTCAGGGGCAAGGAAGTTGATTTCCGGGGACCACGGGAGGCGCTCAGCGCGGGCATCTCCATCATCACCCAAGAACTCAGCCCGATCCCGGGCATGACGGTCGCCGAGAACCTCTACCTCGGGCAGTTGCCCAAACGCTTCGGCGGTCTCATGGTCAACTGGCGCACGCTCTACCAACGCGCAGGAAATCTCCTTGAGACGCTGGGTTTTAAGATCGATCCGCGGCGTAAGATGAGCGAACTCAGCCTCGCGCAGATCCAGTTGGTGGAGATCGCGAAGGCCATAAACCGACAGGACGCCAGCATCCTGATCATGGACGAGCCGACCTCGGCACTCGGCGAGCAGGAAACCGAGTTGCTTTTCACCTCCGTCCGCAGGTTGGCCGCGCTGGGCAAAGGCATCATCTACGTCTCGCACCGGATGACCGAGATCTTCAAGCTGTGTGATGCCTACACTGTTTTCCGCGACGGCCAGTTCGTGGAAGCGGGCCGGATCGCCGACACGGACCGCCGACGCTTGGTCAGCGCGATTATCGGACGGGATTACCAGGACCAGTTTCCCGAGTCGAAGGCTGAGGTTACCACCACACCGCTGCTGCGGGTCAAAGGCATGGAAATCAGAGGCCGACTCGCTGACATCAACCTGGAAGTCTATCCGGGCGAGGTGTTGGGGATCTACGGGCTAGGCGGTTCTGGCCGCAGTCGTTTCCTGAACACCCTTTACGGGATAAATAAGATGGACCGTGGCGAGGTCGCCATCAACGAGCAGGCGGTCCGCATCCGATCCCCGAAGGACGCAATCCGGCACGGGCTGGCGCTGGTCACCGAGGATCGTAAGGCTACCGGGTTGGTGCTGACTTCCTCGGTCAAGGAGAACATGTCGTTGGCCTCTTTGCCACGCTTGTCTTGGATGGGCATCATGCGGCGTCTGCGCGAGGCCGAGTGGACGAACCACTGGATGAAAGTCCTGCGAGTCAAAGTGGCTTCCTCTAATCTGCAAGTCCGGTTGATGAGCGGCGGCAACCAGCAAAAGGTTGTCTTGGCACGTGCCCTGGAAACCGAACCCAAGCTGCTCCTGCTCGATGAGCCCACGCGCGGCGTGGACGCAGGTGCCAAGCAAGAAATCTACGGGTTCGTGGAAAACTACCGGCAGAAGGGTAACGGCGTCATTATGGTCTCCTCTGAAGTGGACGAAATGTTAGGAATGAGCACTCGCATCGTCGTTTTTCGGCGCGGGAAAATCACGGCCCAGTTCGAAAACCGCAATGTGTCAGGTGCCGACCTGCTGCACGCTGCTTCTTGAGGCCGCCACGCAAAATTTTCTCTCGTAGTTCCCATGGAACCAGAACTTCAGACCCAACCTCAAATCGCCATTGCGAACGCTCCTACCGAGCGTAGGAGAAGCAACAAGGTGCAGGCGCTTGCCACGCAGTACGGCATCGTGATTGCGTTTTTCCTGCTTTGCACGGCGTTGACGTTCGCGAACAAGTACTTTCTGACGACCGGCAACATCGTCAACATCCTGCAGCAAACCTCGATCAACGGCATCCTGGCTTTGGGCATGACCCTGGTGATCCTGACGGGAGGCATTGACCTGTCGGTGGGTTCCGTCATGGCGATCTCGTCGATCATGGCAGCCACCTTCGTCACGGGTGACCATCCGCGCTCGCTCTGGCTAGTGCTTCCGCTTGGCGTGTGTGCTGGGGCGTTCCTTGGATTGCTCAACGGTCTGGTCGTGGCTTATCTCAAGGTGCCCTCATTCGTGACGACGCTCGGGATGTTGAGCGTGGCCCGCGGGTTGACCTACGCCTACACGGATGGCATGCCCGTGCCGAACCTCAGTGACAGCTTCCTGAGTCTCGGCGAGGGAAAGGTCCTGGGCGTACCGCTACCGATCGTTGTTTTGGCCGCGCTTTTCGGCGCGTTGTGGTGGCTGCTGACCCAAACTACTTACGGGCGCAGTATCTACGCCGTAGGCGGCAACGTTCGTAGTGCTCGCACCGCTGGCATCAGCACCAAGCCGATCATTGCCTCGGTGTACGTTTTCTCGGGTGCGCTGGCAGCCGCAGGCGGTTTGGTGCTCGCGGCCAGGACGAGCGCCGCGTTGCCGCAAGCGGGCGTTGGTTACGAACTGGACGCCATCGCCGCGGTGGTGATCGGTGGCACCAGTCTGACCGGTGGTGTCGGCAGCGTCGCCGGCACGTTGCTCGGTGCGCTTATCATCGGCACCATCAACAACGGCTTGGACATTCTTGGCGTCTCCTCCGCCTATCAGCAAATCATCAAAGGCTGCATCATCATCGTCGCCGTGTTGCTCGATTACAGCCGCCACTCCAACGATTGAAGACCGACGGTCTGCGCTCATTCGCTTTCTAACATTCCCCGTCAGAAAAACAAACAACTAGCACACCCCAGCATCATGTTAAGAAAAACTATCGCTCTCGGCCTCGGCATCCTGACCGCTTCGGTCAGCGCGCAGGCCGCCGACAAGCTCAAGGTAGGCGCCGCTCCGTACGGCTTGCGGGCGGAATTCGCCAATCTCTGGGTGGCCGCGCTCAAGAAGCACCCCGAAGTCGCCTCAGGGAAAGTGGAGTTGACGGTGTTCGATGGTCGCTACGATGCGGTCGTCCAGAACAACCAGATCAGCACCATGATCACCCAGCACTTTGACGCCATCGAGATGATCCCGGTGGATTTCAACGGCAGCGCCCCGCAGATGAAGAAAGCCAAAGCCGCCAATATCCCGGTGGTGATTTCTAATTCGCGTGTGAACAGCCCGGACATCGTTTCCACCATCGAGTGTGACGACGTGAAGGCCGGCACGCTCATCATGGAAGCCGCCGCCAAGAAGATGGGCGGCAAGGGCAACGTGGTTGTCTTCCAGGGGCCGATCGGCTCGGCTGGCGAGATCGACCGCAGCAAGGGCGTCAAGGAAGTGCTCGCCAAGTATCCTGACATCAAGGTACTCGAAATGAAGACTGCGAACTGGTCGCGCGCCGAGGGTTTGTCCCTCATGGAGAACTGGCTAACCGCGCACCCGAACCAGATTCAGGGCATCATCGGCGAGAACGACGAGATGGCTCTCGGTGCGATCCAGGCAGTCAAGGCGCACGGTTTGAACCCGAAGGACTTCACCATCGTTGGTGTGGACGGCGTGCCGGACGCGATCAACGCAGTGAAGGCTGGAGAAATGTACAGCATCCTGCAAGATGCCGAGGGGCAGGCGCAAGGTGGCCTCGACCTCGTGCTCCGTGCGAAGATTGGCGACTCCTACAAGCCGCAAGCAGGCGTGTGGAAGCAGTGGGAGAGCGAAATGCCCTGGAAAGATGGCAAGGAAAAAGAATACCTGATCCCTTGGACGGTGATTACCGCGGAGAATGCTGACCAGATCCTCCAGCATCAGAAAGACCTGATGAGCAAGTAACTACTCTAAACGAACTGTCATTATGACCCGGCTAACTTCCTGGCAAGGTTGTGTTACAATCTTGGGGAGTTTAGCCGGGTTTTGGTTTTGGCCGGTCAGCGAGATCAGATCAGGGCGCAAGAAGTTTAGGAAGCTCTGGCAGAAGTTCCCGGGCAAGGTAACCTACCGGGCCAATCTGTTGCGCGAGCTTCTCGCCGGCGCGGGCGAGTACCGATGCCCCGTACACCGCTGCTTGCACTGGCTCGGCCCCGCGTGCGCAAAGTCCAGCGAGTACCCCGGCCAGCACGTCGCCCGAGCCGGCGGTGTCCAGGCCGACGTTGCCGCCCGTGTTGAGATAGGCAGGACCGTCGGTGGCGCAGATCAATACCTTCGGTCCCTGCTTCAACAAGACCACGCTGCCAAGTTGTCCGGCCGCCTCGCGGGCGACGCGTAGAGAATCTTGTTCGGTCTCTTCCTTCGAGGTTTTTGTGATCTCCTCCATCTCGCCAGCGTGCGGGGTAAGGATTGTCTTTCCCCGCAATTTGCCCTTGGCTGGGAGAAACTCGGCCGCGATGGCAATCGCCTTGGCATCGATCACCAGAGCATCCAGATGGTCCATGCCCAGCAACTCTGGCAGCAAAAAGCGGATGGCTTCCACGTCACGCATCCCCGGGCCGATCAGGACAACATTCGCCAGCTTGGCCAGCTCGACGACGGCGTGCAAGCTCTCCCGGCGGCGGTGATCGTCGCTGGCAATGCCGACCACATAAAGTTCCGGCGCGGCGGTGCCAACGGTCGACACGGCCGACTCCACGGTGGCCACTTGCACGACCCCAGCGCCTGCTCGCAAGACGGCTGTGCCCGTCAACACCGCGCCACCGGGCATCTCCACCCCACCAGCGATTACCAGCGCCTGGCCGCGTTTGACCTCGCCGCCTTCCAGGCTCGGCAGAGGCCAGCTCGCCAGCAGGGCGGGGGTGATCTGTTGAGGTTGCTCGTTATTTGTGGGCGATGGGTGCATCGGGTTCGTTGGTAATGGTTTCTCCACCTTCTGACACCGGAGCCGTGAAGTTGAAGAGTTCAGGGGTCCACTTGCCGTCCGCGATGGAGGCGCGGAGATAGCTGGTCACCGAGCAGTTGGCGATGTTGTGTTCACTGTCGATCCGTAAAATCTCCTCTTCGGTGAGTTTTTCCAGCAGGTAGCGGAAACACAGTACGACGACGGTGTGACAAAGGATGAGTACCCGCTGCCCGCTGTATTCCAGGCGCAGGGAATCGGCGATGCTGCGTAGCCGCAGGATCACGTCGCACCAACTCTCGCCGCCCGGCGGACGGTGGTAAAACTTGCCGAGCGACTGCCGGAAGGCGGCCTGGTCAGGGTACTTGGCAAGCACGCCGGCGCTGGTCAGCGCGTCGATGATGCCGAACTCTTTCTCCCGCAACCGCTCGTCCTGAATGATTGGTAGGTTCCAATCTGCCGCTCCCGCAAGCAAATCGGCGGTGCGGCGCGCCCGGACGTAAGGCGAGGACAGGATAGCGTCGGGCCTTTCGGCATGGTCTTTGAACCAAGCTCCCGCCGCCTGCGCTTGCCGTTCGCCCAGGGGGGAGAGTGGCACGTCCATGTCGCGTCCGCCGGTCTCGATGTGTGTAGCGCCCTGCGACATCGCATGGCGTAGGGCCACGTTGCCGGCGCTTTCTCCGTGGCGAACCAGCCAGAGTTGCACCGGCCAGTTCTCGGTTTGTGGAGGGGGCATAGGTGAGATAATTCGTGCTGACCTAGTGACGCGGACCTACCGTGACGCAGGCCACAAATCAACGGCGTGGAACCCAGCCGCTGAGCGGATCAACGGCTGGACCGCTGTCGAAATCGTCGGCCAGAGCATCCGTATCTCCTTCGCCCTCCAAGGACACAACAATCCAGAACATCTATACGGTGAGGGAGGGATCTGAGTGCCTAGAAGCAGCCTCATAGATACAGGCGCAGCAAAATCTTGCTGCAGCCCAGGTGGACGAAGCCGAGGTAAGTTTTCGGCTTTGCGCTCGTGGCGGGTGAGGATGCGCCGGAAATTTTGCAGCCAAGCCAAAAAGCCGTTCGACCTTCCAGCGACGGCGGTGGCGACGCAGCACGCGGCCATCCTGGGGGGCGAGCTTTTTCCTGCCGCGTCCGGTGCGGCGCGATCATCTGCACATCCTGGACAGCGGGTTGGGCATCGCGTGGATCGCTGTCGCAGGCTTTGTCGCCGATCAGGCGGGTCGGCTTTCGAGCAACGAAACGCGCTGCCAGAGTTGCTCTGGACAAGGCTGACTTCAGCCGGACTAGCACTCGGGGTGTGGACGGCGAGAGGAAGACCAGAAGCATCTGCCAGCGCCATGAGTTTCGTGCCTTTGCCCCGCTTGGTGGGACCCACGGCTGCCCCCCTTTTTTCGCCACGATGAACGTGCCGTCGACGAAGCATTCCGAGAGGTCGATCTGTCCGCGCTCACGCCAATCCTCGGCGAGCACTTCAAGGATGTCTCGCAACGCGCCGCTGTCCACCGAGCCCCGGTAGCGCCGGGGACAGGTCTGGCAGGGCGGGAAACACCCAGGCAGATCTTTCCAGCGAGCACCCGAACGCAGAAGCCACAGCCCCCCCGTTGAGCCCCTCGCGCTGGCTGCGCCACGGCCGCCCGCGCCCATCGCTGCGCCGGGGCGGTCCCGCCAACAACGCTTCCACGGTCAACCGCTGTTCGTCGGTGAGTTCTTCTGCGGCGGACATGCCGCCAATTTACACCAACCACCATTCATGAGACTGCTTCTAGTGTGCTGTCAGCGAAGTGAGTGACAGATTTTCTCGACCTTGCCGAGGACGAGTTCTGCCGACGCAGTCCAGCGGAAGGGCTTGGGTTCGAGGTTGTGCGCGTCGATGTAGCCGATGATGGCGGCGCGTAGTTCGGCCACGCTGCGGAACGAACTGCGGCGGATGCGCTGTTGGGTGATCTTGGCAAAGAAGCGTTCCACCTGGTTGAGCCAACTCGAATGGGTAGGAATGAAGTGAATGTGCCAGCGCGGGTGACGCGCCAGCCAGCGGCGTACCTGCACGGTCTCGTGCGCGGCGTAGTTGTCCAACACGATGGGCAGATCGCGCTTGGCTGGAGTCTGGTCTTCGATCTGGCGCAGGAAGTTCAAGAACTCGCGGTGCGTGGGGCGACTCTGGCATTGCGCGTAAACTTCCCCGGTCTTCACGTCCAAGGCAGCGAAGAGCGAGAGTGTGCCGTGGCGGTAGTAATCGTGGCTACGCCGCTCGACCCGTCCGGGAGCCAAGGGCAGCATCGGTTGGCTGCGCTCCAGCGCCTGGATCTGGCTCTTCTCGTCCACGCAGAGCCCCAGGGCGTTCTGCGGCGGGCTCAGGTAGAGGCCGACCACGTCGCGCACCTTCTCCACGAAGAACGGGTCGGTGGAAAGCTGGAAGTCGTCTTGCCGGTGGGGCTTGAGGCCAAAAGTCTGCCAGATGCGTGCGATGCTGTCGTGGGAAAGACCGCTGCGCTTGGCCATGGAACGGGTGCTGCAGTGGCTGGCCTGCGTGGGCGCGCGTTCCAAGGTCAAGCGGACCACCTCAGCCACCTTGGCGTCACTGATGCGCCGGGGCGCACCTTGGCGGGGCAAGTCGGCTAACCCGTCAAGACGGTCACTCAAGAACCGGCGTCGCCACTGACCGACACTGTGCTGGCAAACGCCCGCGCGGCGACTGACCTCCAGGTTGCTGTGACCGGCGGCACAGAGCAAAACCACCTTGGCGCGTCGAGCCTCTGCCTGGGTCGAGCGGCTGCGGCGCACGATCAACTCCAGGGCTTGCTTTTCGTCTTCGGTCAGTTCCAACGGCGGGATGGGGCGGCCTCGGCTCATCCTCGAAGCCTACTTCCACCTGCGCCACCACGGCAAAGCATTATGTCACTCACTTCGCTGACAGCACACTAGTATTACAATTGTAGAT
>CAXTQD010000104.1:12390-14702 GCA_964246175.1 uncultured Chthoniobacterales bacterium | reverse complement strand
ATGTCGGTGCGAGGGGGAGGGGCACACCTGCTCATTCGCTCCCGGCGCGCGGGCCAGCCGGGAGGAAGGCCAGACATCATCACGGAACCACGCGGCGTTGTAAAGCAGCGACATAACCCCGCGGTCAGCCCATTTTTCCGAACCCGGCGCTTGCTAGAAGGCAGCGTCTTTTGCAGCCTCTCCGGGTTCTCTCATGCTCCGTTATCCCAGCTACACCCGCGACCGCACCCGCCAGCTCATCGAGCGTCTGTCGGCTAAAATCTACCCCGACGTGCGTCCGGCGACCGAACTCCTCGTCAGCCCCGCCGTCGACCGCATCGGGCGCGACGAGGCACTGGGTTTGCCGTACCGGCCGGCGGTGCTGGGTGAGCAGTTCGACCCGTTGTGGACGACGTTTTGGTTCAAGGTCAAAGCAACCGTGCCGGTCGAGTGGCAAGGCAAGCCAGTGGACCTGCTGTGGAACTCACATTCCGAAGCCACGCTGTGGGTTGGCGGTCAGCCGCGCCAAGGACTCAACTACGAGCCGACCGGCGGCGACAAGAGCGTGCGACCCGACGCACGCCTGTTGGAACGCGCCGCAGGCGGCGAGACGCTGGAGTTTGAGATCGAGATGGCGTGCAACCAGACCTTCGGCTACGGCCAGGGCTTTGAGACCTTGCCCTACCAGACGGTCAGCCGCTTCGTGCTGGACCGTTGCGACGTGGCACTCTTCGACCCCGAGGCGTGGGACCTTTACCACGATCTCGTTATCCTTTCCCAACTCGAAGCGGAGAGCGCCGACCCCACACCCGACCTCGACGGTTCTTGGGCGGGCACGCTCCTGCACGAACTCAACCGTGTCGCCAACGGCCTCGACCCCGACGACCGCGCCACCTGGCCCGCCGCCCGAGAGATTACCCGCGCGCTCTACGCTAACCACAACGCCAGCTGCGTCCACGAGTTAAGCGCCATCGGCCACGCGCACATCGACACCGCTTGGCTCTGGCCCTTGGCCGAGACCTACCGCAAGTGCGTGCGCTCGTTCTCCTCGCAGTTGGCCTACATGGAACGCTACCCGGCCTTTCGCTTCGCCTGTTCGCAGGCCCAGCAATACGCCTGGATGAAGAACGGTCAGCCGGAACTCTACGCCCGGATCAAAGAACGCGTGCAAACCGGCCAGTGGGTGCCTGTCGGCGGCACTTGGATCGAGCCGGATTGCAACCTCCCCTCGGGTGAGGCGCTCGTGCGCCAATTCCTGTACGGCCAGCGGTTCTTCAAGGCGGAGTTTGGTGCCTATTGCAAAGAATTTTGGAACCCGGACGTGTTTGGCTACAACGGCCAACTCCCCCAGATCATGCGACAGAGTGGGATCACCCGCTTCCTGACCCAGAAGCTGTCCTGGAACCGCTTCAACAAGCCCGACCACCACACCTTCACTTGGCAGGGGATTGACGGCAGCGAGGTGCTCACGCACTTCCCGCCCGCCGACACCTACAATGCATTGACGCGCCAAAGCGGGCGAACGGAGGTCAAGCAGTTGCGCGACAACGCCCGCCAGTACAAGGACCATGTTCGTTCGCGCCACAGCCTGCTGCTCTTCGGCCACGGCGATGGTGGCGGCGGCCCGACCCCGCGCATGCTGGAGGTGCTTGCCCGCGCCGCCGACCTGCAAGGACTCCCGCGCACGGCGCAACGCTCCAGCGACGAGTTCTTCACCCAGTTGGAAGCGGACGCGGGTGTACTGCCGGTCATGGTGGGCGAACTCTACTTCGAGTACCATCGCGGCACGTACACGAGCCAAGCGGCGGTGAAAAAGGACAACCGCCGGTGTGAATGGGCGCTGCATGACGCGGAATTCCTGTGGACAGCGGCCGTCAAGCAGCGTGGGGCAGAGTACCCACGCGCGGAGCTGAATCGACTGTGGGAGCTGCTGTTGCTCAACCAGTTCCACGACATCCTGCCGGGTTCATCCATCTGCGAGGTGTACGAGGACGCCGCGCGTGACCACGCCGCGATCTTGGAAGGAGCCAACCGGCTGTGCACGCAGGCGCTCGCCCTCACCGGCGGTGGGAAGGAAGGCGCGCCGCAGCCTGTCAACACGCTAGGTTTCGGCCGGCGCGAAATCGTGCCCGGTCCCGGCGGAACGCTCATGTGCGTCGATGCGCCCGCGTACGGCGCCGGTGTGGTTGTAGAGACCAACGACGCCGTGCGCGTGCAGGACGACGGCGAACGGATCACGCTCGAAAACGCCCACTTGCACGCCGTGCTGTCACGCGGTGGCTCCGTCCTCAGCCTTGTTGAGAAGGCGAGCGGCCGAGAAGCCCTCTCTGCGC
>CAXTQD010000104.1:1728-12380 GCA_964246175.1 uncultured Chthoniobacterales bacterium | reverse complement strand
CTCTACGACGACCGGCCGACCGCCTACGATGCGTGGGACGTGGACCCGTATTATCTGGAAACCCGCCAGGAATGCCCTCCAGCCGACGCGTGCGAGGTCGTGCTGGACACGCCGTTGCGCGCTGAGGTGCACTTCGGTCGAGCGGTCGGCTCGGCCAGCCGGCTGGAACAACGCGTGCGCCTGGACGCAGGCGCGCGGCGGCTGGAGTTCCACACAACCGTTGATTGGCGGGAGGCGCACAAGTTCCTGAAGGCCGCCTTCCCGCTGAACGTGCGCGCGCTGAACGCCACCTACGAGATGCAGTTCGGCTGCGTGGAGCGGCCCACGCACCACACGAACTCCTTCGACTTAGCCAAATACGAAGTGCCCGCCCACAAGTGGGCCGATCTGAGCGAACACGGCTTCGGCGTGGCGCTGTTGACCGACTGCAAGTACGGCTTCCACACATTGAACGGCACGCTGCACCTGAGTCTCCTGCGTGCGCCCAAGTACCCCGATCCGCAGGCTGACATCGGCAAACACGAATTTGCCTACGCCTTGCTGCCGCACGCGGGCGGCTGGCGGGAAGCTGGTGTCGTAGCCGAGGCACATCGCTTCAACGTACCGATGCGCTGGACGGCTGGCAGCACCCTGCCGGCCGGTTCATTGGCGAGCAGCGACGACCCCAACCTCGTGCTCGACACGATCAAACTCGCCGAAGACTCCGACGCTGCCGTGCTGCGCCTTTACGAGTGCCACGGCGCGCGGGGGGTGGCCCGCGTACGGGTCGGCTGGGCAGTGACGCGGGCGGTGTGCGTCAACTTTTTAGAAGAGGGTAAGGGCGAGGCGATCCCGGTGGAAGACGGCGTGTTAGAAATCGCCTACGCGCCCTTTCAGATCATCACGGTCCGATTGCAATGAGCCGTGCTGGGCTTATTGCAATCGGTAAACGATGCGCGCCTTGGTCATGTCGTAAGGCGACATCTGCATCTTGACCCGGTCCCCGGCGGTCAACCGGATGAAGCGCTTACGCATCTTGCCAGAAATGTGGGCGAGCACCAACTGGGTATTGGGTAGTTCCACCCGGAACATCGTCCCCGGAAGCACGTCAACGATACGTCCCTCGATTTCGATGTGTTTTTCAGAAGTTCTGTTTTGGATAGCCATAAAGACGAAAAAACCCCGCCGCCTCGCAGAGGAGCAGCAGGGTGATACTACTTAGGAGTCGTGTAAATTTTGCGTTACTTTCAGAGCCGATTAGCGGTGCTGGTCCCCGCCGTCACCTGCACACCTACCATCGTGCATGGCGGGCACAAAGCAAACCCCTTTTGCTTGGCAGGCTTGGGCAGAGCTGGATTCGAACCAGCGAAGGCGTAAGCCAGTGGATTTACAGTCCACCACTATGCATAGGTATAGCTTGTAAAAGTGCCAGGAAAGTGCCAACTTTTTGCACATGGCGAAACAATCTTGGCCGTTGGTCCGCAAGCGCGTCTATCCGAACGGCTCTGTGGGCTGGACGGTGGACTGCCGTTTCGACGGTCAAGGCGAGCGGCTGACCCTCAAGAGCAAGGTCGAAGCGCAGACGGCAGCAGAGCAAGCCAGGGTCAAGCGCCAGAACGAAGGGCAGGGGGCTTTCTCAATGGCTCCAGCCGACCGGGCGGACGCGACCGCGGCGCTCAAGCTCCTGCGTCCCCATGGGCGCACGCTGCGCGAGGCCGCAGCGTTCTTCTTGAAGCACCTCGCCATCGTCAAGCGCGAGCTGTCCGTTGCCGACCTTGTGGCCGAACTGCTCAAGAGCAAAGCCGAAGACGGCGCGTCTGCTCCTTACCTGAAAGACCTGCGAAATCGCCTGCGGCCCTTCACGACGGCGTTTGAAGGCCAGCGGGTGACGGAGGTATCAACCGCCGCTGTCGACGATTGGTTGCGGGCGCTCAAGGTCAGCCCGGTGTCGCGGAACAACGCACGGCGCGTGCTCGGGGTGCTCTTCAACTATGGTGTTACCCGCGGCTACTGCCTCGCCAATCCGATCAAGCGGACGGCCAAGGCCAAGGAAGTGGACCGCCCGCCAGGCATCCTGAGCGTGGCGCAAGCGTCCAACCTCTTGGCGCACGCCGGACCGGAAATCCTACCAGCTATTGCTCTGGGGCTTTTCGCTGGCCTGCGTCCTGAGTCGGAGACGTGGAAACTTCGCTGGGAGGATATCGACTTCGACAGCCGCTTGATCGATGTGGCCGCCGAGCGCACCAAGACCGCGCAGCGTCGCTTCGTGAAGATGGCCGACAACCTCGTAGCGTGGCTGACCCCGCACCGTCCTACCATAGGCAAGGGGCCAGTGTGCCCGGCGACAGGAGACGCGTACTTTACCCGACTCACCAAGGCCCGCACGGCGGCTGGGATCGCGGACTGGCCGAGCGACGCGCTGCGACACACGTATGCCTCAATGCACTTCGCAGCCTTTAGGAACGCGGGCGAGACTTCCGAGCAGCTCGGGCACGCGGACCTGAAAATGCTTTTTCGTCACTACCGGGAGCGAGTGAAGCCGGCGGAGGCTCTGAAGTATTGGGAGATTCGACCGCCGATTCTGTTGAAGCAAGAGGTGGCGTTGGGGATTGCTTGAGACGCGCACGCGCCTCTGCCTTCTCGGCCTTCAGCGCCGAAGCGTATTCTCGGAGCCGATTATCTTGCCCCCGCCTCTTCAAACGCTCGGCATTTGCCGCTTTCCGCTTGGCTTGGACTTCCGAGCGTTGCTGAGGTGTGTACGCACCGCCCTGCATTTGAGCCGGCGGATTGTAGTCCGGCAGCTTGATCCCGTACGAGGTGAATAGATGCGTGAGGTAAGTCTCGGCAGATCGTAAGTCAGTTACGATCTGAGCGTCCGTTTCATCAGGGCCTTCCTCCATCACATCTTCAAGATGATGCAGGCTCTCAGGGGAAAGCGTTTTGAGCGCAGCGTAGTACCCTGCGAATAGGGGATCATCCGGTGTCAGATGAGAGTATCCTGGGTCGAGTTCATGATCAAAGGTGTCTCGCAGCCCTAAACCCTCATCCTTTTCATCTGCGAGACATTTATCAAGGGCGGTGGTGACGAGGTACTGGGCGACTCCAAAACGGCCCTTTCTGACGGCGGCTCGAAGCACTCTCACGACGTGAAACGTCAACATCGAGATCAGATGACGACTCGTAAATGGGAGCTTGCCTAGGATAGGTGCCGGAGCAGCATACTGACCGTCCCACAAATCTTTTGTGTACGCTCTGCCAAGGCAGTCTTTTGGCGAGGTCGTACTCCCGTCACCAAGTAGCCAATCTGGATTGATCCCGGTGGCCCGCGCGAGCAGATCGGCGACAGCACCACTCATTTCGCGTTGCCCGCACTCAATGGAGAGCAGGTATGGGTAAGATTTACCGATGCGAGGCGCCAACTGCTCTTGGGTCAGTCCGATGATTTTGCGCAGCAATTTGAGTCGCTCGTGCGGTTGATGTTTCCGGACGCGAGTTGCCATACCTATGCATGTGTAGATGTTTTTGCGCTATAAGCAAGAATTTTGCTAGCATGAGCAACCTAAGCAAGTGCATAGGTTGATTCATGCCAGCCATACAAGCAGAGCCAAGTCTCGACTCGGCGCCCGTGGCGGTCGCCACGACCCCGGGCCGGGTTGATCACCTGCTGACGAAAGAGGAACTGCGCGAAAAGCTCAACGTTCCTCACGTCCGCATCATCGAAGACATGACCCGCAAGCGGAAGCTGCCCTGCGTGCGGCTCGGGCATCGCACGTTGCGCTACTCCTGGCCCGCCGTGCAGAAGGCGCTCGAAAAACTCACCGTGCGGGAGGTCGGAGCCCAATAAGCAAAGAGCCGCCAACCTTGCGGCCGACGGCTCCTGCGGAACTATTTCTCGCCCTTAGACAGCGAGCAGAGTATCGCAGCGAACACCGGGAAGCAAGCGGAAGGCGGCACACCTTCCTATGAAAATTCATGATCGTTCCGCCCGCCACGTTGGCGTGGGCAACTTTTCACGACGCTCGTGCGTCCCTTGCACGTCGCTTCGTTCGTTCCTTGATCGCCCTCTGCCAATGCCGCCACCCGCGGTCCGGCTGTCGGTGCCGCTGGGAAGTCACTTCGGGACCGTTGGCAGAAAGGAGCGTCCTTGAGCACGGTCATCAATGAACTCCGCGCGCGGCTCGGCCCCGGGGCCGTGCTCCTGCCGATCCCGCGCGGTGGGAAAGGCCCCCGGCTTACCGGCTGGCAGAAGATCACCGTGGCTGCCATGCGTGACCCTGCCTACCTCGCTGGTCTGAACCACGGCGGTAACGTCGGCGTGTTGCTCGGCGAGCCCAGCGGCGGGCTGTGCACCATCGACTTGGACAGCCAGGGGGTGCTCGACCTATTCCTAAGCGTCAACCCGCGCCTGACGACAGCCCTGCGGACTACCCGCGTGCGTGGGGCCAACGTGTGGGTGCGTGTTGTCGGCGATTACCCGGCGGCCGGTAAGATCAAAGACGCCACCGGCAAGGACTTGGGTGAATGGCGGGCCGGTGGCAATCAGACGGTCATCTACGGGTCGGTCATGGACGCGACCAAAGGCGAGAAGCAGCCCACGGCTTACCGCCGCGTGGTGGACGCGCCGCCAGCGGAGATCGCCTTCGGGCAGATCGTCTGGCCAGAGGGCTGGCGCTTGCCGTGGGTGCCGGAGCCAAGATCGACCGCGGCTGACGTGCGTGCGGTCAAGCCGCCCGCGCCGCCGGGTGTCATCATCCTGCCGAGTGGGGAGGTCGGCATCCTCGACTGCGCCAACGTCGTGTTTCCGCTGCTGGCAAAGACGCGGCGGGTATTCACCCGCGGCGGCGCGGTGATGGAGATCGTCAACCAGCCAGGCGGCCCCGCGCAGGGATTGGCGCTGGAGCCGGTCCAAGCCGCAGGGTTCCGCAGTCGCCTGGAGAGTTGCGGGGCGCTCATGGTCTGGCGCAAGGGTCGAAACGACAAAGACGTGTTGCAGCCGGCGACGTGTCCCGAGGACATGGCCCGGGCACTCCTGGCCAGTGACCCCGTGCGGGAACACCTGCCGCCCATCGCGACGGTGACCGGCTGCCCGGTGGCCATTGAGGACGCGGACGGCGACCTTCAGGTTCTCGCCCGCGGCTACCATCCGCAACTCGGCGGACTGCTGGTCACCGCGGGCACGACCCCGCCGCAGGTCGATCTGGACGAGGCGGTCTGGGCGTTGTCCGACTTGCACGCCGAGTTTGACTTCCAGACCCCCTCTGACCGTTCCCGGGCTCTGGCGGCATTCATCTCGCCTGCCTTGGCGCTGGGCGGTTTCATCCGGGGCCGGGTTCCTGCCGACGTGGCGGAAGCTGACCAGTCGCAGGCGGGGAAGGGTTACCGACAGAAGATGGTGGCGGCCGGCTACAACGACGTGCTGCGTGTGGTCGCGCAGCGCGACGGCGGGGTGGGCAGTCTCGACGAGAGTTTCTCTCAAGCCCTGATCGCCGGCCGCCCGTTCGTGCAGCTCGACAACCTGCGCGGCACGCTCAACTCGCCGTTTCTGGAAGCGTTCTTCACCGCCGACAGCATCGGCGCACGCGTCCCGCACCGGGGCGAGGTGACGGTGGACCCGCGGCGGTTCTTTATCTTCGCCTCCTCCAACGGCATCGAGGCCACGCGGGATCTGGCCAACCGCTCCAGCTTCGTGCGCATCCGCAAGCGGGAGGGCCACCTGTTCCGCAGCTACCCGGAGGGCGGGTTGCTCGAACACGTCAGAGCCAAGCAGCCGTACTACCTAGGATGCGTGTTCAGCGTCATCGCCGAATGGCTAGCCGAGGGCAAACCGCGCACGGCCGAGACCCGGCACGACTTCCGCGAGTGGGCGCAGACGCTCGACTGGATCGTGCAACATTTGTTCAAGGCGGCTCCGCTGCTCGATGGCCATGTAGCGGCTCAGGAACGGGTGAGCAACCCGGCGCTCGTGTTCCTGCGTGCGCTGTGCATCGCCGCCGCACAGGACCGGCGGACCGACGAGGATTTCAGCGCATCCGTGTTCGCCGAGCTGGCCGAGGGGCACGGGGTGACCGTACCCGGCGTACGGGCAGGCCAGGAGGATCGTGCGGCGAGGCAAATCGGCATCCATCTGGGACGGCTCTTCAAGGACGGCGAGACGGTCGAGGTAGACGGTTTTTTGGTCCGGCGCTCCGAGCGTCTGGAGGCCCGGCAGGACGGCAACGGAAATTACCCAGTAAAGACCTATGCAATCGCACGCGCCTGAAAGCCAAAATGCGGGGGGTGCAAACCGGCGTAAGCCACAGAGCCACAGTAACCACAGCAACCCTCCTAACTCTCTAGAAAATAGTACACTTTCACTGGAAAGTTTAGGGGTTACTGTGGGTTGCTGTGGAGCCAAGGTTACTGTGGAAACTTTGGACCGCGCGCGAGCGTACGCGGCAGCCGTTCCGGGGGCAGTTTCCGGTGGCGGCGGGCACAACCAAACCTTCGCTTTAGCGAACGCCTTGACGTGGGGCTTCGGGCTCGACGACGACGCTGCGTTGCAGGTGCTGCTTGAATGGAACACGGGTTGTCAGCCGCCGTGGTTGGAACGCGAGTTGCGGCACAAAGTCCAGCAGTCGCGCAAGGCCAACCATCCCAAACCGTACGGCCATCTGCTCGGCACGCCCGAGCGGCGCACGCACGCCCACACCTGGCAGGCGGCACCGCCCGCCGAGACGGCTACCTGGAAGATCAAGCGGAGATCGGCGGGCATCGCCAAGCCGGCGGTGGCAGAACCGTCCCAACCGTCCCAAGTTGAAGCCGCTCCGCAACGGGACGCCGAAAACCTTGCGGACGCACCGTCCCAACCGTCCCAAACGGTTAGCGGGAACCGTCCGCCGCTGGACTGGGCAGCCCTCGACGCCGAGCACCCACCATCGGAGGACGAGAAAAACTGGCAGGCGGTCGTGGAGGCGGGTTTCGGCGACGAGCCGCTGATCCTGGCGGCATTCACGACGTTCGGGCCTGGCTGCACGGTCATCGAAACCGGGAGGGCCACGCCATGAAGCCGGTGCACCAAGCATTTGTCGGAAATTTCCGACACGACGCCTCAGCGCGAAACTGGGAGGGCTACGCCATGAAGCCGGTGCACCTCCTCAGCGCGAGCACGCCGCCGAGCACGACGTGCGGCCTCCCGCTGCGCTCCTACTACACCATGACGCACCAGCGGGAGCGGTTCACGACCGACCGGACCGCCTGCACCTGCGGCGGGTGCCTGCGACGGGTCTTGCGGTTCATCCCTTTCCATCCCGCACCCCAGGAGGCCACATGACAATCCTCGTGGACACCCGTGAACCGCACGGCCCGGACGGTCTGCTGCACCCGTGGCAAGCCTACTGGCCCGCCGACGTGCGCGTGGTGCGCGGCACTCTGCCGACCGGGGACGTGGCGTTGGCCGCTCTGCCCGATGCTGCGGTCGTCGAGCGCAAGACCGTTGGCGACTTCCTGGCTGCCGTGGGACGCGAGCGCAAGCGGTTCGACTTGGAACTGAAGCGGGCGCGCTATCTAGGCAGCTTTTGCATCCTCGTCGAGGGCACCTTCGCCGACGTGCTCGCCGCCAACCATGCGCGCGGCCAGCTCTCGGAAGCTGCCATCGTTGGCACCGTCGCTAGTTGGACCCGCAAGGGCGCGCCCGTGCTCTTCGCCGGCACCGTCCACGCTGCGGCGGACCTCGCCTACAGGTTCCTCACGGGTCAGGTGCGCGAGATCGACCGCGCCGCCCGTGCCATCACCCGCGCCGAGCGCGCCGCCGCCAAGGCCTCGCAGCCCACGGTCTCCGCCCGTCCATGAGCACGTCGACCACGATCCCCACCACCCGGTTGCTGTACCAGGCTAAGCTCCCTGCGTTGGAGATGCGTTGGCTCGCACGCCACGACAAGCAGATGCCCACGCCAACGGTGATCTACGTCGAGGGCTTGGTGGGTGCGATGGGCTACTACTGCCCGCCCTGGCCGTGGACGCAGACCGTCTCAGGCATTGAGGTCCCGCCCTCCTGCGGCACGATCCTCGTGGACGTGCGCGCGGGTGATGAACAGGCGGCGGCCACGCTCGCCCACGAGTTCCGCCACCATTGGCAGCAGTGGAACGGCTGGCGCTACGACGGCGTGCCGTGGACGCCCGTAGCCAGTCTGCCGGCCTGGATCGCGGCCACGCAAGCTTTCTACCGCGGCTCGCGTTGCGAACTCGACGCCCTGCGCTTCCAGGCACGCCACGTCGGCGACGAACTCTCCCGCTGGACCTTGGCTTTGTGCACGTCGGCTGCCGGCACCCCTTTCTGATCTCCACCTCAACCAACAGGACACACCATCATGCCAAACGACAACGAAGGAGTGAACATCCCAGTCACGAGCAGCCTAGACCCGGCCGGGTTCGACGCCACGACGGCGGGCCTGCAAAAGGTGCAGGCGGAAATTGAGCGGCTGAAAACCGCCGGGGTCGCGGCGTCCGCGCCCATCGCCCCGCCGGTTTCCGTGCCCGGTGCACCCGCGGCCGTGTCGACGCTCAAGCAGGTCGAGGAAGCCGGCACCCGGGCCGCCAAGAACACCGAGACCGCGTTCAACGAGGCGAATCACTCCGCCGACGAGTTTATCAAGGCGCTCCGCCTTGGAACCCAAATCGAGGTCGGCCGCCAGCTCGTGGAAGGCTTGGAAGACGTGATCAGCAGGTTCCGCGAAGCCATCGCGCAAGGAGTCGAATACGACAAGGAGATGGAGACCTTGGGCATCGGCTTGGCTGCCGCGCTCAAGCAATCCGAACCCGAGAAGTACGACTCCTTCAACGACGCGCTGAAGACCAGCGGCGAGCTGCTCGACGTGGTCAAGGCGAAAGCCCTCGAACTCAACGTGAGCACGACGGGCCTCGCGCACACGTTGCAGGTGTCCATGCTCGCGCTCTCGGAAGGCGGCATCAAGGACCTCAACGCCCAGGTGGAAACCACGGGTCTGTTGATGCAGGCGGCGGCTCAGATGGCGGCCATCACGCGCCAACTTGAGGAACTGGAAGCCCGCTACGCGGCCGGCACGTCGATGCCCGGGGACAAGGCACGCGTGTTGCGCCTCAAGGCTTGGCTGGATGAACTGGTCGCACGGAGCGCCACCAACCAGGAGAACTTGGACGCCGTGAGGCTGCGGCACGGCTTGCCGCCCAGGGGGTGAGCACGCTCTCCATCAACGCCCCGCCAGACGCGCCAGCCGCGCCAGGAAGCCCGCTGGACGACGTTTGCCCCGCAGCGAGGGTGTCCACCGCAGATTGGCGGCTGCGACTGTTCTGCGCGGGCTTGAGCCCGGAGCGCCGTGCGGCCGTCGCCCACCGGCCTCGCTTCTGGTCCATGCCCCAACTGCACCGCACCGGCACACCCACCGATCCTGACGACGAACTGCCGCTTTGAAGCCCATGAGATACCCCGACGTTCTACCGCCCGCCGTCCCACGTATAGGTGTAGACCCTCGCACCGGCAAAAAGCCGCCTTCGTTTTCGGGCCGGCCGCGCCGGGTCAACGCCTGCCGGCCGTGGGAAACGCTGGCCCGGTTGCGCCGCGGACAGGCTTTTCGCCTGCGCGCCCACGACGAACTGTCCTACCGCCAGATCGCCCGCCTCCTGGGCTGCTCGAAGACGACGGCGCACCGCTACGTGCAGGGGCTGGTGTGCCTCAAGCGTTGAAGGGCTGGTGCGCCTCGGACGAACCCCGTTGCTGGCGCGCACGTTGGCGTGTCGATTGGTGTCGGTTTTGACGGCTTTCTGGTGGCGGGTTCGGCTTTTCTCCCGCGCGCGTGTGAACGTGTCCGCTTGCGTCCGGTTTGTGCGCCGCCTGCCAGACCGTTCGCCCTGGCGCGACGCGCACGTTGGGCCGTCTCCTTTGGTTTCCTTCAGGGCGCTTTCCAAGTCGTTCGCCCTCGCGCGTGCGCGCGATGGCGTCAATAAACTGCCGGTTTGGCTGCCACGTGCCGGCCGTGTTCGAGCTCCTGGTGATCTGAGGAGGCTACAGGCGTTAGTTCCGCGGGTCTTCCGTTTCGGTGGGCTCCAAGAGAGTCAGGAACCATCGCTCCGCGCCGTCCTCAAACCACCCCGGCGGTCCACTCGGGTGCTGACGGGCCAGCGCATCGCGCCACAGGAGGAACTCCGCCAGCAGCTCAGGCGATGGGGTGGGCGGTTGCGGCATGGCCTCCGGTAGACCATCGCTGGGGCCGCAGCGTTCACTGCCAGGAGCGTCGTTCGTTGTCGCGGCGGACATGGCAGAAGCTGCGCGCGTGTACGCCAAGCGTGCCCAGCTTGGCCAGGAAGCCATCCGGCACGCGACGGAGATCAAGCTCCGGGCGGAGAGGAAGGCGGGGGAAATTTTGCGTGAGACGCCGAAAAACGAAGGTGCAAAAGGGGTTGGGAAAGGTGCGGTCATCGTTGGCGACCGCACTCCCACCCTCAAAGAAATTGGCGTCACGAAAAATCAGAGCAGCCGCTATCAGAAGCTGGCTGCCTTACCCGCGCCTGAGTTCGAGCAAGTAGCCAAGGTAGAACGCAACATTTCCGCCATGGTGGAAAAACAGCCGATACCGCCAACCCGCACGTCGTCAGCGACGAGGAACTGCGCGATGTTTCTCCTATAGGAGAAAAACCTGTACCTGAAACAGTCCTCCGTCCCC
>CAXTQD010000104.1:0-1718 GCA_964246175.1 uncultured Chthoniobacterales bacterium | reverse complement strand
CCGAAGAGCAACGCGTGGAAGCGTGGCAGGCGGCCATCCAGGATGCGCCTGCCGGTAAGCCGAACGCCAAGCGGGTGCAGCGGGCGGGGATAAGCGGCGTTTAGTGGCCGGCTAGGGCGGCTTCGTCGGCTTCGGCCACGCGCCGCCACTCCCGGCCCTGTTCGTCGTAAATCAGAAATTGTTCTTCGGCCGTCGCACCCGCAGGCAACAACTCCTCCGGGTCAGTGTAGATGACGACTCCTTTTTCAGGGGTATTGATCTTTCTCTGGAGGATTGGCAGCAGCGAGTCCTTCACCCGCTGGTGCCAACGATTGCAGGCGTCCTGAGCTTGCGCGGCCAACTTCGGCCAGTCCTGGGATGGCTGATGTTTGGTGCAAACGACAACCTGATGGCGCAGCAGGTAGAGCATCTTGTCCTGTGCCGTTCCCGTGGGCGGGACGCGACGCAGCTTCGGCCACGCCGCGTCTGCGTAGTGTGTGAGTAAGAGCGCACCGTTGAGTATCCATTGCTGCGGCACCTTGGGGGTCGTGCAGAGCACGAGCGCCGCGTCAACGATTGCATCCGCCTTGCTCGGGTACTGTTGAAGCAGGGCTGTCGCCTGCTTGGTCACGTCGTCTTTCGGACTAGCGAGCGCCCGCAACGCAGCGGGGGTGTAAGCCGGGTCCACTTCCCCGAAGAGCGTCCATAAAGCGTATTGCGCAGCCAAGGTCACACGCTCGTCGCTCGTCCGTAGGCTCACGGCTTTGAGTGGACCACGCGCCGCTTCGGCTTCTGTGGCCACGGGGCGGGAGATCGCGGCTTCGACCGGCCACTCGGGCGCGGCGTGTTCGAGCTTTGTGATGGCTTGTAGTGCCAGCAGTTCCATCTCCGGATCGCGGTCATCAAGCACCATAATCCAGGCGGACAGGTGCCGGCCGCTTACTAACGGATCGGGCGAGGGCGAGGGGACGGGGGAGGAAATAGGAGGGGAACTCTCTTGCTTGGCCGTGAGGTTGGGATCGGTGCGCCGGCAGGCACACAGGGCGAGAGCCGCAAAGAGGAGCGAACGGAAAGCAGGGTATCCATGCAGGCGCATGGCACTCCCTCAAAGCAAGGTTTGTTCCGCAGGAGAATCCGCCGGGTCCATCTGCCATAGAGGCAGCATTAGCAGACCTCCGCTAAACGGCTGGCCAGTTCGATTTCATGCGAAGCATCCTTGGTATTCGTTGACGCAAACCGCGCCGGGAGGCAGGATGCAGGTTATGTCAGAGCACGAACAGACACCAAAAAAGCACGGTGGTCCCCGGCCAGGATCAGGCAGGCCCGAAAAAGCCAAGGAAGAGCAACGCGTCGTCTTCCCGGCTCGGGTTCATCCCTCCACCCTAGAAACGTTGGAGGCTGACCGAAAGCCCGATGAAAAGAACGTGGGTGCCACTTTGGACCGATGGGCCGCCGCGAAGAAGCGAAAATAGTTCTTGGTTTTTGTTGACAAATAACAAGAAAGGAGGAATGCTCTACCAGTAAGCAAAAGCGGCTGGCCAGCGTGATTCAGACGCCGGCCAGCCTGTGAACCAAAAACCATCGGTATCAACGAAAGGACCTCAGTTCGTGAACACACTACAGACCGTCAGAAGAGTTGGCAACCATCATCCCGCGCCCGCCGTTGTCCAGCGCGGCGGCCAGGCCAGCGGCCCCGGCCTCTTCGGCCTCGGCGGCGACAGAAGAAGCCCCGTCTCCAC
>CAXTQD010000103.1:0-14830 GCA_964246175.1 uncultured Chthoniobacterales bacterium | reverse complement strand
TTCCAGAAGGCCGTCAAACTCTCAGCCGTCGGGGCGTTCGCCGAGGACCTCGCGCTGCCGAAGAACTCGCTCGGCCACTACCGCGCAGAGATTGTCTTCGAGGCCGACCCCGCCGACCGCGAGGATGCCGAGGACCTCGCCGCCGCCGACAACGGCGAGGGCGACGAGGGAAGCTCCGACACGCCGGACGGCAAGATTTGCCGCTTCCAGGTGCAGGAGTTCCAGCCCAACGCGTTCGAGGTGAAGCTCGCGCGTCCATCCGCTCCCGTCGTGGGGGAGGGCACGCCCGCGCTGGAACTGGCGGCCCACTACTACATGGGCAAGGCGCTCTCCCGCGCACGGGTTACCTGGTCGCTCAAGGCCGTGGACACGACGTTCACGCCCGACGGCTTCGACGACTACCTGTTTTTCACGAACGAGGTGGACTACCGCCTGCACCGCCAGCGCGGCGAGACCGCGCTCGACGGCGAGGCGGCGCTCTCCGACCAGGGTGCGTTGACGCTCTCGCCCCGGATCGTCCTCAATCCGAGCGTGCCCGCTCCGCGCAGCGTACGCGTGGAAGCGAGCGTCACCGACCAGGACCAGCAGACCGTCACGGCCAACACGGCATTCATGGTGCAGAGCAGTGACTTCTACCTGGGCTTGCGCCAGATGCCCGACGTGGTGAAGGCCGGCGACCCGCTGCCGCTGGAAGTCGTCGCGGTCAACGCCGACGGCCAGCCCACGGCCGGTCCGGTCAAGGTCAACGTCACCCTCTCGCACATCGAGTGGCGCACCCAGCGCGTCGCCACCGAGAAGGGCGACTCCGACTACGAGAGCACCCCGCACCTCACGCGCGTGGGCACCGCCACGGTGGACACCGTCGCCCTCAAGAAGACCGGTAACCTGTACGGCCCTGCGCAGGAAACCCCGCCTGGGGTCGGCCACCTCGTGCCCGCCGAACCCGGCGAATACCTCCTCGAAGTCACCGGCCAGGACGCCGCCGGCCGCCCCGTCGCCACTTCCACGACCGTCGATGTCCTCGGCGACAAGGAAGCCGAGTGGGGCTACCGCAACGCGTGGCAGGTCCAGCTCGTGCCCGACAAGACGGAGTACCACGCCGGCGACCAGGCGACGATCCTCGTCCAGACGCCGATCAGCGGCCGGGCCTTGGTCAGCGTGGAGCGCGAGGGCGTGACGCGCGCGTTCGTCACCGAACTGAAGAAGGAGCATCCCGCCGTGGAGGTGCCCATCGTGGACGCCGACGCGCCAAACGTGTTCGTCTCGGTCGTGCTGTTGCGCGGCGTGCAGGATTCCTCGCGCCGGATCAAGATGCCCGAGTACCGCGCCGGCTACTGCCAACTCAACGTCCCCAAGACCGACTCGAAACTCGCCGCCGAGGTCCACCCGCAGCGGACCGACTACCAACCCGGTGAGGAAGTGACGGTCGACGTGAACATCACCGACGAGGCACACCACCCCGCCCCCGGCGCGGAGGTGACGCTCTACGCCGTGGACAAGGGCGTGCTCAGCCTGACCGCCTACGAGCTTCCGAATATCTGGAAGACGTTCTACCATGATCGTCCGCTGGACGTGCGCACGGGCGTCACCGTGACGGCGCTACTCTCTGAGGATCCGGCCGACATGGAGTTCGCCGGCGAGAAGGGCGACGCTTCCAACAAAGGTTACCTCATCGGCGGAGGCGGCGAGGATAACCTGCGCGAACGCCTGCGGCAGAACTTCGTCGCGTGCGCGTACTGGAACGGCACGCTCGTCACCGACGCGCAGGGCCACGTCGAGGCGAAATTCACCGCGCCGGATAATCTCACCGAATTTCAGGTGATGGCGATCGTTCACGGAGGCCCGAGCAAGGACCGACTGGCCTCCGGGCGCTTCGGCGGTGGCCAAAGCTCCTTCCGCGTCAACAAGCCGCTGATGATCGAGCCCGCCCTGCCGCGCTTCGGCAACGTGGGCGACGAGATCACCGCGCGCGCCGTGGTTCACAACCAATCGCCAACCGCGGGTGAGGTCGAGGTCTACCTCGAACTCGACGGCCGCGCGGAGGCGAACAGCGAACACGGCCGCGAACTCACCGGCAAGCTCCACCTGGAGCCGGGCGAGTCACGCCCGGTCGAGTTCCCGGTCAAGTTCGACGGGACCGGCGTGACGAAATGGACTTGGCGCGCCCGCCTGACCGGCAGCACGCCCGCCGCCCCCGTGTGGAAGGACGCTGTGCAGACGACGCTCAACGTCGAGCATCCCACGCCGCTTCGCGCGGAGGTCGCCTATCTGCACCCGGCCGGCGCTGCGCCCGACTTGCTCGGCCGCGTCGATCCGGCGCTCTTGGAAGGCGAGGACGGTCTCATCAAAGTCAGCGTTTCCACCACGCGCCTGAGCGAACTCACCGGCGGCATCGACTCGCTGCTGCACTACCCATACGGCTGCATCGAGCAGACGGTTTCCAGCACGCTGCCGTGGATGGTGTTCAAGGACTTCCACGACGCGTTGCCCGACATTAACAAGACCCCGGAAGAAGCGGAGGATGCCGTCAACCGCGGCGTCAACCGCATCCTCGGCATGCAGGCCGAGGACGGCGGCCTCGCCTACTGGCCCGCGGTCACCGGCCGGGAGTCGCACCCGTGGGGCAGCGCGTACGGCGCGCTGGGTCTCGCCCTGGCGCGTGAGTCCGGGTACTTCGTGCCGCAAACCAACGTCGACAAACTCTGCGAGTATCTCAGCGGCCAACTCCGCACCAAGGACGAAGCCGGCGAGGACGGCGCGCACGACCGCTACCACGACCACAACGAAACCGACCGCTGCCTGGCGCTCTACGCGTTGGCGATGTTCGAGAAGCCAGAGCCTGCGTACGTGGAAAAACTTTTCCAGAGCCGCGACAAGCTCTGCCCCGAGGATCGCACGCTGCTGGCGTTGGCGATCCTCAAGGGTGACGGCGACAAGGGCATGGTCAAGGCCCTGCTCGCCCCTGGCCCGCGCGACAAGGAAAAACCCGAGACCTGGAACCCCTTCGCCAGCACAGCCGCGCTCGACGGGATGCGCCTGCTCGCGTGGTGCGTGTACGCGCCGCACGACCCCGCGGTCGAGACCCGCCTCAATCAGTTGCTCTCCGAGCGTGACATTTACGGCGGCTGGATCACCACCCAGGGCAACGCCTGGGCGTTCATGGCGCTGTCCACGTACGCGAAGACCGTGGAAAAAGCCGCTGGACCCGCCGCCGGGTCAGTGGCGCTCGCCGGGCAGAGCAAGGCGTTCCGGCTTGGGGGTGACAGACGCACGTTCACCTGCGAGTTCCCACTCGATGAGCTTGCCGCCGGTAGGGAGAAAGTCACCCTCGCCAACCCCGACGCCAAGCGCACGCTCTACGTGCAGGCCCGGGTAGAGTCCCGCCCACACGGCGGAGCCGGCGTTAACTCCGCCGCGACCGCTGGCAACGGTGGCTACATCCTCCAACGCACCTACCAAAAAGTGCGCGACGATGGTTCGCTCGCTGATTTGGGCGAAGGCAAGCTCAGGGTCGGCGACCGCGTGCTCGTGAGCCTCGACGTGCGGGTGCCCGCACCCGCGACGTACGTGGCGATCAACGACCCGCTGCCCTCGGTGTTGGAGGCGGTCAACCCGGACTTCGAGACCTCGGGTGCAGGCGGCAACGCGCCGGCGGAAGGCGAGTCCAACTGGGTCAGCGACTACCGCGAACTGCGCGAGACGCGCGCGGTGTTCTTCTGCGACACACTGCCCAAAGGCCGCTTCCACCTGCAATACCTCGCTCGCGTGCGCGCCGCCGGCACCGTGGCCGCGCCTGCGGCGAAGATCGAGGAAATGTACCATCCCGACCGCTACGCGGAAACCGCCGCCGGACGGATGGTCACCGTCCCGCTCGAATGAAGGCGATGCGCCTCCTGTTCACCGCTGCGTGTCTTGCCGTCTGGCCCGCCGCGCTGCCGGCCGACCAACCCGAAGTTGGGAAGTCTCCTGGCGGCCACATCAACTACGAGGTTCGGCCTGCCGGTGACGAGAAGGAGATCTGGGTCTACCGCGACGGCGAAAAGGGTCGCGCGAACAAGATGTGCGAGACGCCCGGCTGGGGGAACTTGAAGCTATTCTTCTCGCCTGACGACCGCTGGATTCTCGTCCAGGATGGCGGCCCGAGCCTGGGCGTTACGTTGCGGCTCTTTCACCGCGAGGGCGAACACTCCTACCGCGAGCGCGACAAAGAGAACATCGACGGCAAAGTCGAGATGGCCGCGCTGAAGTCCGATGGTTTCGGCGGCGAGGAAGTATCTGACCACCGCTACGCCGAGTGCCTGGCCTGGTCGGCCGATTCGCGGTACATCCTCGTGCGCGTCAGCGGCAAAGGCAGCGACGAGACGAACCACGTAGCATTCTCCTGGGTCGGCGTGTACGATCTGGACACCGGCAAGGTCGGCACGGACTTGAGCAAGCTCAACAAGCTCGGGGTCCGACGCTGGCCGCGTGGCAGCACGGTCAGCGAGTTGCCGGGCGTGGGAGTGCCATAGCATGCTGCTCAGGCGAACGAAGTGGGCGCGCCGTTTCGCCTGGACGGCAGCGGGTTCGGCGGTGGTCCTACTCGGGGGATGGGGTGCGTTGCGCTTCGTGCCGCTGCCCGCCGAGTTAGAACATCCGCCCGCGCCAAGCGTGCTCATATTCGACACGCATGGAGAGTTGTTGCGCGAGTTACCCACGGATGGGCACTACGCCCGGCCGCCGCTCGCGTGGGAACAGATTCCCGTGGAGCTGCGACGGGCGACGGTGGCAGCCGAGGATAAACGTTTCTATTCGCACCACGGCGTCGATTCTCTTGCGCTGGCGCGGGCGGTGGCGAGCCACCTGGGTTGGCGGCGCGCGGGCGAGCGGCGCTCGGGCGGCTCCACGATCACCGAGCAACTCATCAAGCTGAGCTGCCCGCGTCCTCGCACCGTGTGGACAAAGCTCGTCGAAGCCGCGCAGGCGCTTCGCCTTGAACAGGTCTGGACCAAGGACCAGATCCTGGCCGCGTACCTCAACCGCCTCGATTACGGCAACCTTGACCTCGGCTGCGCGCAGGCGGCACGGCACTACTTCGGCAAGCGGCCCACGGACCTGAGCGCGGCGGAAGCGGCACTCCTGGCCGCGCTGCCGCAGTCGCCCACGCGGCTCAATCCTTTCCGGCACTTCGAGCGCGCCCGTGAGCGCCAGCGTTGGGTCCTGGGGCGCATGGAGGAAGAGGGCAGCCTGCCCTCCGATGAGCTTACCCGTGCGCGGGTCGAACCGTTGCACTTAGCGGTACGGGTGCGGGCGTTCGCCGCGCCGCACTTCGTCGAGCGTCTCCTTGCCAAGCACTTGGCGGCCGGCGCAGGCGGAGAAGTCCGCACGACGCTCGACCTCGGCCTGAACCGCTTCATCACGGAAGGACTGCGCGAGCACTTGGACGAACTCCGCGCCCAGCACGTCGGTAACGGCGCGGCGGTCGTCATCGACAACCGCACCGGTGGCGTGCTCGCGCTAGTGGGTTCAGCCGACTTTTTCGCGCGGCGCGGCGGACAGATCGACGGCACCTGGGCGCGGCGCTCGCCGGGTTCGACGATCAAGCCGTTTACCTACCTGCTCGCCTTCGAACGCGGCGCGACGCCGGCCGACGTGGTGGCCGACCTGCCGGCGGAGTTTCCCTCCCGTGGCGCCGTGTACCGGCCGGAGAATTACAGTCACCGCTTCTACGGTCCGATGCGCCTGCGACCGGCGCTCGCCAACTCGCTGAACATCTCCGCCGTCAAGGTGCTCGCGGAAAAATCCGGCGGCCCCGCGGCGCTGCTCCAGCGCTTGCGCGACTGCGGCCTGACGACCTTCACGCGCTCGGCCGACCAGTACGGACTCGGCCTGACGCTCGGCAACGCAGAGGCGCGTCTGCTCGAACTCACCAACGCCTACGCCTGCCTCGCGCGTCTGGGGAATTATCTGCCCTGCCGTTGGTTGGCGGATGGACGCACCGCCGCGCCCGTGCGTTTGTCCGACCCAACTTCGGCCTACCTGATCGCCGATATCCTCTCGGACAACAGTGCACGGGCACTGACTTTCGGTGTCGATTCGCAACTGCGGTGGGACTTCCCCGTCGCGTGTAAAACGGGGACGAGCACCGACTTCCGCGACAACTGGGCGATAGGCTACACGCCCGAGTTCACGGTCGGCGTGTGGGTCGGCAACTTCGACGGCCGGCCGATGCTCGGCGTCTCGGGCGTCACCGGTGCGGGGCCGTTGTTGCACGAAATCTTCGAACACTTGCACGCGCAACACGGCACCGGCTGGTACACCGCGCCCGCCAACGTCGTCGAACGCAACGTCCACCGTGTCACCGGCCACGCGCTTAATCCGTCACAACCGGGTGGCACCATGGAAAAGTTCGCGGCGACGCATCTTCCCACGCCGGAGAGCGCATCGGACTACGACGAACAAGGACGGGTTCGTCTCCCGGCAGAATACGCCGGTTGGCTAGCGAGCGGTGATAACTGGCTCGCCGGGCAAGCGACCGTGGGGGGCGACCATCCCGGAAACGTCACCACGAAGGCGGACCAACCCGCCACGCTGTCCGTGGTTTCGCCGCTGCCTGGAACCACCTACGTGCTCGACCCCGACCTGCCGCCGAGCAGCCGTTTGCTGGACCTGCGCGCCAAGGGTTGCGGCGAGCCGGCCTGGTCGTGCGACACGTTGGATTGCCGCTCGGTAGACGGGCAGAATGTTGCCGTACTGCGTGAGGGTAGGCATGTCCTGCACGTGCTCGATCCAGTCAGTGGAGCATCGCGCGAAACGTGGATCATCGTGAAGCCGCTTTGACTAACTTCTGAAAAGAAAGTTAACTTTTTTCTGCGAAAGGTATTGACGAACAACGTTAGTTCCAGTAAATCTCGTTCACCTTCGACTTCACTCATGAAATCACGGCAAACCATTTATCGTCGCCTGGAAGCGGTTACCCGCTTTTTGGATACGGTCATGCCGTGCTCCGGGTGGGCGTTTGGTCCGAGTCATCGACTCGGCAACCCCAAGCAGGCGTCGGCTCGGTAGGTTTCAAAGGAAAGTACACACTTTCAACTTTTTACCTACCCTGCTGACCCGAAAAGTCCGCAGGGTTTTTTGTTGTCCTTTTTCTATATGTAATTCTTCCAACAACGTTTCGTGGCAAAAAAATGCCTCGCTGCCGGCGGCAACCGGCAACGAGGCGGGATGAGCCACTCACCTCACAGGAATTTGGATGCTCCGTGCTGAATGGTGACCTGCACAAGGTCTACCATCACCGACTCTTCATGTCAACTAACATGGCACGTTCCTGCTGAACATGAGAACTCTTCCCGCGCCCACTACTAACATCGCAAGGGCTTCGTGGGAGGTGTGCCCGAAACACCGAAAGACCGCCGTGAAATGACTCCAGCGGGTGCAAACGCCAACGCGCTTTCTTGCAATGGTGTTTGTTCTTTCGTCCCGGGCTGCGGTCCGGGATATCGTGTTCCCGGCGGTCGGTGCGTGCGTATAAAACGTATCGGCCGGCCGGGTTATTTTTCTAGAACGCGGCTGTGGTTCAACAGCAGAATGCTTCTTTGCCACGGAAGCGATCCGGGTGCGATTCCCGGCAGCCGCACCAATTTACACGTTGCCACGTACCCGCATCCTTTGCGGCGGTGGCTCGACAAGCAAGGCGCTGGCCTCCAAAACCAGATTATGCAGGCGCGATACCTGCCCGCCGTGCGCGGAGTGGCGATGTGTTTGATTTACAAGTGGGATCGTGGCTCGACAAGGAAGGCACCTGCCTTGCAAGCAGGTTCATGCGGGGGCGTTACCCGCCGGTTCCACCATTTACTATCATTGCGGAGAGGGAGGCGTGGGCGTCTCGGCGGTTTCATAAGCCGCTTCAAACGGGTTCGATTCCCGTTTCCGCAACCATTCTCTTTGGTGACTATCCCCTCGGGACAAACCCGATGCTCTCAATGCGTATGAGAGGTGGTGAGACGAAAACTCGCCCCCTACAAGGCCCCCAAGTACACGGTCAAAGACTTCGCCGGTCAGTTTGCCGATGACGCCGCCTGCTTGGCTCACGTCTTTGCCACCCGCTTCCCCGGTGGCCTGACCTGCCCCAAGTGCGGCGAAGTGGACAGGTTCCACCCTGTTCCCGGCCGCCGCGCCTACGCCTGTGTCTGTGCTTACCAAGTTTACCCCACGGCGGGTACCGTGTTCCATCAGAGCACCACGAGCCTCAAGACGTGGTTCCACGCCATCTACCTGATGACCGCCAGCAAGGACGGCGTGGCGGCCCTTGAGTTGCAACGCCAGATCGGTGTCACCTACAAATGCGCTTGGTGCATGTGCCACCAGATTCGTGAGTTGATGGCCGAGGAGCTTACCCCGTTCACCGGCACCGTGGAACTGGATGAGACCTACGTGGGCGGCAAGCGGCAGGGCAAGCGCGGGCGTGGGGCCGAAGGCAAGACCATCGTGGTCGGGGCGGTGGAACGCGACGGCAGCGTGGCTCCCTTCGTGGTCAGCCAAGCCGATGCCAAAACGGTGGACAACCTGCTTGCCGTGACGACGGACAAGGCAGCCAAGGTGATGACAGACGAGTACAGCGCCTACAGCAGCCTCAAGCGCAAGGGCTGGGACCACGCCAGCGTGTGTCACGGCTTGGAAGAGTATGCTCGTGGTCAGGTGCATACGAACACTATCGAAGGGTTTTGGAGCCAGATGAAGCGGTCGATTGATGGCACGCACCACGGCGTTTCCCGCCGCCACCTGCAACGCTATGCCGACGAGTTCGCTTTCCGCTACAACCGTCGCCGCTCGCCGGTCCACATGTTCCACGCGCTGCTGGGGCAACTGGCTGGCACGCCTTTGTAAGCACGGAGAAGAAGCGGGCAGGGTCGGGGTGGGAAGTGGGAGTCATGGTTTTAGCGTGACGGGGAAAGGTCGGTTTGATAGACCGCAGACATGGAAGAACATCCAGCTTACCCCCTCGCAGATTTCCTTTCGGACTTTGAGGCGTGCAACTTTTCAGTGCCGGCAACTGTGGGATACAAGGAGGGAGAACTTGCGAAGTGGTTTACAGATTTTCTGCTGGATATTTATCCTGATGGGCAGAAGGCTTACTATCGCGGAGGCAGACTCATCGCTGCATATGGTCACATTCGCGCATTTGCTAACTTCTATTCGTCGGAGGGATTGGGTCGCAAAACGTCATCTGGCGGTTTCATTGCTTCAACTGAATTGCTGTCAACGTTGTACGATTTGATTGGCGGCCCCGAAGAAAAGGAAGGGATGCCAGACAAGCGCGATATAGCCAATTTGGCAAAGATGAGACGCTCTTTATAACCAGGGTCATCAGGGTTTAGCGGATGGCTAACACTAAGTTGGATTGGTTTCATACCTAGTTTGTCCCGAGGGGATAGTCACCTTCTCTTTTTCGTGGGCTAGTAGACCGCTAAAGACGCGGGACTGCCTGTAGAGCAGATGTCGCTCGCCGACCGCGCAGGTGCGATTCCTGCCTGGCCCACCACTTTTCGTTCGTTCCGGGTTGGTAGCTCAGCCACGAAGAGCAGCGGCTCGTCAAGCCGAAGGTCACGGGAGCAATGCCCGTCCAGCCCGCCATTTTCGTTTTACCTCTATCAGGACGTGGCCGATAAGCGAAGGCACTTGCCTTGGGAGCAAGATCAAGCAGGAGCGTTACCTGCCGTCCTGACCATTTCCCTACTCACGTTGCCGGGTCGTCCAAAAGGAGGACCTCTGTCTTTGAAACAGAAGATCGTGGTGCGAGTCCACACCCGGCAACCAATTTCCCACGCGATGCCCGCTGTTGTAACAGGAGCGATCCGCTCTTACAAAGCGGAAGACGGGGTGCGACTCCCCGGCGGGCAAAGCACGCTTCTTAGCTCAAAAGCAGAGCCGCCGACCGATAATCGGCAGACGCCGGCGCGCTACCGGCAGAAGCGACCATCTCTTCTGTCTCCTCTGTGCCTCAGCAGCTACAGGGCCGCTTTCGTAAAGCGGTATTCGTCGGTGCGAGTCCGACCAGAGGATCGGATTTCCCACGGGTCGCAAGCATTAAAGTGATGCCGCCGGCTTTTAACCGGCAGAACAGGGCGCGATACCCTGGCGGCCCAGATTTTAGTTCGACGGCTGCATAGCTCATGCAGAAGAGCGTGCCCCTGAAGAGGGCAAGGATACGGTGCAACTCCGTGGCAGCCACCTTTTTGCAAAGTTCCCCGGTGATGAAACAGGATCATGCCTGGCTGTTAACCAGGTCTTCGTGGGGCGGAGCCACGTCGGGGAGCCACTTCTTTACCCATATGCTCGCGTAGCTCAACAGATCAGAGCGCCGCTCTGCGAAGGCGGAGGCAGCAGGTGCGACCCCTGCCGCGAGTTGATTTTTCAACAGGCGTCCGTAGCTCAATTTCGAGAGCAGCCGGCTCTTACCCGGCAGCGTGAAGGTGAAAATCCTTCCGGGCGCACCACTAGTACGCTACGCGAGCGAGCAAGTGAACGCCGCGGTCTGCAAAACCGCTGTTTTTGCCCGGCCGATACCGGGGCGCAGCTCCATCTTCGCAACCAACACGGAGGCTATAGTGTAATAGCAGCACCCGGCATTGTGAACGCCGCGGCACCGGAGCGTAACCGGTTAGTCTCCCCACCCTTTTCCGCTGCCGTTCCGGGCAGTGAGGCCACGGGCTACTTCGCTGAAAACGAAAACACCTGCCCCGGCCCGGTTTCTCCCGGAACGGCGACCGTGCGTGAAAACTTGACGCGTCATTGGTCCAACAGCCAGGACGCCGCGCTTCCAACGCGGAGACGCCGGGGCGGCACCGGCATGACGCAAATTTCCTTTCGACCCTCCGTAGCCCAACAGCAGAGGCACGCGGCTCAGAACCGCGCCAGTGCGGGTGCAAATCCTGCCGGTGAGACCATTCTCTGCTCTCTACTCCCGTAACCCAACGTAGAGGCAGCCGGCTTAAACCCGGCCCAGGGCCGGTGCAAGTCCGGCCGGGAGCAAGCTTCCTTTCTTTTGGAGCGTGAACCGGACCAGCGAACCGGGACCCGTTGCTCGCGGGATCAAACCGCGCCGCTGCGCGCCGGTTCGGGGTGCAAGTCCTCCGCGCTCTGCCACTCACTTTTCTCTCCTTTGCTCGCGTAGCCCAACAGCCAGAGGCACGGCGTCGAGAGCGCCGACAGTGCAGGTGCAACCCCTGCCGCGAGTACCACCTTGCTTCATCTAACCCACCATGCTCAACGACAAAGACCACGCTGAAAAACATCTACGCGCCATGCACCGCGAACTCAAACGACTGCGGGCACGCCAGCGCCATCCACCAGTCCACGAATTGAATCCACCCATCCAGCGCGGATGGAAGCGTCAGTACGTGTTGAACCACGCCGCCCGGCACCAAGCGGACGCCCTCCTGCTCGCCACCATCCTCGAACGGCTCAACACGGTGCGATATTTCTGGCATCGCTGCTTTCGCCGTGGTCGTCGCCGTCGTCAGCGCAACATGATCTCCATCGAGCAGACGTTGCGTGTCTTCTCCTTCGAGCAGTGGCATTGGGAGCCTATCCCCGCTGAGTGGCGTAGATGTTTCCGGCCAGAAATTGTCCCGAGAACGCTGCTAGACCGTGCATGGCGGCACCGCCAGAGCGGCCCGTGGAATCATCCAGTGCTTGCCAAGTGCCGCCGTGGGCACGTCTGGGCATACGTGTTTCGGCGACCGGAGTTGTTCACCCTGCGGGTAGAAAAACATTGGCTCACGCATTATTCGGAGATTGAGCCCGAAGTGATCGAACGCATCGCCGAGATCGAACGCTGGATGCAACGTCACCACGGTCACGAGCGTGTCTATCGCCTCAAGGGTGGTTCGTGGCACGCGTGGGATGGCCCTGACAAGCGCCAGAAATGCCGCGCCCGCGAGGCGACACGGGAGATGCGCGCTTATCTTGGCTTCCTCGGAGACGCGGCGGCTGACCACATCCCATCCATCCAAACCGTGCTGGGGGGCACGGCGGATGGGATGTGGTCAGCCGTGGTGGCTTCGGCGGGTGATCTTTTCTCTTTTCGCGGTAGTGAGGCTGGAGCTACTTCGCCTCCAAACACCAGACACGAGACCAGGCAGTCTCACCGAATACCGGCACTCCGGGTAAGGGTGGTAGGCCTTGACACCGCGTGGACGAACCGGCTCCGGATCGGTTCACCGCGGGGCACCTCCGTACGGACCGGGTGCCACCGCGGCGTTCCGCCGGTGTCGTCCGACAGTCCGGGTTCAAACGAACGGGCCGGTTGTCTACTCCGGCCGGCTTTCTCCGCAAAAAAATAACACCGGGCGCGCTCGCCACGGCGGCTCGGTCACTCTTGGCAGGCATCGTAGATTCTCGCGGCAGTGAGATCGGGATTACTTCGTCTCGAAAACGATCAGCACCCGTGCGGTCTGGCGCACCAGCGGGTTCGAGTCCCGTCGGGTTACGGGCAGCAATGCCCGGTGCCCCCGGTCAATTTTCTCCGCGAACGCTTTTGCTAACATCGTCAGTTTTCGAGGCAGTGAGGATTCGGGTTCCTTCGTTTCCACCGAGGAAGTAGTCGGTTCGACTCCGACCGCGCGAAAGTTTCTTTTGCGCGTAGCTCAACGGTAGAGCGCCAGAACCGCAAGGTTCGTTACCCGGCCGGTTTTCTCCTCAAGAACTTTTCACCCCAACTCCACACAGAAAGGAACCAACCCCATGAAGTTCAACTGGAACAAGGCGCGTCCGGCGAGCGCCGACGCGGTCAATCTCGCCGGAGGCGACGCTTTCCGTGAGTCGCCCAAGCTCGAACTCGCCGCGCTGCTGTTCACCGCGACGCTCAAGGACGAGTTTTACCGCACCGGCGACCAGGCCGCGGCGCGCGTGAAAACGCTCATCGCACAGACCGAGGACAAGCGTTTCGTCGCCAAGGCGGCGCTCTACGCACGCAAGGAAGCGGGCCTGCGTTCCGTCACGCACCTAGCCGCGGGCGAGCTTGCCCAAACGGTCAAGGGTGAGTCATGGACCGCACCGTTCTTCGCACGGCTGGTGCATCGTCCCGACGATGCGCTCGAAATCCTCGCGTATCAACTCGGCGTCTACGGCCGTCCCGTGCCGAACTCCCTCAAGAAGGGACTCGGGGCGGCGTTGGCGCGCTTCGACGAGTACCAACTCGCCAAGTACCGCCGCGACGACGCGGAGATCTCGCTGGTGGACGCGGTCAACCTCGTCCACCCGCCGCACACCGAGGCACTCCGGAAACTCGTCAACGGCACGCTTGCGCCGGCCGAGACTTGGGAAACCAAGCTCACGCAGGCCGGCCAGGCTGCCGCTGGCGACGGGGACGCACTCGCCGAGGCAAAGGCCGATGCGTGGCGCGAACTCCTCACGACGCGCAAGCTGGGTTACTTCGCGCTGCTGCGCAACCTGCGCAACATCCTCACGCAGATGCCGGAGTTGATTGATGCGGCGGTGACGATGCTCACCGACGCGCGGTTGATCCGACGCTCGCTGGTGATGCCGTTCCGGTTCACGACGGCGCTGGAGGCACTCCACGCGGCCAACCTGCCCAACGCGGGTGTCGTGCTCGCGGCGTTGTCGGCGGCGGTAGACATCTCGTTGGAGAACGTACCGCGCTTCGAGGGCCGCACGCTCGTCGCGCTCGACGGCTCGGGCTCGATGATGGGCCGGCCGATCAAGATCGGCGCGCTCTTCGCTGCCGCACTCGCCAAGAGCAACGCGGACGCGGACGTGATGCTCTTCAGCAACGACGCGCGGTACGTCTCGCTCAACCGCCGCGACTCCACGCTGACCCTCGCGGGTTGGCTGGAAGCGCAGTGCGCCGCGGCGGGCACGAACTTCCACGCGATCTTCGACGCGGCCACATGCCCTTACGACCGGATCATCATCCTGTCCGACATGCAGGGCTGGGTGGGCCAAGTCGCGCCGACAGCCACGTTCGCCAAGTACAAGGCACGCCGCTCCGCTGATCCGAAGGTGTATTCCTTCGACCTCGCGGGCTACGGCACGTTGCAGCTGCCGGAGCGGAACGTCTTCTGCCTCGCCGGGTTTTCCGACAAGGTGCTGGAGATGCTCAAGCTGCTAGACGGCGACGCGGACGCGCTCGTGCGGCAGATCGAAGCCGTCGAATTGTAGAGAACCACCACGACATCCCTGGGCTACTTGGCACGGGGCGAAAGAACAGACACCTCCTTCCTTTAACATCAATCCAACTTCCAACCATGGACCCGCTTCTTGAACTCGCCACCGTCCTGGTGTTGAACCGCCACTGGCAAGCCATCGCCGCGCGGCCGCCCGCGGTGGCCTTCGCGCAGATGATGACCGGCGCGGCCTGTGCCCTGGACATCGACCAGGAGGCCGGCACGCTGGGGCCCGTGCGCACCTTCGCCGAGTGGGCCCTCTTGCCCGTGCGCGCCCACGACGCCTTTGTGCGCACGGTGCGCGGGGCCGTGCGCGTGCCCACCGTGCTGGTGCTCGCCCGCTACGGCCAGGTGCCCCGGCGCCGGCCGGCCCTGAGTGCACGCGCCATCTGGGAGCGCGACGGAAGACGCTGCCAGTACACGGGCCGGCTGCTCGCCCCGGGCGAGGGCAACATCGACCACGTGGTCCCCCGCAGCCGCGGCGGGGCGACGAGCTGGGAGAACTGCGTGCTGGCGTGCCGGCAGGTCAACAGCCGCAAGGCCGACCGCACCCCGGAGGAAGTCGGCTTGCGGCTCCTGCGCGATCCCCAAGCCCCGCGCGAGCTGCCGGTGACCCTGCTCCTGCGCAACCGCCACCAGGTCGCCGACTGGGAGCTGTTCCT
>CAXTQD010000102.1:0-14845 GCA_964246175.1 uncultured Chthoniobacterales bacterium | reverse complement strand
TTCCAATACACCGCGCTGAGTTGGTGGCGTCCGCAGCACATCCGCTTCCGCTACCAGCTCGAAGGGCTCGACAAAGACTGGACGCCGGCCGGCACGCGGCGGGCCGCTTTCTACTCACACCTGCCGCCGGGGCAATACCGCTTCCGGGTGCAGGCCGACAACGGCGACGGTGTGTGGTCACCCGAAGGGGCGAGCGTGGCGGTAGTCGTGCTGCCGCCCTTCTGGCGGACGACGCCTTTCCTGATCGCGCTAGCGGTGGGAGCGGCTCTCGCGACCTACGGCGCGGCGCGCTGGCGCTCCCGCCACCTGCGGCAGCGGACCCGCGCCCTGGAGCGACTGGTCGAAGTTCGCACGGGGGAACTGCGCCACGCAAAAGAAACAGCCGAGCGCGCGAACCACGCCAAGAGCGCGTTCCTGGCCAACATGAGCCACGAACTGCGCACCCCGCTCAACGCCATCCTGGGTTACACCCAGATGATGCTCAAGGAAGCCTCGGTTCCCGCGCAAGCCCGCAACCGGGAGCGTCTGACGGTGGTCCACCAGAGCGGCTCCCACCTGCTGGCCATGATCAACGAGGTGCTCGACTTGGCGAAGATCGAGGCGGGCAAAATCAGCCTGGCCGCGCAGGATTGTGCGCTGGAAGCGTTGCTGGACGAGGTCGCGGCTCCCTTCCGCTGGCGTGCGGCCGAGAAGGGGTTAGAATTTCGCGAGGAACGCACGCCGCCGCTGCCCGCCGTGGTGCGGACTGACGCGGGCAAACTCCGGCAAGTGTTGCTGAATCTGCTCAACAACGCGCTGAAGTTCACCGAACGAGGCCGCCTCGTCCTGCGAGTGACGCCGACCGGGGAGGGCCGGGTGCTGTTCGCGGTGGAGGACACCGGGATCGGCATCCATGAGGGCGAGCAAGCGCACATCTTCGAGGCTTTTCACCAGGCGGCCGACCCGGCGTTCGTGACGCAGGGCGTCGGGTTGGGATTGGCGATCAGCCGGCGGCTGGTCGGTCTGCTCGGCGGGGATCTCCGCTTCGAGAGCGTTTTCGGAGCCGGGAGCCGGTTCTACTTTGAACTCCACTTGCCCGAGCGGGCTGCTGCCCTGCCGGTCCTGGCGCCTTCCCTGGCAGTCGCGCCAACCGGGTATCTCGGTGCCCGCCGGAGGGTGCTGGTCGCCGACGATTCCGTGCCGAACCGCGACGTGCTGCGAGGCATGTTGGAGCCCCTGGGTTTTCTGGTCGAGGAGGTGACCGACGGCGAGGAATGTCTGGCTCGGTGCGCGCAGGCTCCCGTTCCCGACGTGCTGCTGCTGGATCTGCGGATGCCACGGCTCGATGGCTTGTCGGTGACGCGGGCTCTGCGGGGAAAAACTCCGCCCGCGCCCCTCAAAGTCGTGGCTATTTCCGCGAGCGTGTTCCCCGCGGATGCCCAGCAGGCTCTGGACGCCGGGTGCGACGAGTTCTTGCCCAAGCCCTGCGAGGAAGCGCGGCTGCTGGAGGCGTTGGGCCGGCTGCTCGGACTCGCATGGACTTATCCCGCCCCCGCCGACTCGCCGGACCGGGGCGCGGCGGCACGGGAAGAAGCGAGCGAGCCGGCGGTGGAAGAGATCAGGCGACTGCGGCAACTCGCCCGGGTCGGCGACATCCTGGAATTCAAGCGGTGTCTGGCCGAACTCGCGAAAACCGAACCGGGCCGCTACGGTCCGTTGGCCACGCGTCTAGCGCCTGCGATCGCCAGTTACCAGACCCACCGCTTGCAGGAGGAACTGGATCGCCGACTCCCCGAACCCACCCGCACGCCGTGAGTCCCCCCGAACGCCCCACGCTGCTGCTCGTCGACGATCTGCCCGCGAACCTCGGCATGCTGCTGGAGTTCCTCGGCGAGGCCGGCTACCGGGTGCTCGTGGCGACGAGCGGCGAGCGCGCGCTCGAACAACTGGCCCACCTTCAGCCCGACCTGATCCTGCTCGACCTGAACATGCCCGGGTTGGATGGTCATGAGACCTGCCGCCGGCTCAAGGCTGACGCCTGCTGGCGTGCGATCCCCGTGCTCATGCTGACGGCGCTCAACGAAGTGGCCGACAAGGTGCGCGGGTTCGAGGCCGGCGCGGTGGATTTCATCACCAAGCCGTTGGAGCCCGACGAGGTGCTCGCCCGGGTGCGCACCCATCTGCAAATCCGCACGCTGCAACGCTCGCTGGAGGAAAAGAACGCGCTCCTGCGGGAGATCAGCGGCCTCTTGCAGCAATCGCTCGACCGCGCGGTGGTGATCGCCCAGCGCGACGGCGACATCGCCTTCTGCACCCTGCGCGCACGCGAATTGTTGAACCGATACTTTCCCGAGCACGGGTCCGGGGACCGCCTGCCCGATACCGTGGTCCTCCACACCTCGGAGAGTCCGGACACTCCCTGGCGGGTGAACCATCCCGGGGGGAGCGAATTGGAAATCCGCCGGGTGCGAGAGGCGGGACCCTCGGAAGACGATCTGCTCATGCTGCTGTTGCAGGAAAACGCCATCCCAACCGCCGGGGATGCCCCCACGAGACTGCTCGTCCTCGGGCTGACGGTGCGCGAGGCCGAGGTCCTGTATTGGATCACCTGCGGCAAGACGACCGCCGAGATCGCCGAGATCCTCGGCACCAGCCCCGGCACCGTGAAAAAACAGGTACAGGCCACCCTGGAAAAACTTGGTGTCGAGACGCGCTTGGCCGCCGCCCTGCGTGCGATGGAAGTGCTCGGCCTACCTGCTTCCGCCTAGAGGGCCCCAGCCGCAGACGGAAACCCAACCCCCTCAGCGGACTGATGATGCGCCGGTGCGAACGTGATGCGGGCCGATTACCCCGTTCGGCCCATTGGCATCCGGGAGGGCTTTCCCGCAAGATCGCGGCGTTGTACCAACCTTCGTTGTTTGCACACCTCCGGAGCGATCCAGTCCCGCGTGATTTCGGTCTTCGCGTCGTGGCTTTGTTCCGGCCGGACGGTGCGCCCCAACCTTTCTGAAAGAACCTCATGCCAGGAGCAACGTACGATCTCAATATAGCGGCGGCGGCGGTCACCGGTAACAAGCGGCTGCCCTTCGCCTACTACACCCGTGAGGGGGGCGACCTGCTGGCGATCTCGGCCAACATCGCGTCGGTGATCAAGAACATCAGCGTGTCCAAGCCGGTCTTCCAGGGGGTTTGCTACCGCGAGACCGACACCTTGGTCTTCGCCACCAAGGAAGAACCCAGGCCGGCGCGGAAGGGGATGCTCACCAGGGTGCTCAAGAACGCGCACTACGCGCATTCGGCCGAGATTGACTTGCGACAACTCGGCCCCGGGGAACCCGACGGCACCGAGGAGCCCGGTGCAACGACCGCCGCAACCCCGGTGGCGCCGCCGGCGGTCGCCGCATCACCTACTCCGCCGCCTGCTCCCCCGGCGTCGGCGGCCGTACCTCCCTCGGCCCCGTCAGACCCGACCCCCAAGGATAAGAGTGAGAGATCGGAACCTCTGAAATCGCCCGCCATCGGCGTCGAGGTGCTGATCAGGCAGGCAAGGGGACTGGTGAACCAGCTTCCTTCTGCCAACCCGGCCGTGGATCAACTGCGGACGTTGGTGGAAGCCGCCGCCGGAGCGCGCGACCTGGATCGTCTCAATACTCTGGTGAGCAGGATGGGGTCGATTGTCGCCAAACAGGCCGCCGAGGAAAGGGAGCGCCAGCAAGCCGAGGAACTGCGCGGGCTGGTCGCGCGGGCCGCCGACGCGTTGAAGAAGCTGCCGGCACCGGACGAGACCAAGGCGAAGCTCGCGGCTCTCATCCGGTCTGCGTTCGAACAGAAGGACAGTTTCCAGCTCAAGGAGATGACCGGCAAGTTTGAAGCGGCCACCCTCAAAGTGGAGGCCAAGGCAGCGGCCGATAAGGAAGCGACCGAAAAGGCGGCGCAGGAAGCCGAGGCGAAAGCGGCGGCCGAACGCGCGCGCGCCCAACGCGAGGCGGAGGAGAGAGCGGCGGCCGCGCGCGTAGTCGAACAGGCCCGCGTGCAACGCGAGGCCGAAGAAGAACGCGCGCGTGTGCAACGTGAAGCTGACGAGCGCGCACGGCGGGAGGCTGCCGAGAAGGCACAACAGGAAGCCGAAGAGAAGGCGGCGGCCGAACAAGCGGAAGCCGAGCGGGTTGCTGCCGCCGCGCAACGCGAAGCCGAGGAGCGCGCACAACAGGAGGCCGAACAAGCGCAGCGCGAGGCCGACGAGGAGGCGCAGCGTGAGGCCGAGGAGACCGCAAGGGAAACGGCCGAACGCGAGGCCAGCCAGCGCACGCAACAAGAAGCCGCGGCAGAAGCCGAGCCGGAAGCAGCCGAAGAGGCCGAAGAGGCCGAAGAGGCCGCCAGCAGCCCTGCGGCGGGAGGTCACCGGGAGGTTGCCGCCAAGCTGAGCCGTTCCTTGAACCAGGAGGACATGGACACGCTCGACGGCCTGCCGCCGGAGATCGCCGCCAGCCTGGTGGGTGTGCTCGAAACCACCCAGAACACCCTGGCACCGGGGAAATCCTTCGAGGACACCCGTCGCCAAATCGCCGAGGTGCAACCCCAGATCGCCAAGGCTCGTAGGGAGGCCGAGGAGGCAGACGCCGAGTACAACAAAGCCCGCAAGCTGTACGATGCGGCGGCCGTCGGCACGCCGCAGCGCAACGCGGCGGGGGCCCGGATGAATGCGAGCATCAAAGCGGAAAACGACGCCAATCAGAAAATCGCTGACCTGAGCAAGACGACGGCGTTGTTCCAGGCCGACTCGCGCCTGCGCGGCGCCCTGCGCTTCAGCCCCGTCTTCCGGCCGCCAGTGAACCCGGACCACGTCGCCGGCCTGTCCCCCGCACGCAAGGACGCTCGCCACCAGCAGAACGCCGCCCGCCAGCGCGCCGTCGCCACGATCCTGAGCCATTTCAACGACCACCCGGAACTCGCCGTCGCGGCGCTGGACATCCTCCCGGGGACGGAGCATCCCGAGGCCGTCGCCGCGGCGATCCCGGTCGTCGGCACGTTGCGGGCCGGCAACTTCGCCGGGCGGGTCAACGACCCCGACCAGTGTGCCCAAGTGGCGAACAACGCCCTGAAGATGGCGGGAACCGTCGGCGGCGATTTCAGCGAACGGCTGGCGGCCTACTACGCGTCCGAAGCTCCGAAGGAGGACGATGCGCTGCACGCTGGTTCCAAGAAGCAGAAGGCGCTCAACTACACCACCAGCCTGGCGGGTGCCATGCTCGGCGACGGCGGGAGCGTCCAGGTCGACGCCGAGGCGTTGGGAGCCGTCCGCGACCAACTCCATTTCCACCCGCAGTCGCTCCTCAGTCCGATGCTGAACCTCGCCCGGCACGTGGAGAAAGTCCGCACCGACCTGCGCAACCCCGAGATCGAAGCGGCGTGCAACCAATCCTTGAGGGCGCTCACGATTGACCCGGAAGGCGAGATGGCCCCGGTGGTGCGTGCGACCCTCGGCCTGGCAGACAACGCCGCGGTGGACGCGCAGGTCGGCCGTCAGGCCGTGCTGAGCGCGGCCTTGACCCCCCTCACGCAGGGAGGGGCCGGGTCCTGCTTCGCCACGTGCAACTGCATGGACTACCAGGAGCACCACCCGGACAAGTTCCTCGGTGACCTGTGCGAACTGGTGGGGACCAGCGCACTCGCCAAGGATGGGTTGAGCGCACCGGTCGTCACCAACGTCGCTGCTGGCGAGAACAAGCTCCTGCGCGGGCTGGAATACACGGTCGCCTCGCTCGCGGCTTCCAAGGATCAGTCCACGCGCAAGAACAACCTCGCCATCCATATGAAGGTGGCCTTCTCGGAGGCCAAGAACCTGCGGGCCTTCAGGGAGATGACGCCGACGATGGCCGACCTGCACCAACGCCTGACGGCCGCCGAGACGGCGGTGCGAGATGCCGAGAGCGCCTACGACACGAACCGCAGGTTGCACGAGCAGGCGAGCGGCAACCGGAGAAGCGCTCTGGCCGCCGAACTTCCGGGGCTGGAGGCGGACCGCGACGCCAAGCGGCGGACGGCGGCGAACCTCAAGACCGCGGCGGACAACGCGGCGGACGCCATGGCGGGTGTGATGGCCGAGGCGACCCGCGCGGCGTTGGCGTTCGACTACGATCCGACGATGACGCCGACCAACGCGCAACGGGCGGATGACGGCAATTCCACCGCCGGCGGCTGGTCGCTGAAGTCCGCGGAGACCGGGGAACGCATCGAGGAAGGCGACCTGACGACCCTGAAGCAGTGTCTGGTGGACAAAATCCTGCGTTCCCTCCCGGCGGGATCAACCGCGGCCAACGTCGAGACGGTGGTCGGGAGCGGCAACTTCCTCAACAAACTGCGCGCTCAGTACGCCTTCAAAGGGGAAGGCGATGCCCGGAAGGCCACGGGATCGATCTTCAACCACCGCGAGGGAGGGTTCCTGAAAGATTCCAAGGAACTCCTGGCGGGAGCCGGGACGGAGACGGTCGTGATCGTGGCGACCTCGGCGGCCGGGGCAAACGCGTCGGACAAGGTCAAGGCGCTGCTCGTCGGCTTGGTCGATTCCACCAAGGACCTCGGCCCGAAGGAAGTTTCGTTGGAGATCGACGGAGTCCACGGCGAGCGCGCGATCCCCACCCATCCCACGCTCGATGCCCTCAAGGCAGGCGGAAGCGTGGCAGACAACGCCGACGCGGTCTTTGCGAAGACCCGGCTCCGGGCGCAAAAGGAACTGGACCCGGAGGAGGTGCAACACTTCCTCGGCAAAGTGGTGCAGGAAGGGCTCAAACCGTTCCTGAACGGCGCCGATCCCGGGCTTGATCTGACGAGGGCCTCTTTCGCCGGTTCCATGAAACCCGTCGACCTGAAGCGCGCGATGATCGCGGCAGTGCCGATCAGGACTCTCGTCGCCGTCCACGGCAAGGAGAACCCGCGGACCAAGGCGAAGGAACTGACCGCAGCCGCCAGGACGGAGGTCATGCGGCAAATGGACGAGGCGCTCGACTCCGTGTTCGTGCGGGAGTTGTTCCCCGAGTTCGTCGTCGCCGACACCAACTGGGGCGACGCGGACTCGAAGACCTTCCACATCGTGTCGGCCGACCTCGAAACCGGGGAGCCGAAGCTCTTCTCCAAGGACGGGGTCACCGGCGCGCTGACTCCGGCGGACTCCGGGTTCCTCAACGCGGCGTGGAACAGAACGACGACCAGAGGTTAACCTGATCTTCGCACCCGCCGCCGCCGCACCGAACTCTAGATATTGCCCATGAGCGATCCTCTCCCTTTCTTGATGTTGTCCCGTGACGATGACGGGAAGCCCGCCGTCGTGATCGACGGCTCCTACCAGACCGTAAAAGGGTCCGCCGAACTCCTCGCCGCCGTCCCGGGTCTGGCGACGCCCGAGGGGATCGGCCGGTACTGCGATGCGATCAACCACTTCTCCAAAGGCGGGGACTACCACGTGATCCACGATCCCGCCGCCTACGTGGCGAAGTACCAGGCGCGGCGGCAGGCGGAGGACCCCGATGCGCCGTTTGTCGAGGGCGCAGCGCGGCTGCGCGACTTCGGTGTCAGCGACACGTCGGAGATCGCGCCGCCGAAGCTCGCGGGCGCGACGGTGGTCTTCTACGCGGAGCAGGATTTTCTCGGCCTCCCGTACCGGGTGACGGGCCCCGCACCGACGCAACCCGGCGGCGGCCTGCGGTACGAGCCCCTACCGACGCGGCCGGAGAACGCCGATGCCTGAATGCCATATCCCAAAGGAATCAACACCGCCGAGGTCCGTGCCGCCTGGGTGGCGCAAAGGCGCGAGCAGGTCCAGGCGTTTGACCGCCTGGTGACCGAGGGGATGCCGCGCTACAAAGCGGCTAAAGCCCTGGGCAAAGAGGTGACGAGCATCGAAGCGATGCGGCGGTCCGTCGAGCAACTGGAAGCCGGCGGGCGCGTGGGTCGGCAAGGCAGCAGCCACGTCGACCTTGGACTGGCGTTGCTGGCTTGTTTGCGCAAGCCCGGCCAGATCCTCACCAGCCACGACATCGCCGCCTGGTGCGGCTGCTCGCACGCGGCGATCCAGACCATCGAGAAAAAAGCGCTGCGCAAAGTACGTCAGCGCCTCGTCGAGGCCGTTACCGACCAGGAACTGGCCGCAGAACTCCGCGAGATGCTGGCACACAACGCCGCCCTAGCTTGAATCGAAGAAGGGCGCACGGTCGCCGCCCGGAACGTTGCTCTACCGAGTGGTCTCCTTCCCTGACCCAAACGAAGGCAAGGGCATCTCACGTCTAGAGCATCGTTCGTCTGGGTTGGAGAACTTCACTCAGGCCACGCTGCCGCGCTTCTTGCGATCCTGATCGCACTCTTCTTTGAGATGTTTGAAGGTGCTCTCGACAGCGAAGGCACTGTCTATCAAGCGCTTGAGGTTGGAAGTCTTGGTGAGGAGCTTGGCAATAGAACCCGTGAGTTCCTTCGAGGCGTCCTGTTCCTTGGCGACTTTGTCCTGGAGTTCCTCCACCGCATTGCGCCTCTTGGTGAGTGAAGTACGCAGGGCCGGGAGTTCCTTGAACGCCGCCTCGGTCTCCTGCACGCGGCGCTGATACTCTTTTTCTTTGCCGGGCTCGTTCAGTTTCTTGAGATCTCCCCAAGCCGATTTGTCTGTTTTATCAAGCACGTCGCGCGTTTCGACGTGGAACTTGTTGAAATCGGCTTCGAGCTGCTTGCTCTGGCCAGCTTGGCTACGATCGTTCTTGGCGGCGAGGGCGGCAGCCTTCTCCACCTCCTCGTGGTGCTCGATGACTTGGACGTAGACCTTCTGGCGAACATCCCGGGCCGTGGCCATGAGATCCAAACCCGCCTTGTGCGCATCCTCGGATTCCTTGCGCAGCTTGGCGACTTCGGCCTTCGGTAGGGAGCCGTTGTCCAACGTCTTGGCATGCTCACCCGCCAGCGGCTTCTGGCTGTCGTGGAACGCGCCTTTGTTATCCAGCTCGCTCTCCGCCAGCCGCAGGTGGTGGAGGATTTTCTGGCTGTCCTCCAGAGTGTCTCCACCCCCTTTTTTGCGGTTGACGATGACATCATTGAGAGCCTTCTTGGCCTCTCCGAGGAGCTTCTGGGCTTCTTTCGTGCCGCGCTCGCGGACCTCGATTTGCTTCTCTATCGCTGCTTTGGCCTGGTCGACGGAGCGGGTTTGGCCGGCCATCTCCTTGACGAAGGCGTCCACCTCCGATTTGGTGGTGTCGGCCATCTTCTTTTTGGCGGCGCCGATGATGCCGGTCAGCTTGCCTTTGACGGCCGGCGCTTCCTTGTTGGCGGCGGTGGTAAGGTCTCCGCAAAACTTCGAGGCGTCACTGTTGAAGCTTTTTAACGCGGTCTGAGCGGCGCTGACATTCTTGCGGAAGATCGCGGCGTCAATCGACTTGGCCGCGTCGATCACGTCCGTGGAGTTCGCCTTGCAAAACTTGTCGAAGTCGGCTGACGGCTTGGGGTTCAGCTTGTCCGCGTTGGCCTTGAGGTCGTTGATCGCTTTGGTGATGACGGCGCCTGCCATAGTAGTAGAAGTGAAAGGTGAGGAGGTCTATGCGGAGCGTGCCCCGGATATTGCGGCGGTAAGTCTAGAGGCGTTTTATCCTGCGCTGCCTTCAGCGGCAAGTATTTATGAGGAGGGATTCATGGCTTTGCCACCTGATTGTGTACAAACTGAAAATTATATCTTGGCATAAGGGCTGACGGTTCAATGGAAGGTAAAAACCTGCTTGGAGGTGCGCGAGACAAAACGAAGCTTGCCAAGTAGTTATCTCCACGTCCCTGGATGAAACGCGACGCCGGGATCGTCCGCCGATCAACGCGGGATGGAGCGGTCGTCTAACCCCACCAGGAGTTGCTCGACGGCGGTAAGCATCACCGCCTGTTCCCGGTCCGGGTACGTGCCGTCGGCTGACCGCAGGGCGGTGAGGCCGCTGTGCGCCTCGCGCAGGGCGGCGCGGGCGGCTGGCACGTCAACCGGACGGCAGTCGGCCAGCGTCCGGCCCCGGTGGAAGCAAATCGTGGCGTGCAAAGTCTTGAGTTCCTGATCCGCGGGACTCTCCGTCACCAAGGCGGTGACAATGTCTAGAGCCTGTTGGTAGAACGGCAGCGCGGCGGCAGGCTCTTCTTTGGTTTCCAACGCTTGGCCGATCCGGTCCTGTGTTTCCGCCAGGGAGCGTCGTCGCTCGGTACCGGAGTCTGTCGCTGCCAGCTTCTCCCAGAGCGAAGCCGCGACGGTGTATTCCTGGAGGTCGGGGTTGCCCTCGCGGCGGGCCAACAGAAGATCACCCGCTTTGTTGTGCGCTGTCGCCAGATCGCTTTGCCAGGTGACGTTCGTCGCCTCTCGCGCCACGAGCGCCTCGTCGATGGCCACGGCGCGGCGGCAGGCTCCCAGCGCCGCCTCGTCGTCGCCGCGTTGACCAAGCGCATCGCTCAAACGCAGACAACCCAGGGCGAGGTCTTCCTGCCACGCGGCGTTGTTTGGTTCCTGGCGGCAGAGCGTCTCCTGGACGGACACGCCGCGCTGGAAGGCTTCCGCCGCGCCGACGGGGTCTTCGCGCGCCAGCAGGACGTTGCCCAGGCTGAGGGCGGTCAACGACCGGCGGCGCTGCACCTCAACGTTTCCTGGCTGGGCCTGGGCGCAATCCTCCCAGATCACCTCAGCCTCCCGGTACGCTTCTTCGGCACGTTCCGTGTCTGCCTGCGTCACGAGCGTGTCCGCCACCTTGTCCCAGCCGTCGGCCAGGGCGCGTTGCATGATGCTGTCGCCCGGGTGGTAGGCGGCGAGTTCCCGGCGGATCGACAAGCTTTGGCGGTAGAGTTGCAATGCTCCCGCCGCGTCGCCCGACAGGGCAAGAGCCTCGCCGGCGTGTGCGATGTGGTCGGCCTGTTCCACCCGGCGCTGGTCGACTTCTTCTAGCAGGACGGGCCGCTCCGGCGCGGGAGCAGGCGTCGACGGCGGGACCATCGGGGGGCGGGTAGTGGAAGGCAAGCGGTGGGTCGTGGTCTGTCGGGAAGTGGAATGCCGGTGACCAGCCGCCGCCACGGCCAGGACCAGCGCGCCCACGAAGACCACCGCCGGCCAACGCGGGCGTCGCTTGTCTCTGCGCGCATCGACGGCGGGTAGCGCCGCCGCTTCGCCGACTACCACCGGCCCGCCGGGAAGGACGTGGCCGTGAGCCGCCAACGCGGTGCGCCAGAGGCGAAACTCTTCCATCACGCGGTCGGACGGTGGTTCACCGTAGGGCTGGTCCATTCACGCAACGTAGCACGGCGGTCGACGGGCTCTTGAAAGTGAACTCAGCCGCCGCTTCGGCCATTTCCCTGTGTCCGCCATATCCCGGCGGGCGGTCTTTGTGCAGACGGCTCGGCGGACGGTGGTTCCGAGCGTTGCGCCCGCCCCATTTTTTGCTTGCCATGCCGGTCGTCTCTTGGAAAATCTGTCCGCTTTCCTCTGGTGTGGTGGGTGATCCATTGCGCCCGAGGAGAGGTGTCGCTTCACCCTCAGACCATTGCTGACATCCTGTTTGTCGTGGAGCCTCTATGAACATCAAGCAAACGCCCGGGCGAGATCGTTTGGGTCCACTCGTCCGGCGGCCGTGGCTTCAGCCGTGTGCTTTGGCTGCCCTCCTGGGAATCTTCCTGGGCTCGGGCAATACTTACGGAGCAGACCCGGTGGTGCCTTCCGTGCCGACGGACTCGACGCTGCCCGCCGCGCCGGCCCCCGCTCCGGAAGCACCCGTCATCCCCGGGTTCGCCCCGGGCGAAGGGTTGCCCTCGACTCCGTTTACCCCTGGCGAGTTTCCACAGATGGAACTCATCCCCAACGGGATGACGCCGCTTTTGCCTAATTCTCTGTCCTCCGACCAGGGACTCGGGCAGGCCCAGCCCCTGGTGCCGCAAGCCCCGCAACCCGTCGACCTCAAAAGCCTCAAGTACCGCGTTTCCAAGTTCAACATCAAGTACGGGCTCCCCAAACAGGCAACGAACCCGCGCCTGCCACCCGCGCAGTCGCTCGCGGATGCCCCCGTCATGCTCGGAGAAGCTCCCCCGGCCGCACCCGTCCCGGGCACCCCGGCTCCCACGAAGAAGGCCCCCATGAAGACGGCCCCTGCCGTCGAACCCAGCGGCGGGCTCGTCGGCCCGGGGACGGGGCTGCGCGACGTGCCGGTCGTGCCAGCGCAAGTCAAGGTGCCGGAAACCTTTTCCGGGGACGCCTTGCAGGCGATCTACACCTCGCTCGTCGGGCAACTCAACAAGAAGGGCATTTACGGCGTGTTCGTGACCGTCGATCCCGACCAGATCAATCCATCCACCGGCGAGGACCTGCGCAAGGGAGGCACCGAACTGACGATGCTCATCTACGCGAGCGAGGTGCGGCAGGTGCGCACCATCGTCAAGCCGGTCGCCAAGCCGCCTTTCAAAGCGCCGTCCACCAGCCTGGACGATCCGAAGTACCGCAAGATCAGCGTGCATTCGCCCCTGCAAGGGCCCACGAAGGACCAGCCCGGCAGCTTGCTCCGGCAAGCGGCTCTGCAAAACTACGTGGACCGGATCAACCGGTTCCCCGGCCGGCGGGTGGACGTGGCCGTGACGGCTTCCGGCGAAAATGCCGGGGTGATCCTCGACTACATCGTCCACGTCGAGCGGCCTCCCGTTTACCTCTTCAGCCAGTTTTCCAACACCGGCACGGAAGCCTCCGGCACCTGGCGCTCCCGCGAAGGGGTGGAGGTGCGCCAACTCCTCGGCTGGGACGACATCCTCGACGCCAGCGTCGAGACCTCGTTCTCCCTGGACACCTACTCGGTGTACGGCTCCTACCAAGTCACACCAATCTTCCCCGACTACCTCAAGCTGAAGGCCTATGGCGGCTACGGCCGGTTCCTGGCCGAGGACGTGGGCTTCGACGAGGCGCGGTTCGTCGGGCGCAGCGCCACGGCCGGGTTGCTGGCGATCTACACGCCCTATTACTTCAAGGGCTTCCCGCTCGACCTGATCGCCGGCGTGGAATACAAGTACGTCGACATCGCCGACGTGGGGACCTTCCCCCAGGAGGGTCGGACGAACTTCCTGCTGCCCATCGTCGGCGTTTCCACCGACCGGACCACCGAGTTGTTCAACGTCTTCGCCAGCGCCCAGGTCGAGCCTAACCTGCCCGGGCTCATCGGCACGGACAACGACGAGTTGCAGAAGATGGGCCGCTTCAACGTGGACCGCGACTTCGTCATCGCCAAGTACAGCCTCGGGGGCAGCTTCTTTTTGGAGCCCCTCCTTTTCCGCGGTTCCTGGAACGCCTACCAGGAGGAGGCCGACCCCGCCAAGCGTCAGGCGTTCTGGCCCAAGCTGACGGAGGCGCACGAGATCGCGCTCCTGCTGCACGGCCAGTACACCTTCGCCGACAAACGGCTCATCCCGCAGTTCGAGGACGTGATCGGCGGGTTCGCCTCCGTGCGCGGCTACCCGGAAGCCTTCACCTCGGGGGACGACACGATCATCGGCAACATCGAGTACAAGTTCCACCTGCTGCGCGTGCTCAAGCCTGCGGACATCGGCACGCCGGCCGACGCTGCTGCCAAGCCGGCGCCGACGGGGCTGGCGCGGTTCACGCACGTTTCCCTGCGCCCGCCGACGATCCTGGGCCGGCCCGATATCGACGTGATCCTGCGGACGTTCTACGACGTGGGCTACGCCAAAAACAACAACCTGGTCCCGAGCACGGAGGCCGACCGGCTGCTCATGTCCGTGGGAGTCGGCGCGGAGGTGCAGGTCTCGCGTTACCTGAACCTCCGGCTGGACTGCGGCTTTCCGCTGATCTCGGTGACCGACAAGACTTCCCGGCCGGTGGACGTAGGCTCGCCGCGGCTCAGCTTCATCGCGGTGCTTTCCTTCTGAGGGTCCTCCTGCTGCCGGCCGCCTGAGTTTTCGCTGTGCCCCGACCTCGCCATCGCCTATGATCCCGCCCGCCACTCGCCGTCTGAGTGCCTCCTGGCAAGCCATGAACCCGAGCCGTCCCCCCTCCTTCCGCAAGACCTGCCTGGTGGTGTTGATGCTGGCGACCTACGCCAACTCGGTGGTTCTCGCCGCACCAACGGGAGGGCACGTGGTCAGCGGGCAAGCCAGCTTCCAGCAAAACGGGAACCTGACGACGATCACCGCCGGGAACCGCTCGGTCATCAACTACAGCTCGTTCAACATCGCGCCCAACGAAACCGTGCGTTTCGTGCAGCCGAACGCGGCCTCGACGGTGCTCAACCGTGTGACCGACCCCAACCCGACGAACATCTTCGGCAAGCTGGAGTCCAACGGCATCGTCACCATCGCCAACCCCTACGGCGTCTTTTTCCAGAACGGCTCGGTGATCAACGTCGGCGGACTCTACGCCGGGGCGGGCAACATCAGCGCGGCGGACTTCACCGCCGGGAAGATCCACTTCACGGACCTGCGGGGCGACGTGCGCAACGACGGCGTCCTGGCCGCGCAGAACCAGATCGCGCTCATGGGCGCGAACGTCGCCAACAACGGCACGATGACCAGCACCAAGGGGCTGGCGATGATGGTCTCCGGCCCGGACGTGTACGTCGGCACGCGCAACAGCAACATCTTCGTGCAGGCCAACGGCAAGGCGGCCTCCGCGTCGTCCGGGGCGTCCGGCAGCGTCACGAACAACGGGCAGGTCGCCGCGCCGCGCGTGCTGCTGGGCGCGGGCGACATGTATTCGACCGCCATCGTCAACACGGGCCTGCTCCAAGGGCGCAGCGTGGCGGTCAACGCCGGGCGCAACGGCACCGCGACGGTCGGCGGCCGGCTGGACGCTTCCTCCGCGGCCGGCCAGGGCGGCAGCGTCCAGGTG
>CAXTQD010000101.1:8259-15157 GCA_964246175.1 uncultured Chthoniobacterales bacterium | reverse complement strand
CTGCGCAGGACGGTCACGTCTGGCCAGATGGGCGCGCGCAACGGCCCGGGCGTCGGCGGGACCGGCGTGGTGGCAGCGGGAACGTCGGGAGGGGAGTTTTCCGCGCGCACGACCGTGGGCGGACCGGGCAGAGGCGGGGGAAGCTCGCCGGGGCGCAGGACGTTCAGGGAATACAGCGTGTCGGGGTCGGCCTCGCCCGTGGATGCGAAGCCCTTGCGCTCCTGGTAACGGTGGAGCGCGGCGGCGAGTTGCGCGCTGGCGCGGCCGTCCACGTCGCCGAAGAAAAGATTACGTTTGCGCAGTTCCTCTTGCACGCGGCGGGTCAGTTCGTCCGCTTGCCCGGCCGGGACAAACCCCACCACGCTCGCCGCCACCACGACCAGCCCTAGGACAAGGCGGCGGAAGGTGTGCAAGGAGTGGGCGGGGAACCACATCATGGCGGGAGGAGGAACGTTCTAGATGATTCGGCGGCGGGTGCGCTTTGGCCTTGCCGGACGCGCCCGGCGGCCGGCGACATCCTCGGATTAGCAAGCACCGTACCCCGCGCTGCCGCCGAGTGGGGTTGGTTGCATGATCCGCGCCTCTGCGCTTGAATAAGACACATGCTGCCTTCCCTCCTGCGCCGCGTGGCGCGCGCCGCCGTTCTGTCGGGTTGCCTCGCGCTGGGGCTGCGGCCGGGCGGCCTGTCGGCGAGGCCGGTGGAGTTCACGGAGTACGACCTGCCCAACGGCCTGCACGTCATCCTCTCGCCCGACCACACCGTGCCCTTGGTGTCCAGCTACGTGCTCTACCACGTCGGCAGCAAGAACGAGCGGCCCGACCGCACGGGCTTCGCGCACTTCTTCGAGCACCTGATGTTCGAGGGCAGCGACAACATCGCCCGCGGCCAGTTGGACAAGCTCGTCACCGGTGCGGGCGGCAACCTGAACGCCTCCACGAGCTTCGACCGCACGGATTTCTTCCTCAATCTGCCCGCCAACCACCTCGGCCTCGCGCTCTGGATCGAGAGCGAGCGCATGCTGCACGCCAAGGTCGAGGACGTGGGCGTTGAGACCCAGCGCCAAGTGGTCAAAGAAGAGCGCCGCCGCTCCTACGACAACCAGCCCTACGGCAGCCTCTTCGAGGAAACGGCCAAGCTCGTCTTCGCCGGCAGCCCGTATGCCTGGGTGCCCATCGGCAGCGTGCAGTACATCGACCAGGCGTCGCTCCAGGAGTTCCGTGATTTTTATCACACCTACTACCTGCCGAACAACGCCGTGCTCTCCCTGGCTGGCGACTTCGACCCCGACGAGGCCAAGAAGCAAATCGAAGAATACTTCGGCCCCATCCCGCGCGGTCCCGAGCCGCCCCGGCCCAAGTTCACGCTCGCCGACGCCGACGCGCCGCACGGCGTCACCCGCGAGATCGACCGGCAGAACACCCCGCTGCCCGCCTCGATGCACGCCTGGCCCGCGCCCAAGGAAAACGACCCCGACGCCCACGCGCTCGCGCTGCTCACCGACATCCTCGCCAACGGCCGAAGCTCGCGCCTGTACCGCCGGCTGGTGGACGGCGAACAGGCCGCGATCCAGGCGACGGCGTTCCCGTACTTCCTGGAAGACGGCGGCATGGTGGGCATCTTCTCGGTGGGTGTGCGCGGCACGACGCTCGCCAAGCTCGACACCCTCATGGAAGAAGAGGTCGCCAAGGTGCGCCAGGACGGCGTGACGGAGGAGGAGTTCCAGAAGGCGCGCAACCAGAAGGAAGCCGAGGTGGCCTCCAGCTACGCGACGGACCTCTCCCGGGCGCGGGGGCTGGCGGATTTCCACGTCTTCTACGGCAACACGGACGCGATCAACCACGAGTTGGACCTCTACCTCCAAGTCACCCGTGACGACCTCAAGCGTGTCGCCGACAAGTACCTGACCGACGACCGACGCAACATCTTGCACTACCCGGTGCCCGCGAAGCCGGAAGGGCAGAAATAGAACATCCTCGCCATGATTTCCTCGTTCTCCCTGGCCAGCCGCGTGGGTGCGGTCTTTCTCTGCCTGCTGCCGTCGGCCTTCGCTGACGTAGACCGCACGCACCCTCCCGCCCCTGGCCCCGCGCCGGCGGTGAGCTTCCCGGCGTACGCCACGCGCATCCTGCCCAACGGCCTGCGCGTGTTCATCGTCGAGGACCACCGTACGCCGACGGTCACGCTGCGACTTTTGATCAAAAGTGGCGACGCTTCCGATGGACCCAAGGTCGGCGTGGCCGACGCGACCGCCACGCTGCTCAACCGCGGCACGGCCCGGCGCAAGGCCGCCGAGTTCGCGCAGATCACCGACTTCCTCGGCGCGCATGTGGAAGGCGGCAGCGGCAACGACAGCATTAGTCTCTCCGCTAGCGGGTTGGTCAAAGACCTGCCGCAGTTGGTCGATCTGCTCGGCGACGCGGCGTTGCACCCGGCCTTTCCCGAGGACGAACTCGCCAAGTACCAGAAGCAATCCATCAGCGCCATCGTCCAGGGCCGGCAGCGCCCCGCCACACTCGCCAACGAACTCGTCGGCAAGCTCCTCTACGGCCCCAAGCATCCGTACGGCAACTTCCTGACCGAGGAGGATGTCAACGCGTTGCGCCGCGACGATTTGGTCAAGTTCCACGCGCTGCATTTCTCACCCGACAACGCCACGCTGGCCGTCGTCGGCGACCTGACCCCGGACGCGGTCATGCCGATCCTGGAGAAAACCTTCGGTGACTGGGCCGTCGCCCCGGACACGGACGAGAGCTATCCCACCTTCCCCGACCTGCCGCCGCCGCCCGCCGCGCTCACGGTGCATCTCGTGGATCGGCCGGGCAGCGTGCAGAGCGCGGTCTACGTGTGCCGCCGCGGCGTCCCGCGCGACAACCACGACGTGCCCGAGTTGGGCGTGCTCAACTCGGTCCTGGGCGGCGGGTTCTCCGGCCGGTTGTTCCAAAACCTGCGCGAGCGGCACGGCTACACTTATGGGTCGTACGCCAGTTTCTCGATGGAACGGGTGGCGGGGACGTTCGAGGCGACCGCGGAGGTGCGCAACGCCGTGACGCTGCCGGCCATCCAGGAGATGCTCAACGAACTGCGCCGCCTCGACGCCGAGGACGTGCCGGCCCCGGAGTTGTCCATGCAGCGCGAACTCTTGGCGGGCAACTACCTCCTGAGCCTGGAGAACGCCGGGCGTACGGCCATGCGCGTGCAAGAAATCGACCTCTACAAGCTGCCGACTGATTACTACAAGACCTACGCCGCACGGGTGAGCAGCGTGTCGCCGGACAAGCTCAAGGTCCTCGCGGAAAAGTACCTCGGCAACCCGGACAAGGGCGGGTGGCTCGTGGTGGTCGTCGGCGAGGCGAAGGACATCAAGGCGCAACTCGAAACGCTCGGCCCCGTGACGGTGTACGACCTGAACCTCAAGGCGGAAGGGCAGTAAACAGGCCGCTGCCAAGCGGCCGGCCGTCAGGTAATCGCCCCACCAGCTTCTGGGGTAAATACTCCCGAGGGTAATTTCCCCTCGGGACGTAGGCGTCCCTCCATGGTGGCGAACCCCCGCGGTGCGCCAAGACGGACGCATGATTCGCACATCATCTGCCACCATCCGCCGGGCAGCGGCCATCCTTCTCGCCGCTGCGGTCCTTCCGTTGCTCACCGTCCGTGCTTCCGCGCAGATGCTTGATTTGTTCGCCGGCCCCATTCCCAACGGCGCTGGCGATCCCGCCACGTTGTCCGTCACCTCCGCGATGGCGGTTAACTCCACGACCAGTTCGGCCTCCGGTCTGTTCGGGGTCACCGGTTACAGCGGCACCGTCTCGCTCACCACCGCCGTGGTCAACACGGTCGGCGAGGGCTTCGCGCTGAACAACGGCGCGAACGCGTTCACCATCTCCCAGAGTGGCGGCATCGGAGCCAGCATCAACACCAGCGCCGCCAAATCGTTCGGCCCGCAACTGGCGGGGAACACCACCTACTCGTTCACCCTGACAAAAAGCACTGGTTCGACCGTCTCCGCACTCGGCAGCTTCAGCATCGCTTTGGACAACGGGGGGACGACTTTCGTCAACACCGCGACGGGCGAGGGTCTGGCGGGTACCGTGAACGTGCTCTCGCTCTTCGGGAACATCGGTGCCGCGACCTTCAACTTTACCACGTCGGCGAACTACGTCCCCGCGAACGGTCTCGGGGTGACGTTCTCCAGCAGCCTACCGGCCAGTGCCCTCGGCACTTCGTTTACCTTTACCGGCGCTTCGATCAACCAAGTCGTGCCCATGCCCGGCACGGTCGCCGTCATGCTGCTCGGTGCGGGCGGCCTCGTGACCCTGCGCTTCCGCCGCCGGTTGGCGGCGGTCTGAATCGCGTCAAGATGGGGGAGAAGTGCCGCGCGGCGCCCGCTTATGGTTTGCGGCCCGGAGCGGGTACGCGCGGCACGATCCCGACGAAGTCGCGCACGTAGCCGCGCTCTGCCATCGGGGAGGGCTCACCGCCCTTGCGCACCCACAGGGCCGTCGAGCCGCCACCGTCGAGGTTAAGGGCGCGGGCGATCTTGAGGCCGCCGGGCAAGAGCGCCGGTTCGGCCAAAATCGCGCCGAATTCTTCGAGCGTCACCGGGGAGCACACGACCAGCCCCCAGCGTCCGCCGCCGTCGGTGAAGACCCCGGTGCGCCGCGCGGCGCGGACCCCGTTGAGCCCGGGCACAGGCCGGCGGTCCTCGACGAGGAACGGCCCGCATTGCACCGCCTGCCGAACGTGCTTGCCGGCGGCGATGGCAGCTGTGCCCTCCGCGCTGATCCGTCGCAGGCTGACGTGGTTGGTCGCCGTGACCGCCAGCACGCCGGTGAGCAGCCGGTTCTTTTGCGCCGGATGCACGACCCGGCCGTCGCAGACGAGCAGCCCGAGTGGGTCAAATTCCTCCGTGAAGTACCCGCCGTTGGTGCCGGCGATGCATCCGTTCGCGGCGAGGGTTTCGGCAGCGGAGGCGTTGTTGCGAGAATTCTGGTCGAGGGTGCGGAAGGTGCATTCGCCCGCGTCGAAGGAAACGAAGTGCAGCGTGGCCTCCGTGGCGCCGTCATCGCCGGCGGCCCGGGGGGAACGGCCGAGCGTCACGACGTGGTGCGCGACGCCGTCGGCGGGGGCAGGAAGCGTTTCGGAGGAAGTGATTTTCCAGCCGGGGCCGTTTTGCGCGCGGGCGCACAGGGGCAGCAGGCAAAGGGCGAGCAGGGACGACAACAAGTTCCTCATGGAGCCGACAAGGGTGCGCCGGACTGACCAAGAATCAACTGAGTTCCGCGGCGTCTGCGCGGCGTTGGCCATCAGGACCTTGGCTTGGAGCGCATCACGGCGCGAGCTTGCCCAGGAACAAGATCGGCCCCTCGTTCTTCTCCCCGCCGCCAGCCCGTTCGACGCGCAACGCGAACGCTCCTACTGCTGCCTCCGCGTCGTCGCCCGCACCGGGCTGGAAATCCACGGTCGCCGTACCGTCCGCGCCGACTCGAACCACCCCGGCGCTGACCGGCTGCGGGTGACCGGCTTCCACCGTCCAGAGTTGGTAATCCTTGCCGGCGCCGGGTGGAGGCAGCTTATGAAGTTGCAACCGCCCGCGGCGGCTCGCGGCGTCCCACAGCACGGTTGCTTGCGGGCCGGTTGCCTGCGCGGCCGGCACCGGCTCCAACGCGCAGTAGGCGACCCGCGTCAGTGCGCTGCCGCGTTCGGCGGCGAGCTCATCCTCGGCGCCTTGCGCCCGGCGGGTGGCGCCGAAGAGTTCGCGGTAGGCGTCGGAGCGCATTCCACGCTCGAACCGCACCTGGCTCGCTTGCTGCCAGCAGACGATTCCGAGGACCGCACAGGCAAGCGCCAGGCCGGCCACCAGTGCCCACGAAGGGCGCGACGGCCGCGCGACTATCCGGCCCACCGGCAAGGAAGCTGACGCTTCCGCCGCCACGCGGGAGAGTACCCGTCCGCGCAGACTGGCTCGTGGCGCGGTGTTCCCCGTGTCCGTGCGCGCCAGGGTGGCCGCGGCCTCGCGGAGTTCGTCGGCCAAAACCTGCAACTCCCTATCGGCCGCCGCGGCGCCCTCGAAAGCCGCCGCCTCGTCCGCGTCGAGCAGTCCCAACGCGTAGAGCGCCGCCCTGTCCTGTTGTGCCTCGGAAATCATCGGTCGTCCCCCGGTTCTTCGCCCTTGAGCAACGCACGCAAACGCAGCAGCCCGCGACGGATACGAGCTTTTACCGTGCCCAGCGGCTCGCCGAGACGCGCGGAAATCTCGTGGTGTGTCAGGTCGCTGAAGAACGCCAGTTCGATGGCGCGGCCTTGCTCGGGCGGCAGCGCCTCCAGTCCTTGCCGTACACGCCCGGCCCGCGCGCGTTGGTCCGCTGCCTCTCCCGCCTCCGGGTGGGAAGCGACTGGCTCTGCGGCGGGGCGTTCGTCGTCCGACCCCAAGTCTTCCGGCGCAGCCATCACTCGCAGCCGCCGTCCGCGGGCGCGCAGGTGGTCGATGATCTTGCAGCGCGTCAGGTGGACGGCCCAGTTGAACACGCTGCCGCGCGTCGGGTCGTACGCACCCGCCCGCCGCCAGATTGTCAGGAACGCCTCCTGGATGATGTCCTCGGCCTCGGCCGGCTCGCCCGTCATGCGCAGGCAGAGCCCGTGCAGCGGCCCGCTGAGCCGGTCGTAGAGCGACGCGAACGCCGTCGGGTCGCCGGCCACACAGGCGGCGAGCAGACGGCGATCCTCGTCCTGCTGCCGGAGGGCGTCTTCGTTCATGGCCAAGCGCCAGGAAACTTCCGCAAGGAACCCGGCGGGAGCAAGCATAAAGGAAAACAAGAAATGGAAAGACGAAAATGTGTTCATCAATCAGGCATTTGCCCGATGGGGTCGTACAAGCATCCGGGCGCAACCGGGTTGTAG
>CAXTQD010000101.1:0-8249 GCA_964246175.1 uncultured Chthoniobacterales bacterium | reverse complement strand
TCGCAAGATGGAGGCATCCGATTCAGGGGCAGCAACGGATTCTGAGAGACCATGAACCCGTCCCTACCCAACCCGGTACTTGCCACTTCCCACGGCCGCCGCGATTTCCTGCGTCGCTCGGGCCTTGCTGCTTTTAGCGCGGCGATGGCTCCGCTCGCGCTCGGCTCGCTCGGCTCCATCTTCAGCCCGTCGCGCGCGCAGGGTGCGCCGCTGACCGACATCGATATCCTTAACTTTGCGCTCAATCTCGAGTACCTCGAAGGCGAGTACTACTCCAGGGCCGTGTCCGGCTCGGGCCTGGAAGCCAATGGCATCCCGGTCACCGGCGCGGGCACGCAGGGAGAGACGATCTATCCCGTCACCAACAAGGTGACTTTTTCCGACCCGCGCATCCTGGAATACGCGACGGAGATCGCCCTTGACGAGCAGGCGCACATCCAGTTCATCCGCGGCCAGATCTCGAACATGGGCGGCACGCCTGTCGCCAAGCCGGCGATCGACCTCGCCGGTGCCTTCAATGCTTCCGCGAAGGCCGCAGGCATTGCCGCCTCGTTCGACCCCTACGCGAGCGACGCCGCCTTCCTGCTCGGCGCGATTACGCTGACCGACGTGGGCGTCACCGCCTACATCGGCTCCTCGGCTCTCATTCAGTCCAAGACGGTGCTCGGCGCGGCCGCCGGCATCTTGGCGGCGGAGTCCTACCACGACGCGACCCTGCGCACCAACCTCTACGCCCTCAACTACAGCGATCCTTCGCAGTTCTACGGCATCGCCCTCAACAAGATCTCCGACCTGCGCGACTCGCTCGACGGGCCGCTCGACCTCGACCAGGGCATGACCAATGCGGACGGTACCTCCAACATCGTGCCCGCTGACGGCAGCAGCATTGTCTTCGCGCGCACGGCAGCCCAAGTGCTCAACATCGTCTTCTCCCAGGCGGGTGCTACCTCCGGTGGCTTCTTCCCGAACGGCGTTAACGGCACCATCAACGCCGGTACGACCACCTTCTAAGCAACCTTTTATCCCCTTCCACGGAAATTAAGAACATGGAAACTTCCTCTAACCTGAATCCGTTGTCCGCTCTACGTAACCGCTCGACGCGTCGCAGCTTCCTGCGCCAAGCCGGTGTTTACGGTGGTGCCGCTGCGGTCGCCCCGGCAGTCGCCACTTTGCTCAGCTCCTCGACGGCGAAGGCCGCCACGCCGCCGACCTCGGATCTGGACATCCTCAACTTCGCGCTCAATCTGGAGTACCTCGAAGGTGAGTTCTACGCCGCCGCTTACTTCGGACAGACCCTTGAGCAACTTGGCATCGCCATCACTGGTACTGGTACCCCCGGGCCGACCACCATCAAGGCCAACCCGCAGGTGAACTTCATCAATCCGTTCATCAAGAATTATGCGGCCGAGCTTGCCAACGACGAGATTGCGCATATCCGCTACCTGCGCTCGGTGCTCGGTTCTTACGCCGTCGCCAAACCGAACATCAACTTGCTCGACTCGTTCAACGAGGCCAGCGCTGCCGCAGGTCTGGGCAGCACCTTCGACCCGTTCGAGAGTCAGGAGAACTTCCTGCTCGGTTCGTTCATCTTCGAGGACGTGGGCGTGACGGCGTACGCGGGTGGGTCGGTCCTGATTCAGGATCCGGACCTCCTGCCGCCGCTGGCGGGCATCCTGTCGGCCGAGGCTTACCACGCCTCGATGATCCGCACGACACTCTTCGGCCTGAACTTCAACGATTCGACGCAATTCTTCGGTCAGGCGGTCAACGCCATCTCCGATCTGCGCGACTCGTTCGACGGCACCGCGGACCTCGACCAGGGTATCACCGCAGCAGATGGCACGGCGAACATCGTGCCAACCGACCAATTTGGCGTTGCCTTCTCGCGCAGTGCCGCTCAAGTGCTCGCCATCGTGTACTACGGCGCTGGCAAGACCAACGGTGGGTTCTTCCCAGGCGGCGTCAACGGCGTGATCAACGCGTCGTAGTCAGCAAGAACTAGGTTCATCCATGCCGCCACGGCGTATTTCGCGCCGTGGCGGCATTTTTTTGTACGTGGCGGTCGGCTGGGCTTTGCGCGAGGCTGCCATCCGACATGAAGACGATCACCGCCGGCCCACAGGAAACAGTCGCGCTGGGCCATCGGTTGGCCGCTGCCGCTCGGCCGGGCGAGGTGTGGGCGCTCGTCGGTGACCTCGGTGCGGGCAAAACACACTTTGTCCAAGGGATCGTGGCAGGTCTTGGTGCAAACGTGGCGGTGACTAGTCCGACGTTCACGCTCGTGCACGAATACACAGGCGGCCGGTTACCGGTGTTCCACTTTGACTTCTACCGGCTGGAAGGAGCCTCCGAAGCTCTCGCGCTTGGCTGGGAAGAGTACCTCGACGAAGGCGGAGGGCTAACCCTTGTCGAATGGGCGGACAAGTTCCCAGCCCTCTTGCCACCGAGTACGCGTTGGCTGCGATTTGAGATCGGGACAGGCGACACGCGCCGGATCGTGGAAGAAAGTCAGTCCATCGCGCCATGAACCCTTTGTCTCTGGCGCTGGATTGTTCGACGGCGCTCGGTGGCGTGGCGCTAGCTGGGTCCGACAAGCGCATCATGGCGCAGGAAAAGTTTGAGGCCGGACGCGGCCGGGGCGGAGAATTGTTTCTCGCACTCGAGCGCGCCTTGCGTGCTGCCCAGGCGGCGGGTGGAACGCTGGGTGAAATTATCGTCGGTCTCGGGCCGGGCTCCTACTCGGGCGTACGCCAAGCCGTCGCTGCCGCCGTGGGCGTCGCCGCGGCGACCGGAGCAGCTCTGAGCGGGTTGCCGTCGGTGTTGGCACTACGCGGGGCAGGAGAACGCTACCAAACGGTTGGCGACGCGCGACGGGGGGCGTTCTACTACGCAGCCGTCTGCGACCGTGCTTGCGTCGCTGGTCCCGAACTGCTCCCCGACCTTGCCGCGCTCCACGCCCGTTTGGCGGAACATCCCGGTTGGCCCATTTACGTCGTCGAGACCCCTCTGCCCCACGGCATCCTGGCCGACGCTCCCGTTCTGCCGGTGGACGCTGCCTCACTTCTCACTGTCCCGCCTGCCTCGCGCCTCCGTCCGCCTTTGGAGCCCATCTACCTGCGAGCGGTGAGCGTCACCTTGCCCAAAGCTGTCCCATGAACCCCGTCCCTCATACCCGCTGCTGGGCCGAGATCGACCGGGAGGCGCTTCGGCAGAACGCCCGCGCTGTCCGCGCGCACGTCGGCTTGGACACGATAATTCTCGCCGTGGTCAAGGCCGACGGCTACGGACACGGCATGGGGCCCGTCGCCCGGGCGTTGCAACAGGGCGGAGCCATCCAGGATTTCGCCGTCGCCAACGTCGCTGAGGCCATCCACCTGCGTGGGCACTTGCCCGACGTTCGCATCACCATCCTTTCCCCCGCGCTACCCGACGAACGCCCGGAGATCGTCCGGCAAAATTTCCTGCCCTGGGTGTCGAGCGTGGAGGAAGCCAGGGACTACGCGCGCCTCTCGACGCGTTTGCGCGACAACCACGACGGCGGCAACCACTTCCTGATCACCGTCGCCGTGGACACCGGCATGGGGCGCGAGGGCGTGCTGCCGGAGGAGTTGCCTGACCTGCTGCGGATTTCGGAAGAGGTGCCGGGCATCCTCGTGGAAGGCGTCGTCACTCATCTGCCCTCGGCCGACGAGGACGCGGCGTTCACGGCCGACCAACTCGCCCGCTTCGACAGCCTGCTCGCCGACCGTCCGCCCGCCGCCCCTTGCCACGCGCAAAACAGCGCCGGCCTGTTCGGTTTCGGGCTCGGGCCGCGCCGCAACGTCGTCCGGCCCGGGCTGTCGCTCTACGGCGTGTCTCCTTTGCCCGAGTTCCAGGGCTTGCTGCGGGCCGCGTTGACGCTCAAAACGCGCGTGACCCTCGTGCGCACGCTGCCTGCCGGCCACGGGGTTGGCTACGGACGCACGTTCGTCACGGACCACCCGACCCGCGTGGGTACGCTGGCGGCCGGTTACGCCGACGGCTACCCGCGGCACCTCTCCAACGTCGGCGCGCAGGTCCTCGTCCGCGGCCAACGCTGCCCCGTGCTCGGCCGCGTGACGATGGACCAGATCATGGTCGACCTCGACGCCCTGCCCGACGTGAGGGCGGGCGAGGAGGTCGTTCTCCTCGGCCGTCAGGGCACGGAAGAAATCTCCGCCGCCGAACTCGCCGCCAAGTCCGGCACGATCCCCTGGGAAATCTTCACCGGCATCAGCGCACGGGTCGGACGCTACTACTTCGGCTGAACCGCCCGCGCGATTTCCTCAGGCGTGAACGCCACGTCGTCCGCGATGATCTTGCGCGCGATCAGGCGCGTCAGCGGTTGCAGGATGCTGAAGTGCGTCACCCCCGCGACAGGATAAAAATGCACGAGGTCCGGGTGCGGCCTTTTCTCCAACGCTTGCAGCGGGGACAGGTTGCTCGGTTCCTGCGTGCCCTCGAACACGAACGTCGGGCTAGCAATCGCCGACAGCCAGCGGTAAGGCGCGCGCAGTTCGCTTTCCTTGGGGTTCGCCAGATCGTAGAACAGGTGCGCCGCGCCGTAGTTGCGCGGCCCGTACACCGGTCCAAAGGCGAACACCCCCCGAAACCGCACGCCGGTCTCCGCCACCAGCAGCGCGAGCGTGCCGCCGGTGCTGTGCCCGCCGAGATAGATGCGCTCGGGATCGACGCCGGGCTGTTTAGCGAGCCAGTCGCGTGCGGCGAGCACGTCGTCCACCTCGCCGTAGAAGCTCTCCATCTGCCCGGGGTTGTCGTTGCCGCCGCGTAGCGAGGGGTACATCATCAGCACGCCGGCCTCGCGGAACGCGCTCGCAGACTGGTCGTTCCCGGGCGGCCCGGGCGTCCAGGCAAGGTCGTCAATGTCGTTGCCGAAGCCGCCCGTGATCCATAGGATCGCCGGGACCTTCTTGCCGCCCGCCGGCGCGATGCCCACGTAGGCAGACAACTCGCCCGCCGGCGACGGGTAGTGGATCAGGTTCAGGACGCCCTTGGGCGGCACGGGGGCCGGTTTGCCGTCGGTTTCCTTGATGACGAGGTGCGTGGTGAACCCGTGCCGCGCTTCGGCCAACGTCGTCGACGGTCCCTGCGCACGGGTGGTCGCCACCATGGCCCACAAACCAACGAGACAGAGCGCGCGCACGGAAAGCATGGTCAAAAATGTGGCGACTCCGCCGCCCGGTAGCAACTCGCAACTTGCCACGGGCCGCTTCGTCCCGGAAAATATCGACCGTCCCCGGCCCGCGATGTTCCAGATTATCTTCAACGAATTGAGCGCCGCCGAACTGTCGGAGTTGCCGAAGGCACTGCAACTCGCGCTGTTGAGCGAGTTCCAGCTTCTGCCCGAAGACCTCGACCGACTCGCCGACGGCAAGGGACCGTTCGGGCGCATTGAACGCGACGGCAAAAAACTCTTCCGCTACCGCGCCAGCGACTACCGCATCTATTTCGAGACGTGCCCGCAGGGCGTGACGGTTCACCGCATCCTGCACAAGAACACGCTCTCGGACTTCCTCTTCCGCTCCAAGCTGCCGCTCGCGGAGGACGACCAGCTCGGGCACACCAAGGGTTTCTGGAAGCTCATCGACGAGGGGGCCAACTCTCGCCCGAACCCGTGAAAAATCCTCCCGCTGCTCTCCGGCCGCCCACCCGCTGGTGGCAACGCGTGCCCGTGGCCGGGTGGGTCATCGCGGCCGTCGCCGTGGGGCACGGACTGTTTTTCTGGCTGGTGCAGGACGCACAGTTCATGCCAAAAACAGGTCCGTACAGCCCACCGCCGTCGCCGACCAACTTCGGCGCGCGCCGGACGACGGCGGTCGATCCGCAGACTGGCGAGACCACGACCGGGACGTTGTTTGTCGTCAGCACGCAACTCGCTACGCCGACGCCCGAGGCGAAGGCGAAGTAAACGCGCGGACGGCCAACGACGACGAATCCGGCGATTACTGGTTGGCTGAAAAGCCGTTTTACCAAACAATCATCGTACAACCAACGTCACCCATGCACCTCGCTGACCTTCCCACCACGCTCGCTTACCATCCTTCCGTCCTGGCCGTCCAGGGTGCGGTCGGTTCGGGCTGGATTTATACGATCTTCATCGGTCTGATCATCGGCTTCGTGGCCAAGCTGATCACCCCGGGCAAGGAACCCGCTGGGTTCTTCATCACGGTGATCATCGGCATCGCCGGCTCGGTGCTCGCATACTATCTCGGGTCAGCCCTCGGCTGGTACCACGACGGGGAGACGCCCGGGTTCATCGCCTCCGTTCTCGGTGCGGTGATCCTGCTGGTCCTCTACCACGCGATCTTCCGTCGCAGCGGTCCGTCCGTGTAAATCGTCCTCCGACAGGGAAATCTCACAGCGCGCAAGCCGCCGCTAATCCCGGTGCTTGCGCGCTCGGCGTTTGGCGGGCTAGGTTGCCCGTTCAGCCATGTCCACGGACCCCGCCTCGCTTTACTCCCGCAAGAATCCTTTTCCCGGTCGCATCGTCACCAACCGCGTGTTGAGTCTGCCCGGCTCGGGCAAGGAAATCCGGCACCTGGAGGTCTCGCTCACCGGCTCCGGTTTGAAGTACGAGACGGGCGACTCGCTCGGTGTCTACCCGGAAAACGATCCGGCGCTCGTCGAGGAGACTCTTGCCGCGCTCTCCGCGACCGGAGACGAAACCGTGCCCGGCAACGACGGCGCGCCCGTGACGTTGCGGCAGGCGCTCACCCGGCACTACCAGATCACGCAGCCGTCCAAGCAATTCTTGGAGGCGATGGCGGCGCACTCGGAGGGCTCGTCCGTGCTGAGCGAACTCCTCGCCGACCCCGCGCGCAAGGCGGACGTGGAAAAGCACGTCTACGGCATGGAAGTGATCGACTTCCTGCTGACGCACCCGTCGGTGCATTTCACGCCGGAGGAGTTCGTCAAACTGCTGCGCAAGTTACAGCCGCGGCTGTACTCGATTTCGTCCAGTCCGCGAGCGTATCCCGACGAGGCGCACTTGACGGTTGCCACGGTCAGGTACGAGGCCCACGGCCGCCAGCGTAAGGGGGTGGCCTCGACGTTCCTGGCCGAGCGCGCGGATCATCCCGTGACGGTGCCGCTGTTTTTCCACAGTGCGAAGCATTTCCGGCTGCCCGAGGACGGCACGCTGCCGGTGATCATGGTGGGCCCGGGCACGGGCATCGCACCCTTCCGTGCATTCTTGCAAGACCGCAAGGCGTCGGGGGCGACGGGCAAGAACTGGCTGTTCTTCGGGGACCAGAAGGCGGCCTACGATTACTTGTACCGCGAGGAACTCGAAGCGATGCAGCGTGACGGCCTGCTGACGCGCCTGGACGTGGCGTTTTCGCGCGACCAAGAGGAGAAGGTCTACGTCCAGCACCGGATGCTGGAGAACGCCGCAGAGCTTTATCAGTGGCTGGAAGCCGGCGCGCACTTCTACGTGTGTGGCGATGCCAGCCGCATGGCGAAGGATGTGGACGCGGCGCTGCACAAGATTGTTGAAACCGCTGGCGGCAAGACCCCGGAGGAAGCCGCGGCGTACGTCGAAGCGCTCAAGAAGGCGAAGCGTTACAAGCGCGACGTGTACTGAACAGGCAACGAAGTTGCCGCCCATAACAAATAGGCAGGGCTGCCTCCTCTGAGGCGGTGCCTAGATCTTTTCTGCTGGGAACGTTCAGCCAGAGAGAATGGGTGGCTGCTTCGGACCATCTCACCCTGTCAGTTGGGGCGAACGTCCACATACCAAGCCGTCTCCGGTAATCCAATCTCAGCCCGGTGCCCACCGTCACGGCGCAGCCGGCAGTGGGTCACCCGTCGCCGGGTCGAGCCGGTACACCGCCACCCAAGTCTGTACCCAGTCCTGGGTCATCCACCGGTCGTCACGGCCGAGGATGCGATTGGCCTTGATGATCGTCGAGAGCATCAAGGCTCCTTCCTGCTGCGTCTGCGCGTTGAAGGCGTCGCCGAAGCCTGCGACCACCTCGTCCTTCGTGAGGTGGTAGGAGTTGGCCGTGACAATATTGGAAAGCTGGTCGAAGCCGCGTTCCAACAAGCTGATGTATTGGATTTGCGCCTGGGTCATCTGCGTCTTGCTCTGGGCTTGCGCCTGTTCCTTCGTGAACACGGTCGGCTGTCCGTACGGCGGGGGAGCCGCCGTCTGTGCACGGGCTGACAACGGCAGCAGGCCGCAGGACACGATGAGGAAGGCGGTGGCGGGG